>NZ_JBEOUE010000032.1:0-75810 GCF_040303965.1 Streptomyces sp. NPDC094032 | reverse complement strand
GGCCTGCTCGGCGACGGAGCGCAGGGTGTCCTCCAGGTTGATCCCCACGGCTCCGGCCGCGAGGACGCCTCGGACGGTCTCGGCCACGCCGTCGGGGTCGGTCGCGTAGCCACGTTCGATGTCGGCAGTGACCGGTACGTCCACAGTGGCCGCGATCCGGGTGATCGCACCAAGCGCCTGATCGCGGGTCATGTGATCGCCGTCGCCGTGGCCGAGTGACCAAGCGACCCCGGCACTGGTGGTCGCGATCGCGGCAGCGCCCGCATCCGCCACCACACGGGCGGAAGCCCCGTCCCAGGCATTCGGCAGGACCAGCGGCTTGCCTGGTACATGCAAGGAACGGAACAGCTGCGCCTTATCAAGAAGTGTCGCCATGCGCAGCATTGCACCACGAGAGCCGGCCGAACGATCACTTCGAGGATCGCTTCGCCGCCCGGCGCGAGCCCGTGGAGCAGAGCGGGGCGACGCGCCCTACCGGTGCGGCGGGCCGATGAGTGCCTGGCCGATTCGCTCGGCCAGGCAGGCGGCGTACGTCTGCGAGTCCCGGGTGCTTTGGACGTCGACGCATACCGTGTGGGTCCCGATCCGCCGGTCGGCTCCGGCGTCGTCGCCGTTGAAGACCAGGGTGACCCCGTCGTGCTCGACGCGGCCGTCGTA
Organism: Streptomyces sp. NPDC094032; assembly: GCF_040303965.1. Lineage (NCBI taxonomy): Bacteria > Bacillati > Actinomycetota > Actinomycetes > Kitasatosporales > Streptomycetaceae > Streptomyces > Streptomyces sp. NPDC094032. The sequence goes on along the minus strand of NZ_JBEOUE010000032.1, from coordinate 75,153 downwards.
CCCGTACTCCGGCACCGCCGGCCAGATCATCCGGTCCCAGCGGATCACGCCGTATCTCGTGCCCACCAACGCGGCGAAGGCGTCCTCGACGCCACCGACGGGCTGGTCCACCATCGACGCCCAGAGCGGGAGCAAGGGAGCGAGGCCGTCCATGTCCTCGGGGAGCTCGGCGGCGTGCCAGTCGCAGCGGACGAGCGTCCGCGCATCGGGCGCTCCCGCCCAGAACTCCTCGTTCTCGGTGCGGAACCAGGAGTCCGGGAGCGCCTGACGCAGTTCCCTCACCTCCGCGACCGTGCGGAGCTCCACCTCCACCGACACCTGGGCGTACTCCCGCTCGCCCAGCGCGAGCAGGTGACGCGCCGTGGCGAGGGCCGCCGCCGGGTCGGACGTGCGGAAGACGGGGTAGGAGACACCGTTGGACATGCCGGCACCTTGCCATACGGGCGCGTCGACCGGCATCCACGTTCGTGGACGACGAGCGCGCGCGCCGCTCGGGGGTCAGTCGATGGTGGTGTCGCCGAGGGTCTCCAGGATCTGGCGGAGGCCTTCGGCGGTGTCGGCGACCAGGGTGCGGTCCACTTCGGCGAGGAGCCGGGCGTAGGTGGCCAGGTGGTCGGCGAAGGCGGCGCGGGTGACTTCGTGGCCGTGGTCGGTGAGGCGGATCTTGATGGTGCGCCGGTCGTCGCCGTCGCGGACCCGCTCGACCAGGCCCTTGGCCTCCATCTTGTCGATCCGGTTGGTGATGGCGCCGGAGGTCACCATGGACGCCTTGAGGAAGGCGCCCGCGGTGAGGGCGTAGGGCGGGCCCGAGCGCTGGAGGGTCGTCAGGACGTCGAACTCGCCGTGCTCCACCCCGTGTTCCGCCGCGCTCGCCTTGGCCGCCTTGTCGATCACCCGGGCCAGCCGCTGGATCCGCCCGAACAACTGCACCGGCCACAGGTCGTCCGCCACGTCCGGGCGCTCCTTGACCCACTGGCCGACGATCGCGTCCACGGCATCGCTCATCCGCCCGCTCCTCTCAATGTTCACTCTCTCAACGTTGAGATACTTGACGCTGAGAGAACCTGGGTGCTTTTATCTCAACGTTGAGATTATCAAGGTTGAACGACAGGAGCACTCCATGCCCGCGCTCGCCCTCCACCCCGCCGCCCAGGACCTCCTCTTCCGCGAGGCCCGCACCGCCAACACCTTCACCGCCGAGCCCGTGACCGACGAGCAGGTCCAGGCGATCTACGAGCTCGTGAAGTACGCCCCCACCGCCTTCAACCAGTCGCCGCTGCGGATCGTCCTGGTCCGCTCGGACGAGGCCCGCGAGCGGTTCCTGCCGCTCATGGCCGAGGGAAACCGGACGAAGACCGCCTCCGCGCCGCTGATCGCGATCCTCGCCGCCGACAACGAGTTCCACGAGGAACTCCCCGCGCTCCTCCCGCACTTCCCGCAGGCCAAGGACCTCTTCTTCGCCGACCGCCCGGTCCGCGAGGAGTCCGCCGCGCTCAACGCCACGCTCCAGGCCGCGTACTTCATCCTCGGCGTACGTGCCGCCGGTCTCGCCGCCGGGCCCATGACCGGGTTCGACTTCCCCGGCGCCCAGAAGGAGTTCCTCGACGCCGACCACACGCCGCTCATGGTCGTGAACATCGGGCACCCCGGCGACGACGCCTGGTTCCCGCGCTCCCCCCGGCTCTCCTACGACGAGGTCGTCACCGCCGTCTGATCCCCGGGCCGCCGACCGTCCCCGCCCCCTCCGCCTGGACCGACCGCCTCACCTCCTGGAGCCCGTCATGTCCCTGCACGCCCGGCCCCGCACCCGCCCCCGACCCGCCCCACGGAGCGTCCGCCCCGTCCCCGCCGCCTGGCTGGCCCTGCTCGCCGCCCCGCTTGCCGCGAGCGCCAACAGCCCGGTCCTGATCCTCCCCGACATGGCCGGCTCCCTCGGCGTCCCCACCGCCACGGCCACCTGGCTCGTCACCGTCTTCGCCTGGGCCATCGCCGTCGGCACCCCCCTCATGGCGAGCCTCCTGCGCCGCCGGGGACTTGGCACCACCCTCCGCCTCGGCGCCGCCCTCATCGTCGCGGGCACCGCCGTCGTCGCCCTCGCGCCCTGGCTGCCGCTCGCCATGGCGGGCCGGGCGGCCCAAGCCGTGGGCGGCGCCGGACTCGTCACCGTCGCCATGAGCCTGGCCGGCTCGGTCCGCCGGATGGGGCTCATCACCGCCGGTTTCGGCATGCTGGGAGCGGTCGGGCCCCTGCTCGGTTCCCTCATCGCGGACGCCGTCTCCTGGCGAGCCTCCCTCGCCGTCGGCCTGGTCGCGCTGCTCGCCCTCCCCGCCGTCACCCGCCGCGCCGAGCTCTCCGCGCCCTCCCCGAGCGTCCCCTTCGACGGGCGCGGCGCGACCCTGCTCGCCCTCACGGCGACCGCGCTCGTCCTGATCCCCCGCTACCCGCTGCCCGCCGTCGCCGCCTCGCTCCTCACGGGCGCGCTGCTCGCCCTGCACGTCCGCGCCCGCCCCACCGGCTTCGTCCCTGCGGCACTCCTGCGCACCCGCGCGTTCGTCCTCTCGGCCGCGCTCGCCTGCGCCTTCGCCACCTCGTACTTCACGCTGCTCTTCACCGTCCCGCAGCTCCTGCGCGACCGCACCGGCTGGACCACCGCCACCATCGGCACCGGTCAGCTCGTCGCCCTCCTCGTCGGATCGGCGCTCTCCATGGCGCTCGCCGCCGCCTCCGCCCGACTGGGCCGCCCCCGCGTCCTGACGCTCCTGCTGACGGTCGGCGTGCTCGCCCCGCTCACCGCGCTGCTCACGCCGTGGGCCCCGCTCCTGCTCCTGGTCGCGACCCTCGCCGTCTTCACCACCAGCGCCGGCCAGGCGACCCTCGCGGTCTACGCCACGCAGGGCCTCCCGGCCGACCAACGCCCGACCGCGATCGGTCTCTTCAACCTCTGCTACCAGCTCGGCGGCGCGTTCGGCCCCGCGATCGCCGCGCTGATCACCCTCGGCGCGTGAGCGGTGCCGTCACTGGCCGATACGCCCCTCGGCGGCCGCCGCCACGAACACGGCGAACGCCGCCGGGGCGGCGCGGAAGACGGGGCCGGTGGGGTTCTTGGAGTCGCGCACGGCAACGTGAGCGGTGAGGTCGGCGACCTCGATGCACTCGCCGCCGGTGTCACCACTGAACGAGGACTTACGCCAGCGCGCTCCCGTCAGGTCCAGCTTGGTCCCCATAGCGTTCCTCCATCACCCTGGCGATCAGTCGTGCCGAGTCCTCCACTGAGAGGGCCGCAGCCTGCAAGTGATCGTAACGGAGTGAGCCTTCACGGATGGCGGATGGATTCGCCGTCATATGCCCCTGGACGAAGTCCTCGGTATAGACGATGTCAGGGTCGTCCTCGAAACGCAGGAGGGTGAAGGAGCCAAGCAGGCCCGCATGTGCTCCCGACTGGAACGGCAGGATCTGGATCTTCACCCACTCCTTCTCCTGCGTCCTCAACAGGTGGGCGAGTTGATCCCGCATCACCTCGCGCCCGCCGATCTCCTGATACAGCACGGCTTCGCCCATCACCACCCAGATCAACGGGGGCGTGTCACGGTCCAGGATGCGCTGGCGCTCCATTCGAGCAGCCAGCTTGGTGTCGAGGTCCCCCTCGGTACGCACACCGAGGATCGCGCGGGCGTAGGCCGGGGTCTGCAGCAACCCGTAGACCAGTTGAGGCTGGTACGTCGAGATGTACGTCGCCTTCGCTTCCATCTCCGCGTACGGCTGGAACCAAGCCGGCAACTGGCTCTTCAGGACCAGGCCGATCAGGCGCGAGAACAACCCGCCCGTCATCAGCGCCGCGTCCAGCCGTTCCGAGAACGCTCGGCTCGGGACCTTCTTCGTGGTCTCGATCTGACCGATCAGCGAGCCGGTACAGAAGAGGATGTCACCCAGCTGATCCTGACTGAGCTGCGCCTCCTCCCTCAACCGGCGTAATTCCGCCCCGTAGTAGTCCAGCGGCGAGGCACTGGGATCGAGCATGCGGACATTGGCCACGGCGAGGTCACCCCCAAGGAAACGCAATCGAGCGTTGAGTCCAATCCGTAGCCGAGCGTAGCGATGGCGCTCCACTCTGGAGGCATGAATGAAGGAACAGACCTCTATCCTGCGGAACTTGAAGCCAGCTACCGCATGGGCTTCACCGTGGGTGAGCACTCCGCCGGTCACATGCGCCACATCCTCCGCATGTTCCTCACGCGTTGGGGACTCGACCAGGTGTCCGATTCCGGCCAGCTCGCGCTCACGGAGCTCGTCGCGAACGTCGTACGGCACGTGCCGGGACGCCGGTGCACGGTGTTGCTGCTGAGGGAGCCGCACGGGCTGCGGGTGGAAGTGGCCGACGGGGTGCCGGGGGCACTCGTGGCGAAGGTGGCGGAGCCGCTGGACGAGAGCGGGCGGGGGCTGGCGCTGGTGGAGGCCGTGACGGACCGGTGGGGGGTCATGGAGGGGGCCGACGGGAAGACGGTGTGGTTCGAATGCGACGGGTAGGGCACCATGGGCGCCCGTATACGCGTACCCGCCAGTAGGAGGACCCGTCATGGCCGCCGCCACCGTCGCCGCCGAGCCCACCCCCGAGATCCTCGCCGCCTTCGAGGCGGCGAAGGGCTTCATGCCGGTCAAGGAGGGGCTCGCGCTGTACGCGGCGGCGGCGGAGGCGGCGGGGCTCGGGCTGCCGCTGCTTGAGGTCGGCACGTACTGCGGGCGGTCGACGATCCTGCTCGCCGACGTGGCGCGGGCGGCGGGGACGGTCGCGGTGACGGTGGACCACCACCGGGGCAGCGAGGAGCAGCAGCCGGGCTGGGAGTACCACGACCCGACGGTGGTCGACCCGGAGGTCGGCGCGATGGACACGCTGCCGACCTTCCGCCGTACGCTCCACAAGGCGGGTCTTGAGGAGCACGTGATCGCGGTCGTGGGGCGCTCGCCCGAGGTCGCGAAGGTGTGGGGCGGGCAGCTCGGCTTCGTGTTCGTGGACGGCGGGCACACCGACGAGCACGCGACGGCGGACTACGAGGGCTGGGCCCCGAAGGTGGCGCCCGGCGGCACCCTGGTCATCCACGACGTGTTCCCGGACCCGGAGGACGGCGGCCAGGCCCCGTACCGGATCTATCTGCGGGCGATCGAGTCGGGCGACTTCGAGGAGATCTCGGTCACCGACTCGCTGCGGGTGCTGCGCCAGCGGGGCTGACGCGGCGCGGGCCGGAAACCCGGCCCCCCGGACCGTACGGACGAATGCGCGGAAAACGCCTTCGCCGGGTCTCCCCCGCTGCGATGATGGCGCCCCTCGGTCGGCCCGGCCCCTTCGGGGGCGCCTCGCTCGCAGGAGGTCCCAGGTGCGGTTGTTCCACGACCCGGTCGTCCACACGGCGTTGTGGGCGGGTGGCATCACGTATCTCCTCGCGTGCACCGTGTCGGCGATCGGCGGGGCTCGGGCGGAGGAGCGGGAGCAGTCCGGCCAGCTCCCCTTCGAGCGGCCGAACAGGCTCCGTCAGCGCTTCTCGGAGCAGTCGCAGGCGCTCAGGGCCAGCTTCGGCCAGAGCGCCACGAACCTGGCTCTGGCGGTCATGTGCTGTGTGCTGGCGCTCAGCGGTCCGGCCGGCACCGTCGGGCAGTGGCTGCCCAGGGTCCTCACCGACCGTCGGGCCACCCTTGACGCCCTCGCGGAGCAGCTGTCGAACGGCTCGCTGGTTCTCCAGCTCACCACCGTGGCGGTGGCCGTGACGGTGCTGATGCGGCACATCACGCTGGTGCGCATGCTCTACGGGCACGAGGGCACCACGATGGAGCTCTGGAACAAGCTGCGGCAGCTCCTCGTCACCAACGCCCAGGGCGGTGTCTTCCTCGCCTCCCTCACCATCATGTGGCTGCTGCGGGGGCACGGTCTCGACGGTCTCTGGATGACGACGCTGGCCTATGTGTTCGCGTTCTTCATCGACGACTGGATCATCATCAGCGAATACAGCATCCGTCTGGACGTCCCGTCGCTCCCCTTCCACAAGTGGCGTCTGCGCTTCGCCTACCTGTGCCTGCTGGTGCCCAGCGTGGCCCTCGCCTGGGACGCCTTCGGCGGGTGGGGTGCCGGGGTCATGATCTGGTATGCCGCTTCCCTGTTCGCCGTGGCCGCCTCGCACCGCAGGGGCCCCGAGCGGCGCCGGCCGAGGCTGGTGCTCCCCGGGCCGCGCCGCGACGCGGAAGCGGGACGGAAGGAGCGGGGAGAGGCGGGAGAGCAGGGGAGGCAGGGGGAGCAGATCGAGCAGGCGTAGATATCGCCGCTATCCACCCACCGACCCGGCCAGCCGCAGCACCCAGCGCCGCGAGTTGTCCGAGTCACAGGTGAACTGCACGAGCGGCTTGTTGTCGCCGCCGCTGCCACCCGCGACGGTCGCGCACAGGCCCGTCTCGACGTTGACGAGCTGGTAGGAGTTGCCGTTCCAGTTGACCACCTGCCAGCGGCGCGAGGGGTCGTTGTCGCAGTCGAACTGGACGAGCTCGACGTTGTTGTCGGTCGACACGCCGCCTGCCAGGGTCATGCATTCCGAGGTGCCCAGGTTGCGGATCTGGAAGGAGCCTCCGGAGATCCGCCCCGGGGTCACGGCCGAGGACGCCGTCGTGGAGGTGTCCGCCGCCGGGTGGGCGACCGCGGGGACGGGGAGGAGCATGACGCCCCCCCGCCATGAGAATCGTTGAAGTCATCACCAGACGACGGGATCTCGTGTCCTTGCGCATACGCATAGGAGCACTCCTCTCACCCCTGCTCCTCACTATCCGCGCGAGGGCCGGGCCCCGCAAACGGGGGCCCGGCCCGGGAAATCGCTCGTCCGCCTGCTCGCGGGGTCAGAACCCCGAGGTGACGTACAGGCAGTTGGTGTAGCTGTAGCCCGACTCGATCTTCGCGTTGCTCGGCTTCTTCATGCCCGCCGAGCGGCCCGTGCCCTCGCGCTTCTGGAGCATCTGGTAGTTGCCCGGGGGCAGCGTGAGGGTCCGCTTCGGGTACTTGGAGGAGGGGCCGGAGCACGGCTTGATCTTCCCGCCCACCGGGAGCAGGAGGGTCGGGTAGGTCTTGCAGGAGGCGCAGGACGGGATGGTGAGGCGGCCGGTGACCGGGCCCGTATAGAGGAGTTCGACCTCGCCGGGGCCGTCGTTGCTGATGACCAGGACCTGGCCGGAGCCGTCGACCGTGGCGCCGGAGGGCACCCGGTTGCCGGCCGCCGGGGTCTCCTCGGCGATCTCGGCGGCGATGGCGATGTTGCGCGCCTGGGCGGTCTGCGGGCTGTCCGGGTAGGTCTTGGCGTAGTCGGTCATCGCCGTGGCCGCCTCGGTGAACTCCTTCTTCTTGAAGCGGTCGAGCCCGCAGCCGAAGTCGCCGCGCTGGATGACCCGCTGGGTGTCCGCGCCGAGGCTCGCGTAGGTCTCGGTGGGCAGCATGCCGACCGTGGTCTGGAAGCGGCGGATCTCCGTGATGCCGTCGCAGGGGGCGATGCCCAGGGCCTTCTCGCGGGTGCGCAGGCCCTCGCGGAGGGTGGGTTCGACCTTCTGCGTGAAGGGGGACTGCGGGAACGTCTTGGTCAGGTCGTTGAGGTAGTCGCCCGAGGTCTTCTCCTGGCCCGCCGACCCGATCACGGTGGTGCCGCACTGGAACCATGACTCGGCCAGCGGCTCGTCGGCCTTGCCGACAAGCCCGCCGAGGAGCCCCCGGTCGACCTTGTCGGGCAGCGCGCGCAGGTGCTTGAGGCCCGGGACGGCCGCGCAGTAGTCCTTCTTCGTGTACGGCAGGGAGACCGAGGTGTAGTAGGCGGCGAGCCGGTCCGGGACCAGCTTCCCGGCGCGCGAGCCGGCGTGCTCGGTGCCGATCTGCTGGTAGGTCGCGAGGACCGAGTTGTAGGTCACCTCGACGCTGCTGAAGGACTGGCCCTCGGCCCGCTTCACCAGCCCGTCGGCGGCGGTCAGCGTGTCCATGAGTTTCTGCTCGACCGCCTCGTCGCGGGCCGCCGCGTAGGCGAAGCCGCCGCCTCCGGGGACGGCGACCAGGAGGACGAGCGCGACGGGCAGGACGAGCCCGCGGCGGCCGGGGGCCTCCAGGGCGGCGGGGGTCGCGCGCAGTCCGCGGCGGGCGCCGTCGGCGGCGACGGTCAGGAGGAAGAGGCCGTACGCGACGAGGACGGCGAGCGGGATGCCGTCCGGGTCGGCGGGCAGGGCGACGACGAGCAGCGCCACGGTGGCGGCCCAGCAGAGGGCCGCGAGCCTCCAGTGCTTGAGCAGGACGTATCCCAGGCCCAGGCAGGAGAGGTTGAGCAGGGCGACGGCGACGGCCTGCGCCGGGTTCGGCGGGCCCGGCGGCGGGCCGGGCGGCGGCGGTGGCGGCGCCGCGGTCATCACCGGCGGCAGGCCGGGCGGCGCGGGCGGCTGCCCGTAGGGTCCGGGCTGGTCGTACGGTCCGGACCCCCCGTACGGTCCCGGCTGGTCGTACGCTCCGGACCCCCCGTACGGTCCGGGCTGCACGCGCGGGTCCTGCGGCGCGGGCTGCGGGGGCGGCGGGCCTAAGGGCTGCTGGGCCCCCGGTCCCGTCCACTCCCAGGGTGACGGCTGTCGGCCGCCCCTGCCGTCGTCCGCGCCGCTCTGGCCGCCCGCGCTGGTGTGGTCGTGATCTTCCCCCGCCACAGGTTCCCCCTCTGTGGTCGCCGGTGCAGTGCCCCCCACATACCCTTCACCCTCCCCCCACACACGTCCAGCGATACGGGCAAACCCGCGCCGGAGCGCCTACAGTCGCGGAGTGCCGTACGACCATCGGAAACTCCTCGCCCTCCCCCTGGCCCTGACCGCCTGCGCCGCCCTCGCGGGCTGCGGGGGCGCCGCCGAGTCGGCGACGCAGGGCCCCCGTACCGTCGACGAGAAGACGACCGCCCAGGCGACCGCGCAGGCCACCGGCCCCGCGTCCGGGGCGATCCCGGCCGGTCCCGGCCGGAAGCTGCCGCTCGCCGGGCGGACGATCGTGATCGACCCCGGACACAATCCCGGCAATTTCCGCCACACCACGGAAATCAACAAGAAGGTGAATATCGGGACGAACCGCAAGGAGTGCGACACCACGGGCACCTCCACGAACGCGGGATACACCGAGGCCGCGTTCACCCTCGATGTTTCACACCGTCTCCGCGATCTCCTCAAGGCGAAGGGCGCCAAGGTCGTCCTCGTCCACGACGCCGAGCGCCCGTACGGCCCCTGCATCGACGAGCGGGCCCGGATCGGCAACGCCGCCGGGGCGGACGCGGTCGTCTCCGTCCACGCGGACGGCTCGGCCGTCGGGAACCGGGGGTTCCATGTGATCCTGCCCGCGCTGGTGCGGGAGGGCGGCGCCGACACCACGAAGATCGTCGGGCCCTCGCGCGCCCTGGGCGAGAAGCTGGTCACGGAGTTCGGGCGGGCGACCGGGACCCGGCCCGCCAACTACATCGGTTCCGGTACGGGGTTGGACGTGCGGAAGGATCTCGGGGGGCTCAATCTCTCGACCGTCCCCAAGGTCTTCATCGAATGCGGCAACATGCGTGACCCGAAGGACGCCGCGCTGCTGACCGGGGCCGCGTGGCGGCAGAAGGCCGCGCAGGGGATCGCCGACGGCATCGGGGCCTACCTCAAGGGGTAGGGCCCGCCGTCCGACACGACGGACGATAGATTCGCTCCGTACGATGCTCCGTACGAGGGGGCCGCCCCCGTGATCCGCGCCACCCCGACGAGACGACCCTACGAAGGACTCATACGTGAATATCCGCTCCCTCACCCGAGGCGATGGCGTGCTGATCGGTGCAGCGGTGGTGCTGTTCATCGCCTCGTTCCTCAGCATCTCCGGATGCGACGCCAGCGCCGCGATCTGCGCCAAGGTCGACCTCCCGAACTCGTGGGAGATCTCGCCCCTCGGCTGGGGCTCCTTCTTCCTCGGCATCGCCGGTGCCGCGCTGGTGGTCCTGTCGCGCGCGCTGCCGCAGCCGCGCAAGGTGGCCGGTCTTGAGCTCGGCCAGGTCGGCGCCGCCTTCGGCATCGCCTCCGCGTGGACCCTGCTCATGTGGGTCTTCGAGTCGGACAACGCCGGCGCGGGCCTCATCCTCGGCCTGATCGCCGCGCTCGTGGTGGCCGGCGCGGCCGTCGCCGCCCCGCTGGTCCCGGCCCTCGGCGGCCCGCTCCTCGGCGCCCCGAAGCCGCAGACCCCGCAGCCGTACGGGGTGCAGCCCGGCCAGCAGGGCGTCCCCGGCGGCTACGGCTACCCCGGCGCCCAGCAGCAGCCGCAGCCGTACGGCGGCCAGCCCGACCCGTCGCAGGGCGGCCAGCCCTTCGGCGGCCAGCCGCTCGGCGGTCAGCCGCAGCCCCAGCAGCACCAGGCCCCGCAGCCGCAGGCCGCGCAGCCCCCGGCGCAGCAGACCCCGGCGCCGGCGCCCGCCGCGGACTTCGCGGCCTTCTGGTTCGCCGTCCCGGTGGCCCGCCCGCTGTACGCGGAGGACGGCTCCCAGGCGCCCATCGCCGAGCTGGCGCCGGGCACCTGGTACCTCGCGGTGGAGCAGCGCGGCCAGGCCCTGGTCGCGCAGACGCAGGACGGCCGCCGCGGCGTCCTCCAGGACACCACCGGCATCCAGCGCGGCTAGCCCGCGCCCGCAAGGCCCCGACGGCCCCTCGCCCTTCCGGGCGGGGGGCCGTTGTCGTACAGTCCAGCCGACCGACAAATCTGACGATGCGTCAGGAAGGCTGGCCGTCATGCGCCTTGGACTCGCCCTCGGCTACTGGGGCCGCGGCCCCTCCGCCGCCCACCTCGAACTCGCCCGCGAGGCCGAGCGGCTGGGCTACCACTCGGTGTGGACCGCCGAGGCCTGGGGCTCCGACGCCTTCACCGCGCTCACCTGGATCGCCGCCCACACCCGCCGCATCCGGCTCGGCACCGCCGTCGCGCAGATGGCCGCCCGCACCCCCACCGCCACCGCCATGCACGCGCTCACCCTCGACCACCTCTCCGGCGGCCGCATGATGCTCGGGCTCGGGCTGTCCGGGCCGCAGGTCGTCGAGGGCTGGTACGGGCGCCCCTTCCCGCGCTCGCCGCTCACCGCGACCCGCGAGTACGTGGACGTGATCCGGCAGGTGCTGCGGCGCGAGGGGCCCGTACGGCTCGACGGGCGCTACCACTCCCACCCGTACGCGGGCGCCGACGGCACCGGGCTCGGCAAGCCGCTGAAGCCGATCACCCACCCGCTCCGGGCGGAGCTGCCCGTCCTGCTCGGCGCCGAGGGCCCCAAGAACATCGCGCAGACCGTCGAGATCGCCGACGGCTGGCTGCCGCTCTACTGGTCGCCCGGCCGCTGGGCCGAGGTCTACGCCCTGCCCGAGCGCCTCCGGGACGGCTTCCTGGTCGCCCCCATGGTCCGCGCCCAGGTCTGCGACGACGTCGCCGAGGGGCTGCTGCCCGTCAAGGCCATGCTCGGCTTCTACATCGGCGGCATGGGGCACGCGGCCCGCAACTTCCACGCCGACCTGATGGGACGCATGGGGTACGAGGCGGAGGCGCGGCACATCCAGGAACTCTTCGCGGCCGGACGCCGCCACGAGGCCGTGCTCGCCGTACCGGACGCCTTCGCCGACGAGATCTCCCTGGTCGGCCCCCGCGAGCGGATCGCCGAACGCCTCGCCGCCTGGCGCAAGGGCCCGGTCACCGACCTGCTGGTCACGGCACCGGACCCGCTCACGCTGCGTACCCTCGCGGAGCTCAACGCCTAGGGCACATCCGCCGGTCAGCCGCCGGTCAGCCGCCGGTCAGCTGGGACGTGCTCGGGACCTTGTCGACGACCTCGGCGCCCGCGCTCTTCCCCGCCTCCTTCACCTTGTTGATGATGCTGTCGATGGAGCCGATGTCCGCGTCGGTCGCCTGGCCCTTGCGCAGCTTCGTGCCCAGCTCCTTCAGCGACTCGATGCCCGCGCTGAGCGGCGCCACCGCCTTGGAGAGCAGCGGGTCGCCCTTGGCGTTGTCCACCGCCGCCTTGAGCCGGTTGTAGGCGAAGGCGCCCGCCAGACCGGCCTTCACGAGAGCGAACGTGCGCCCGTCCGCGCCCTTCTTGAACTTGCCGTCGCGGTAGGGCTTCACGATCCACTGGTACGTGGCCCCCGCCGCCAGACCCGCGTTCGCCACGAACCGGGTCTTGGCCAGCTTCTGCTGCTCGAAGGAGGCCGAGCTGGTCGGAGTGGAGTCGGCGCTCGTGGTCATGGACTGCGAGCCGTCGCCGCCGCAGGCCGCGGTCGTGGTGAGCAGCGCGCCGGACAGGAACAGGGCGACGACGGCGCGCCGCGCGCGGACGAGGCTGGGCACGTGGGACCTCCGTGGGGGTGTGGCGCCGGGCCCGGTCCGGCAGTCAGGGCCAGCCTCGCCCGGGGCTCCCTGGGGCGCCACCGGGGTGGCTCCGTACGGGTTCCGTCGTCCCTTCCTCCGGATATCTCCGCAGGTCAGAGCCGTGGGACGTCCCACCGTGTCCCTGGGACGCCGTCGCCTCTGGCCCGGCCCGCCGGGCGATCGGACAGTGGATCACCGGCCCGGGACCGTTCCGGGCAGGGGAGGTTCGGAAGTTCGATGGTGAGGCGCCGCGTGTGTACCGGGGGCGGTCGGTGTCAGTGGTTCTACCGGGCGCCGGACGCCCGGCTGGGCAGGGGGATCGGCACGTACCGGGGCTTCCGGGCGGCGGCGGGCGTCGAGCAGGAGCGCCTCGTCGTGCCGAGCGGGCGGGTGTCGCTGCTGATCGGCTTCGGCGGCGAGCTGCGGGTCCGGGGCGCGGGACGGCACACGTCCCTGGTGTCGGGGCTGCACACCCGGGCGCGGGTGCTGGGGCACGGCGGGGACGTGCAGGGTGTGGAGCTGGCCCTGGCCCCGTGGGCGGCGCGCCGCTTCTTCGGCGGCACGCGGCTCGCGGAGCTCACCGACACGCTGGCCGACCCGGCGGACGTCGTAGGCGCCCGGGCCCGCTTCCTGGCCGAGGCCCTGGCGGACGCCCCCGGCTGGCCCGAGCGCTTCGCCCTGCTCGACGAGACGCTGCTGCGCTGGTCGGCGGAGGCGGCGGCGCGGGGCGACGCGGGGCCCTCGCCGGCGGTCCTGGAGGCCTGGCGGCTCCTGGAGCGGTCCGCGGGGGCGGTCCGGATCCGCGAGGTGGCGGCGGAGGCGGGCTGGAGCCAGCGGCACCTGGAGACCCGGTTCCGTGAGGAGATCGGGCTCGGCCCGAAGCGGCTGGCCCGGATCCTGCGCCTGAACCGCGCGATCCGGCTGCTCACCGAGGGCGACCGGCCCGCCGACACGGCCGCCCGGTGCGGCTACTACGACCAGGCGCACCTGAGCCGCGACTTCACGGCCCTGACCGGGATGCCGCCGGGCCGCTTCCTGGCGGACCGGGGGACGGCGAACACCTGGATAGCGGGCTGAGGCGGCGGCGTTCCGGCCCGGCGGTTTTTTCCAATACGGGGCCGGGCGCGGGGTGCGAGTGTGGCGCCCGCGTGCGGTTGCGTACGCAACGACGACAGAGAAGGACGATTTTCATGCGCATGACCACGGGGCTCCGCAGGAAGGCCGCGGCCGTCGCCGCGACCACCGCTCTCCTCGTCGGCGGTGGCGTCGCCGCCGCGACCCAGGCCTCGGCCGGCTACATGTGCGGCGCCGGCTACCACTGCGTCTACTGGGGCAACCTGGGCGACAGCGGCTCGCACGACTTCTACAACAGCGACACCAACTTCACCAACGACTACTTCAACGACAACAGCCCGGCCCCCGGCACCGGCCAGGTCGTCAACGACAACGTGTCGTCGGCCAGCAACTCCAGCACGGGCGGCTACGAGAGCCACTACTACCGCGACATCAACTACGGCGGCGGCCTGCTGTTCTGCGTGAACCCGGGCAGCGAGGTCTTCATGGGCGGCCTCGCCGACTGGCAGCGCGACCAGGCCAGCTCCCTCCAGCTGCGCCCCTCGACGACGATCAAGTGCTTCTGATCCCGCACTCCTGATCCGTATGTCCCGGGAGTGAACGGGGCCCGGTGCTACAGGGGTGCACCGGGCCCCGTTCCTCCCCCCTCGCCGACGAAAGGCAGCCGTCACCATGTCAGGGACCCGCCGTCCCCGCCGCGCCCTGCTCACGCTCACCGCGATCGTCGCGGCCGGAGCGGCCGTCGGCGCCGGAACCGTGCTGGCCTTCTCCGACAGCTCGCCCGCGCGGGACGACCGGCCCCTCGCGACGACGGCCGGCCTGGAGCGGCTGCACCGGCTCCCGCAGGTCACCGACCGGGTGTTCACCTGGGACGACGCCCAGGCCCGCAGCGCCGAGGCCCAGCGGACGTACGCCATCCGCTGCATGGCCCGCGCGGGCTTCCGCTACGCCCCCAAGGCCACTCCCCCGGCGGGCTCCGGCGCGGACGAGCGCCCGCGGCCCTTCGGCCTGGAAACCGCGCCCTCCGCGACGCCGCCCGCCGCCGACCAGGCCGGCGAGACGCCCCCGAAGCCCGGCAGCCCGGAGGCCTCCCCGGCGTACGCGAAAGCGCTCTTCGGCGACGAGGGCAAGCGCGTGACGGTGAAGGGGACGAAGGGCATGAGTGTGTCCCGGCCCGGCGAGGGGTGCCTCGCGGAGGCGGAGACGCGGATGCTCGGGGACGGGCGGGCGCGCTGGCTCCAGGTGCGGATCATGCTCTTCGAGGGCCAGGAGCAGGCGCGGGCCGAGGTCGAGAAGGACCCGGAGTTCCGGAACGCGACCGGCCGCTGGGAGCAGTGCATGGAGCGGGCCGGATTCCCGGGGCAGCGCGATCCGCAGGCGCTCCTGAAGTCGCTGCCCAGTCAGAAGGCGCGGCTGGGCGGGCGGGACGTCCTCAAGGCCGATCTGCGCTGCAAGAGCGAGACCGGCTATCTGACCACCGCGTACACCCGGCTCGCCGCCGTCCAGCAGCGCTGGCTGGACGCCAACCCGGCCGTGGCGAAGGACTGGACGGCGCTGCTGGCCCGGCAGGACAAGGCCTCCCGCGAGGTGCTCGCGGGCAGGGCGTGAGGCGCTACGGCTGCTGGGCCTTCTCCGCGCTCGGGATGAAGCGACCGGTGCAGGTGGGGGCGTTGTCCTTGCCGTTCTTCTTCGGCAGGGCGGCGCAGACGAAGACCGAGCCGTCGTCCGGGGCCGCGATCAGCGGGGTGTAGACGTCCCGGTCGTAGTGGACGACATCGGCCTGCGCGGCACCGTCGGAGTTGTTGACGACGACGGTGGCGCCGACCTCGGCGAAGGAGATGCGGCCCCAGGCGGCCTTGCAGGCGCGGCTGTAGCGGAGCTCGATGACGAGGTCCTTGGGGATGGAGCCGGTGCGGACGGTGACCGCGTCGGCGCCGCAGTTCATCTTCTTCGGGTCCTTGCCCTCGCACGCGGTGAGGGTGCAGCCGGTGGCCGGGCCCGCGACCTTCACCGGGGGCTTGGGCTTGGCGGTCGGCTCGCCGGAGCCGGAGAGCGTGACGGCGGCGTACACGGCCGCGCCCGCCACCAGGAGGAGGACGAGGGCCAGCGAGAGCCAGAGGGTGCGGCGGCTGCGGGCCGGTGCCTCCTCGTCGGTCCCGTCCGTGCCGTCGGGCGCCGCCTCGGGCGCCGCGCGGCGGGCCTCCTCCTCGTCCCAGAGGGCCAGCAGCGGCGCCGGGTCGGTCGCGCACAGCTTCGCGAGGCTCTCGACCGCGTCGCGCGGCGGGAACTGCTTGCCGTTGACCCACCGTTCCCACGACGACTTGGCGTAGTGGGTCTTCTCGCTGAGCTGGGCGAAGCTGGATCCCGACGCCTTCTTCAGCGCGAGCAGTTCGCCCGCAAGGTCCCTCACCGACCCCGCACGGTCCATTTTGACCGATTCTCCCTGATATGCATGTCCATGCCAGCCATGGACGTGGACATACTAGAGCCGGTCGAACAACCGGTTTTACATGCATCGCTCATGGATCGACGAGCAAGCAGGGCGTCAGGCGCAGCAGTCGGGGGCGAGCCCCCGGGGCAGCCGTTCGCCGCCGAAGACCGCGACCGTCGCCTCGTCGCCGCCGAGCGCCGCGACCGCGAGCAGCAGCGAACCCGAGGTCCAGGTGGTCTGCTCCTCGGGCCAGACCGCGCGGTCGCCCTCGAAGACGTAACCCGTCCAGTAGTTGCCGTCGGCGGCCCGCAGGTGCCGGATGGACTGGAGGATCTCCAGGGCCCGGTCCGACTCCCCCATCGCCCACAGCGTGAGCGCCAGTTCGCAGCTCTCGCCGCCGGTGACCCAGGGGTTGGGCAGCACGCAGCGCACGCCGAGGCCCGGCACGACGAAGTCGTCCCAGCGCTCGTCGATCCGCTCCTTGGCCGGCACGCCGGTCACCGCGCCGCCGAGGACCGGGTAGTACCAATCCATCGAATAGCGGGATTTGTCGAGGAAGCGCTCGGGGTGGCTGCGGATGGCGTGGCCGAGCGCCCCGGCCGCCAGCTCCCAGTCGGGCTGCGGCTCCTCGCGCTCCTCGGCGATGGCCAGGGCGCAGCGCAGCGCCTGGTGGATCGAGGAACTCCCGGTCAGCAGGGCCTCGTCCACCGGGGTGCCGTCGGCCTCGCGCTTCCAGCCGATCTCGCCGCCCGGCAGCTGGAGCCGCAGGACGAACTCGACGGCCGCGTAGACGACCGGCCACATGCGGTCGAGGAAGGCGTCGTCGCCGGTCGACAGGTAGTGGTGCCAGACGCCGACGGCGACGTACGCGACGAAGTTGGACTCCAGGCCGCGGTCGGTGACGTCGTCGGGGTCGCCGTCGCGGTAGGCCGCGTACCAGGAGCCGTCGGCGTTCTGGTGCCGGGCCAGCCACGCGTAGGCGCGGGCCGCGGCCTCGTGCTCGCCGGCGGTGTCCAGGGCCATCGCGGCCTCGGTGTGGTCCCACGGGTCCAGGTGGTGCCCGCGGAACCAGGGTATGGCGCCGTCCTCGCGCTGGACGTCGAGGATGCGGGCCACCGTCTCGGCGGCCTGCTCGGCGGTCAGCACGCCCGGCAGGACGAGGTGCTGCGCCATCCGCTCCGGAGAGGTCACTTGGCGGCGTCCGCGGGGAGCTGGGGCTCGGCGGCGCCCACGGGCACGTGGGGCTTGGTCGCGTAGGCCACGAAGCTCTTGCCGACGACCGGGTTGAGCAGCTGCTCGGCGATCCGGGTCACGGCGGGCTTCTTCATGATGTCCCAGACCAGCAGCTTGTGGTACGCCTTCACCGGCAGCGCCTTGTCGTTGTCCACGCCGAAGGCGCACTTCAGCCACCAGTACGGGGCGTGCAGCGCGTGCGCGTGGTGGGTGCCGTACGGCTTGAGGCCGGCCTCGCGCATCCGGGCGAGCAGCTCGTCGGCCTTGTAGATGCGGATGTGGCCGCCCTCGACCTCGTGGTACGCGTCGGAGAGCGCCCAGCAGACCTTCTCGGGGCCGTAGCGCGGGACGGTGACGGCTATCCGGCCGCCGGGCTTGAGCACCCGGACCATCTCGGCGAGCACGCCCTTGTCGTCGGGGATGTGCTCCATGACCTCGGAGATGATCACGACGTCGAAGGACTCGTCGGGGAACGGCAGGTTGAGCGCGTCGCCCTCCATCGCGGTGGCGCTGGCGCCGGCCGGGGCCTCGCCCGCCTCCTTCATCGCCGCGAACCACTTGGCGACCTCGCGGATCTCCTCGCCGTTCTGGTCGAGGGCCACCACCTGCGCGCCGCGCCGGTAGCACTCGAAGGCGTGCCGCCCGCCGCCGCAGCCCAGGTCGAGCACGCGGTCGCCGGGGGCGAGCGGGAAGCGGGTGAAGTCGACGGTCAGCACGGGTTCCTGCTTTCGCGGTGGAGGGGGGCCTGCGCGCCCTGCGCGGCGATCGCCGCACGGTACAGCTCGGCGGTGCCCTGGGCGGCACGGGCCCAGGTGAAGCGCTCAAGGACCCGCTCGCGTCCCGCCGCGCCGAGCCGCGCGCCGAGCGCGGGGTCGGTGAGGACCCGGCCGAGGGCGGCGGCCAGCGCGCCCGCGTCGCCGGGCGGGACGGCCAAACAGGTCTCGCCGTCGGTCCCCGCGACCTCGGGGATGGCGCCGCCGGTGGTGGCGACGAGGGGGGTGCCGGTGGCCATCGCCTCGGCGGCGGGCAGCGAGAAGCCCTCGTACAGGGAGGGGACGCAGGCCACCTGGGCGGAGCGGTAGAGGTCGACGAGCTCGGCGTCGGTGACGCCCTTCACGAACTCGACGGCGCCTTCGAGCCCGTACCGCTCGATGGCCTGGGCGACCGGCCCGTCCTCGGCGCGCTTGCCGACGACGACGAGGTGGGCGTCGGGCTGCTCGGTGCGCAGCTTGGCGAGCGCCTCGATCAGGTGGACCAGGCCCTTGAGCGGGACGTCGGCGCTGGAGGTGGTGACGATCCGGCCCGGGCGCTCGGCGACGGACGGGTCGGGCGACCACAGGTCGGTGTCGGCGCCGATGTGCACCACGCCGATGCGGTCCGCGCGGACGCCGAGGTGCTCGACGATCTCCTGGCGGGAGGTGCCGGAGACGGTGAGGACGGAGGGCAGGCGGCGGGCGACCCGCTTCTGCATCCGGGTGAAGGCGTACCAGCGGCGGACCGAGGCGCGGCGCTTCCAGTCGGCGGCGGCGTCGAGCTCCAGCTGCCGGTCGACGGTGATCGGGTGGTGGATCGTGGTGACGAGCGGGGCGCCGAGGGCGCGCGGGCCGCCGAGGAGCCCGTACCCGAGGGTCTGGTTGTCGTGGATGACGTCGAAGTCGCCGCGCCGGGCGGCGAGGGCGCGGCGGGCGCGCAGCGAGAAGGTCAGCGGCTCGGGGAAGCCGCCGGTCCACATGGTGGCGACCTCCAGGCCGTCGATCCAGTCCCGGTACTCCTCGCGCTTGGGGGTACGGAACGGGTCGGGCTGGCGGTAGAGGTCGAGGCTGGCGATCTCGGTGAGCGGGACGCCCTCGTCGAGCGTGGGGTACGGCTGGGAGCCGAGCACCTCGACGCTGTGGCCGAGCCGGGCGAGCTCGCGGGAGAGGTGGCGGACGTAGACGCCCTGGCCGCCGCAGAACGGGTTCCCCTTGTACGTGAGGAGAGCGATCCGCAACGGACCGTCACCGCCTCGCCCGACACCCTGCCGGGGGCTTGCCTCTATGGCCTCCGCGGTCATGTGCGACCCCCTTCGAGCGTGTATTTCGCGGGAGCGTAACCGCCCGCGCTAATCTAGAACAAGTTACAGACTTGATCGTTCATGATCTTCTGGCCTGATCTTCTTGATCCTTCAAGGAGCACAGAATCTACCGGCTGGTAGCTCCGGCGTGAGAAGCCGGATCGGGTGATTCACGACACGGCCGGAGTGGCGCGATACTGTCGCTCCGCCATCGCACGGAACGGGACCTCATGACCGTGGAAGACAGACCGGCGTCGCCACCCCTGACGGAGCGCCAGGAAGCGCGCCGCAGGCGCATCCTCACGGCCAGCGCGCAGCTCGCCGGGCGGGGCGGGTTCGACGCCGTGCAGATGAGAGAGGTGGCGGAGGCCGCCGGGGTCGCGCTCGGCACCCTCTACCGCTACTTCCCCTCCAAGATCCATCTGCTGGTCGCCACCATGCAGGACCAGCTCCAGCACATGCACACCACGCTCCGGAAGCGCCCGCCGGCGGGCGCCGACCCGGCCGAGCGGGTGGCCGAGACGCTGATGCGGGCCTTCCGGGCGCTCCAGCGCGAACCGCAGCTCGCGGACGCGATGGTCCGCGCGCTGACCTTCGCCGACCGGAGCGTGAGCCCGGAGGTGGACACGGTGTCGCGGCTGACCACGGCGATCATCCTGGACGCGATGGGCGCCGAACACCCGACGCCGCCGCAGCTCTCGGCGGTCCGGGTGATCGAGCACACCTGGCACTCGGCGCTGATCACCTGGCTGTCGGGGCGGGCGTCGATCGCCCAGGTGAAGATCGACATCGAGACGGTCTGCCGACTGATCGACCTGACGGCGCCGGAGGCCCCGGGGCGCGGCTGAGCCCCGAGGGGTCAGGGAGTCGGCCGGGTGAGCGGGAGGTCGGGCATCTTGGCGTTCTTGGTGCAGGACTCCTCCATCGCCACCAGGTAGAGGTCCCCCGACGCGAGATCGCGGAACTCCACCGTCATGAACCAGCCCCGCTTCTTGTACGCGGCCAGGACGTAACCGACCTTCCCGTCCTCGTACGCGCGCTCCTTGCGCTTCCCGGCCTCCCGCCAGCCGCGTTCGCGCAGCTCGGCCGCCACCGCCCCGTGGGTGGCGGCGTCGACCCGGTCGCTCTCCTCGCCGTAGCCCTTGTACCGGATGGTGCAGGCCTCCATCGTGCCTGGCCGGGCGTCCTTGTCCATCCCCGCCCACTCCGGGTCCCCCGCCGGAGCGCCCGCGTCCGCGACCACGGAGTCGATCTCCGCCGACACCCGCTCCTTCGTGAACGGCCCCTTCTCCTCGGGGCGGGCGGAGGACGGCGCCGTCCCTCCCCCGTCCGTCCCGCAGCCCGCCGTACCGGCGAGCACGACCACCGCGAACGCCGCGAACACGGCCGTCCGCACCCCCACTGACCTGCGCATGAACACTCCCCCACTCCTGAACGTCCGAGGGAGTGTTCCACACGCCGGCTACTCCTCGGGAGGAAATACCGTCTCCCCACCGTCCGCCAGGGTGATCGAGATCGCCTCCACCGGGCAGCCCTCCGCCGCCGCCAGGACCCGTTCGCTCGCGTCGAGTTCGGCGGCCTGCGGATGGGACTGGCGGGCGGTGTCCAGGCGGAAGTCGTGGGGGGCGTGGTTGAGGCACATGCCGGAGCCGATGCAGACGGTGCGGTCGACCTCGACGTGCCAGCGGTCGCCCATCACGCCTCGTAACCGGCGGGCAGGTGGATCATCTTGTGCTCCAGGTACTCCCCCAGGCCCTCGGGGCCGAACTCGCGGCCGACGCCGGAGTTCTTGTAGCCGCCGAAGGGGCCGAGCATGTCGAGGCTGAAGGTGTTGACGTTGAAGGTGCCGGTGCGGACCCGGCGGGCGAAGTCGATGCCGTGCTCGACGTCGCCGGTCCACACGCTGCCGCTGAGGCCGTAGTCGGAGTCGTTCGCGACCCGCAGGGCCTCGTCCTCGTCCCCGTACGGCAGAAGGCAGATGACCGGGCCGAAGATCTCCTCGCGGGCGATCCGCATGGAGTTGTCGACGTCGCCGAAGAGGGTCGGCTCGACGTACCAGCCACGCTCCAGACCGGCCGGACGGCCGCCGCCGGTAAGGACCTTGGCGCCCTCCGCCTGACCGATGGAGATGTAGTCGAGCGAGCGCTGCTGCTGGCGCCGGGCGACGAGCGGGCCGACCTGGGTGGCCGGGTCCAGCGGGTCGCCGACCACGAGCGCGCCGGCCGCCGCGGCGAAGGCCTCGGCGATCTCCTCGTAGCGGGAGCGCGGGGCGAGGATGCGGGTCTGGGCCACGCAGGCCTGCCCGTTGTTCATCCAGGCCGCCGGGACGATCCCGGCCACGGCCGCGTCGAGGTCCGCGTCGGGCAGGATCACGGCGGCGGACTTCCCGCCGAGTTCGAGGGTGACGCGGGTGAGGTTGCGCGAGGCGACCTCCATCACGCGCTTGCCGGCCGCGACGGAGCCGGTGAAGGAGACCTTGTCGACGCCGGGGTGCGCCACCAGGTACTCGCTGACCTCGCGGTCCGCCGGCAGGATCGAGAGGACCCCCTCCGGCAGGCCCGCCTCGGCCGCGATCTCGCCGAGGATGTACGCGTCGAGGGGCGACTCCGGCGAGGGCTTGAGGATCACGGTGCAGCCCGCGAGCAGCGCGGGCCCCAGCTTGGCGGCGGCGGTGAACTGCGGCACGTTCCACGGCACGACCGCCGCCACCACCCCGACCGGCTCGCGCCGCACCAGGAGCGGGCCGAGGACACCGGCGCGCCGCTCCTCGTAGGCGTACGAGCGGGCCACGGTGATCGCCGAGTCCCACACCAGCATCGCGCCGAGCGCCTGGGCGAGGACGGACCAGGAGTACGGGGAGCCGTTCTGCGAGCTGATCGAGCGGGCGATCTCCTCGTGCCGTACCGCGATGGCGTCCTTGATCCGCCCGACGACCTCGATCCGCTCCTCCAGGGTCATCCGCGGCCACGGGCCTTCGTCGAAGGCCCGGCGGGCGGCGGCGACGGCCCGGTCCACGTCGGCCTCGGCGGCGTGCGGGACGCGGCCGATGACCTCCTCGGTGTGGGGCGAGATCACCTCGATGACCTCGCTGCCGAGCGGGTCGGTCAACTCGCCGCCGATGAACAGTTTTCCGTGCTCCACAAGCTCGGTCATGACCGACTGCCTCCCGGATCTGACTGTGTCTCAGAACTGATACCAGTTCTAGTTCTGCTTGGCCAGACTCGGGACGGCGGGCGTGACCGAGGCCGCTGCCCTAGACTTTGAGGAGGAGCGGAAGACCCGCGGCCCGCGCGCGCAGTCCCGGCCGCCGGTGTCACCGCCGCCACGCCCTGGGGAGCCCACCTCCTGAGGAGCACGCCATGCGTATCCCCATGCGCTCGCATCCGCACCACCCGCACCGGGGTCGGCGCCTGACGGCCGTCGCCGTCTCGTCCGTCGCCGCGGTCGCCCTGCTCGCACCGGCCGCCGCCGCGGCGCCCGCGCCGGCCACGGCCCCCGCCGCCACGAGCGCCTCCGTCACGATGAAGGCGCCCGACCCCTTCCTCTTCCAGTACACCTTCAACGGGCACCTGAAGATCGGCGGCGGCAACTTCACCGTCGGCGGCCAGGTCACCCTCCTCGTCAAGCTCAACAACGGCACGGTCATGTTCCGCCAGACGGTCACCGCGCAGACCCACCCGATCACCCCGGGCGGCGCCATCTACGTGGAGACCACGATCAGTTCGCCCTGCGCCCCCGGCAACAACGGCTACGCCCGCGCCTTCGACCACACCACCCAGACGTGGTCGCCACGGCTGCCCGTGCCGGTCTGCCAGCGCATCGACTGACCACCCGCCTCCCCCACTACTTCTGACGCTGCGTCAGTTCTCGTTATAGTGCTGCGACAGCCGTACCGGCACGCGCAGAGACGAGGGCGCTCATGACGCAGGCGACCGACCAGGTGACCGAGCACGGCGGAGGCGTCTGGTCGCTGCGGGTGCCCATCCCGGACAACCCCCTGGGCCACACCCTGGTCCACGTCCTCGACACCGACCGCGGCCCCGTCCTCGTCGACACCGGCTGGGACGACCCCGCGTCCTGGAGCGAACTCACCGGCGGGCTCGGCGTCCTGGGCATCGGCGTCCAGGACGTGCACGGGGTCGTCGTCACCCACCACCACCCCGACCACCACGGCCTGTCCGGCCGGGTCCGGGAGGAGTCCGGGGCGTGGATCGCCATGCACGCCGCCGACATCGCCGTCGTCCGCCGCACCGCCGACTCCGAACCGGGCCGGTGGCTCGACTACCTGGCCCGCAAGCTGGCCGCCGTCGGCGCCCCCGAGGAGCACACCGCCCCGCTGCTCGCCGCCCGCCGGGCCGGCGGCCGGATGCGGACCCTGCCAGGACTCGGCTCGGCCCTGCCCGACCGGGAGATCGTCCCCGGCAAGCTGCTCGACCTGGCCGGGCGCCGCCTGCGCGCGGTCTGGACCCCCGGCCACACCCCCGGCCACGTCTGCCTCCACCTGGAGGAGGCCCACCCGGCGGGGCTGCCCGGCCACGGCCGGCTCTTCTCCGGCGACCACCTGCTGCCCGGGATCAGCCCGCACATCGGCCTGTACGAGGACCCCGACGACGCCACCGGCCCGTCCGGCGACCCCCTCGGCGACTACCTCGACTCCCTCGAACGCATCGGCCGGCTCGGCGTCGCCGAGGTGCTCCCGGCGCACCAGTACGCCTTCACCGACGCAGCCGGCCGGGTCCGCGAGCTCCTCGACCACCACGAGGAACGCCTCGCCGGACTGCTCGCCCTGCTCGCCGTCCCGCTCACCCCCTGGCAGCTCGCCGAACGCATGGAGTGGAACCGCCCCTGGGCACAGATCCCGCACGGCTCCCGCAACATCGCCGTCAGCGAGGCCGAGGCCCACCTCCGCCGCCTGGTGAAACTCGGCCGCGCGGAAGCCGTGCCGGGGACGGAGCCGGTCGCGTACGTGGCGGTGTGACCCGGCACCGGTGTGACGCACGGCGCCCCGGGCCGGTGGGGCGCGGCCGGTAGAGTGGGCGGTCGTCGTCATGCCCGTACAGGGGGAAGCCGGTGGGAATCCGGCACTGACCCGCAGCCGTGAGCCGCCCGTAAAGGCGGCGAGTCGGAATGCCCGGTACGGGACGTGAGCGCCGGCATCGTCGAGGAATACGGTGCCGGAGGCCGGCTCCCCGGGTGCCTGGTGTCCGGTGCCCGCAGGAGAGGGACCCATGATCAGCGTTCGCCGTGTCGCCGCCGCACTCGCGGCCGGTGCCGTGCTCAGCACCACCGCCGCCGGAGTGGCCGCCGCCGCACCGTCGCCGACGCCCTCCCCCGTGAAGATCCCGGCCGGTCTGTACGGCACGGGCGACCCGACCTACGACGGCGTCTGGCGCCAGTCGCTCGCCTTCCTCGCCCAGCGCACCTCCGGCATCCAGCCCGCCGACCAGGCCGTGGACTGGCTGCTCGGCCAGCAGTGCGACTCCGGCGCCTTCGCCTCGTACCGCCCCGACCCGGCGAAGCCCTGCGACGCCAAGACCATGCTCGACAGCAACGCCACCGCCGCCGCCGTGCAGGCGCTCGCCGCGGTCAAGCGCCAGTCCGCCACCCCGGAGAAGGCCGACAAGGCCGCCAAGGCGGGCGCGGCCTGGCTCAAGAGCGTGCAGAACAAGGACGGCGGCTGGAGCTTCACGCCCGGCGGCCCCAGCGACGCCAACTCCACCTCCATCGCCGTCAGCGCCTTCATCGCCGCGGGCGAGCACCCCGGCGGGGTGAAGTCCGCCGACGGCAAGAGCCCGTACGACGCGCTCCTCACCTTCGCGCTGCCCTGCACGGACAAGGACGGCGCGGGCGCCTTCGCGTACCAGCCCGACAAGACCGGCAAGCTGTTCGCCAACGCGGACGCCACCGCCGCCGCCACCCTCGGCGGGCTCGGCAAGGGCATCACCGCCCGCGGCACCCAGCCCGAGCAGCCCCCGGTCTGCACGGACCTGCCGAAGCCGACCGTCGACCGGGCCGCCCTCAACGGCGCCTCCTACCTCGCCGCCCAGCTCGCCAAGACCGGCCACCTCACCGCCCCGCCGATGCCCGGCGCCGCCGAGACCGCCGAGCTCCCCGACTACGGCAACACCGCCGACGCCGTCGTCGCGCTCGCCGCGGCCGGCGCGAAGAAGGAGGCGGCCGGGGCCCTGGCCTGGCTGGAGAAGAACTCCGCCCCGTGGGCCAAGGGGAGCGGCCCCGCCGCCTACGCCCAGCTGGTCTTCGCCGCGCACGCCATGGACACCGACCCGCGCAGCTTCGGCAGCTCCGACCTCCTGGAGCAGCTGAACGCCACCGGCCCCGCCCCCAAGGCGCCCGACAACTCCCAGGCGTCCACCGCCGACGAGGAGGAGTCCGGCTTCGACATCTGGTGGATCATCGGCATCGGCACCGTCGTCGGCGTCGGCATCGGCTTCCTCCTGAGCGGCCGCAAGAAGTGAGGGCCCGCTCCGGGCTGGCCGGCGCCGCCGCCGGCCTCCTGATGCTGCTCGCCGCCGCGCCCGCGCAGGCCGCCGGCTACCGCTACTGGTCCTTCTGGGAGGGCGGCGGGAAGAGCGGCGGCTGGGCGTACGCCACGCAGGGCCCGGCGACCGCCCGGCCCGCCGACGGCGATGTCGTCGGCTTCCGCTTCGCCGTCAGCAACGACTCCGCCGACGCCTCGAAGCCCTCCGCCGCCCCCGACTTCGGTGTCGTCTGCGAGGGCGTGGCGAAGAAGGACGGCAGCAAGCGGGTCGCGGTCGTCATCGACTTCGGCGGCCCCGAGGACGCCCCGCCCGGCGAGACCCCGCCCGCGAAGACGCTCAAGGTCGGCTGCCCGGAGATCCGCGAGGACGCCACCGCCGCCGAGGCGCTGGCGGCGGTCGCGAAGCCGCTGCGGTACGACACCAACGCGATGCTGTGCGGGATCGCGGGCTATCCGGCGAAGGGCTGCGGCGAGCAGGTGGAGTCGACGGGCACGTCCGGCACGTCCGGCACGTCCGGCACGCCCGCCTCGAAGCCCGCGGCCTCGGCGCCCGCCGCCGCCCCCGCGCCCGCGCACTCCGGTGGTCCGTCGTTCGGGCTCGTCGCGGGCGGTGCCGCCGTGCTGCTCCTCGGCGTCGCCGGCGTCTGGCAGGCCCGCCGCCGCCGCGGATGACCCGCACCGGACGGCTGCGGGCCCCCGAGGCGAACCGCTCGAACGCCCTGCACCCGGGAGCCTGGTGGCTCTGGGCGCTGGGCCTCGCCGTGGCCGCCTCCCGCACCACCAACCCACTGCTGCTCGGGCTGCTCGTCGGCGTCGCGGGCTATGTCGTCGCGGCCCGCCGCACCGACGCGCCCTGGGCCCGCTCGTACGGCGCGTTCGTGAAGCTGGGCCTGTTCGTCGTCGCCCTGCGGGTGGTGTTCTCGCTGGTCCTTGGCTCGCCGATCCCCGGCGAGCGGCTGCTGTTCACGCTGCCCGAGGTGCCGCTGCCCGACTGGGCGCAGGGCGTGCGGATCGGCGGCCGGGTCACCGCCGAGCAGCTCGTCTTCGCCCTGTACGACGGGCTGAAGCTGGCGACCCTGCTGATCTGCGTGGGCGCGGCGAACGCGCTGGCCAATCCGGCGCGGCTGCTCAAGTCGCTGCCGGGGGCGCTGTACGAGGTGGGGGTCGCCGTCGTCGTCGCGATGACCTTCGCGCCGAACATGGTCGCCGACGTCGTCCGGCTGCGCACCGCGCGGCGGCTGCGCGGGCGTCCCACGGGCGGGGTGCGGGCGCTGCTCCAGATCGGGCTTCCGGTCCTGGAGGGCGCCCTGGAACGCTCGGTGGCGGTGGCCGCCTCCATGGACGCGCGGGGCTACGGCCGGACGGCCCAGGTGCCGCGCGCGGTGCGGCGCACCACCGCCGTGCTGACGGTCGGCGGGCTCCTCGGGGTGTGCGCCGGTTCGTACGGGCTGCTCGCCGCGCAGGGCGCCGGGTACGGCCTTCCGCTGCTGGCGGCCGGGCTCCTGGCGGCCGTCGCGGGGCTGCGGCTCGGTGGGCGGCGGGCGGTCAGGACCCGTTACCGCCCCGACCGCTGGGGCGTCCGGGCCTGGCTGGTCGCCGCCTCGGGCGTCGCGGTGGCCGTCGCCATGATCGCTGCCGCGTCGCTGGCTCCGGAGGCGCTGCGGCCCGGCGTCGTCCCGCTCCAGGCGCCCGAGCTGCCGCTGTGGCCTGCGGCGTCCGTGCTGCTCGGGCTGCTTCCCGCCTTCGTGGCGCCCGTTCCGAAGGAGAGCCCCCGATGATCCGCTTCGAGAACGTCTCGGTGACGTACGACGGCGCGGCCGCGCCCAGTCTGAGCGGCCTCGACCTGACCGTCCCCGAGGGTGAGCTGGTCCTGCTCGTCGGCCCGTCCGGCGTCGGCAAGTCGACCCTCCTGAACGCGGTGTCCGGCCTCGTCCCCCACTTCACCGGCGGCACCCTGCGCGGCCGGGTCACCGTCGACGGCCGCGACACGCGAACGCACCCGCCCCGGGAGCTCGCCGACCTGGTCGGGACGGTGGGCCAGGATCCCCTGGCCCATTTCGTCACCGACACGGTCGAGGACGAGCTGGCGTACGGCATGGAGTCCCTGGGCCTGGCCCCCGCCGTGATGCGGCGCCGTGTCGAGGAGACGCTGGACCTGCTGGGCCTGGCCGAACTGCGCGACCGGCCGATCGCGACGCTCTCCGGGGGGCAGCAGCAGCGGGTCGCGATCGGCTCGGTCCTGACCCCGCATCCCAAGGTCCTCGTCCTGGACGAGCCGACGTCGGCGCTCGATCCGTCGGCGGCGGAGGACGTCCTGGCGGTGCTCCAGCGCCTCGTCCACGACCTCGGTACGACGGTGTTGATGGCGGAGCATCGGCTGGAGCGGGTCGTGCAGTACGCGGACCAGGTTCTGCTGCTGCCGGAGGGGGTGCTGGGCGCGCCCGCCGATGTCATGGCCGTCTCCCCCGTTCACCCGCCGGTGGTGGCCCTCGGCCGGCTCGCGGGCTGGGAGCCGCTGCCGCTGTCCGTGCGGGATGCGCGGCGGGCGGCGGGGCCACTGCGGGAGCGGCTGGCGGGGCGGGAACCGGCACCTGCGGCGGGCCTTCTTCCCCACCCCGCCCCTTCCCGAAACCGGGGCGCTGCCCCGGACCCCGCGCCTCAAACGCCGGCGGGGCTGGATTCCCCACAGGCAAATCCAGCCGCACGGGCAATTCCAGCCCCGCCGGCGTTTGAGGCGCGGGGGTCCGGGGGCGGAGCCCCCGGTTTCGGGAAGGGGCGGGGTGGGGGAATCTTCCTCTTCCGGCGCCGCACCCGGACCGGCACCCGCACCAACGGCCCCACCACCCCCCTCGTCACCATCGACCGCCTCGCCGTCCGCCGAGCCCGCATCGAAGCCCTCCGCCAAATCACCCTCCAGGTCACCGCAGGCGAGACCATCGCACTCATGGGCCGCAACGGCGCCGGAAAGTCGACCCTTCTCGGCACCCTCGTCGGCATGATCACCCCCACGTCCGGCACCGTCCGCGTCGCCGGCCTCACCCCGCACGCCACCGACCCGAGATCCCTGATCCGCCACGTAGGGCTGGTCCCGCAGGAGCCGCGGGACCTGCTGTACGCGGACACGGTGGCCGCCGAGTGCGCCGCCGCCGACGCCGACGCGGGCGCCGCGCCCGGGAGCTGCCGGGCGCTGGTGGAGGAGCTGCTGCCGGGGGTCGCGGACGAGACGCATCCGCGGGACCTCTCGGAGGGGCAGCGGCTGACGCTCGCGCTCTCCGTCGTGCTGACGGCCCGGCCCCCGCTGCTGCTGCTCGACGAGCCGACCCGCGGCCTGGACTACGCGGCGAAGGCCCGCCTGGTGACCCGCCTGCGCGGCCTCGCGGCCGAGGGGCACGCGATCGTGCTGGCCACGCACGACGTGGAGCTGGCGGCGGAGCTCGCGCACCGTGTGGTGATCGTGGCGGGCGGTGAGGTGGTGGCGGACGGGCCGACGGCCGAGGTCGTCGTGTCCTCGCCCGCGTTCTCGCCGCAGGTCGCGAAGGTCCTCGCGCCCCAGCACTGGCTCACCGTCGAGCAGGTCGAGGGGGCGCTGTGAGCACGCGCGCCGCCCGCCCGATCCGCCTCGGCCCCCGCTCGGTCACCGCCCTCGTCCTGGTCTCCGTCGTCGGGCTGATCGCGGTCGGCTGGCCGCTCTTCGCCGACAAGGGCTCGGCGCTGACCGACCACGCCGCCGACGCCCCCTGGTTCTTCGCCCTGCTCCTCCCCCTCCTCATCGCGGTCGTCGTGGCGACCATCGCGGACTGCGGGATGGACGCGAAGGCGGTGGCGATGCTGGGGGTCCTCGCCGCCGTGGGGGCGGCGCTGCGGCCCCTGGGGGCGGGGACGGCCGGCCTGGAGCCGATGTTCTTCCTGATGGTGCTGAGCGGCCGGGTCCTGGGGCCGGGCTTCGGTTTCGTCCTGGGCGCGGTGACGATGTTCGCGTCCGCGCTGCTCACGGGCGGCGTGGGGCCCTGGATGCCGACCCAGATGCTGGCGATGGGCTGGTTCGCGATGGGCGCGGGCCTGCTGCCGGAGCGGGCGCGGGGCCGGGGGGAGCTGTGGATGCTCTCCGCGTACGGCTTCCTGGCGGCCTTCGCGTACGGCACGGTCACCAATCTCTACGGCTGGGTGACGGTCGGCGGCCTGGGGCACGGGGTCTCGTTCCAGGCCGGGGATCCGGTCCAGGAGAACCTGGTCCGCTTCCTGGCGTACGTGGCCGCCACCTCCCTCGGCTGGGACCTCGGCCGGGCCGTGCTGACGGTGGTGCTCACCCTGACCGTCGGCGGCGCGCTCCTGAAGGCGCTGCGGCGGGCCACCCGGCGGGCGAACTTCGAGGCCCAGGTCACATTCGAGGCCCCTGAGAAGGCCCTCGCGGGTGAGGCGCCTCATAGGACCCACGTCACGTACGACGAGAAGTAGTAGACCGGGGCGAGTAGGACAAATACCCCCATAGACCGTCTTGAGCTGCGGAAACGGGGCGGCGGACAGAGCGGGACCTGTGGCGCGGGTCCGAACCTTCCTCGTACTGGGGGTGATTGCGCCGCCGCCCGGGGTTTGTTTCTCTGGTGGACGTCGCCAGGCAGCCGGTGCTCACCGCAACGGCACGGCCGGCCGGTTCCCCCCAGTACCCGGGTCTCCCGGGCCCTGGTTCCGGCATGCCGGAACACCTGGCGCGACCCCAGTCCCCGACGTTAGGTACACGTTTTGTTCCGCTCGATCGCCACTCGCGCCAACTCCCGCAAGAAGTCCTTCGCCGTGACCGCAGCGGTGCTGCTCGGCGCCTCGGGTGCGGTGCTCGGCACGACGGGTACGGCCTCGGCCGCCACCCCCCAGGAGATCGCTCGACAGATCGTCCCGCCGGCCCAGTACGCGTCCTTCAGCAAGATCGTCGAGCACGAGTCCGGCTGGAACCACACCGCCACCAACTCGTCCAGCGGCGCCTACGGCCTGGTCCAGGCCCTGCCCGGTTCGAAGATGTCCTCGGCCGGTTCCGACTGGAAGACCAACCCCGCCACGCAGATCAAGTGGGGTCTGGACTACATGAACGAGCGCTACGGCTCCCCGAACGGCGCCTGGAACTTCTGGCAGTCGCACGGCTGGTACTAAGAGTCACCACGCCGCACCGCCGCGACGCGCACCCGCAAGGCCCCGCCCTCCGCATGGAGGGGCGGGGCCTGCGGCGTTTCCGGAGAGCGTTTCCGGGGGGGCGTACGCGCCCGGGGTCAGAGCCGCTGGATGATCGTGCCCGTCGCCAGCGCGCCGCCCGCGCACATGGTGATCAGCGCGAATTCCTTGTCCGTCCGCTCCAGCTCGTGCAGCGCGGTGGCGATGAGCCTCGCCCCGGTGGCGCCGACGGGGTGGCCGAGGGCGATGGCGCCGCCGTTGACGTTGACCTTCTCCAGGTCCTGGTCGAAGACCTGCGCCCAGGAGAGCACGACGGAGGCGAAGGCCTCGTTGATCTCGACCAGGTCGATGTCCTTGAGGGACATCCCGGCCTTGCCGAGCACCGCCCGGGTCGCGTCGACCGGCCCGTCGAGGTGGTAGTGGGGGTCGGCGCCGACCAGGGCCTGGGCGACGATCCGGGCGCGCGGGCGCAGCTTGAGGGCGCGGGCCATGCGCTTGGAGGCCCACATGATCGCGGAGGCGCCGTCGGAGATCTGGGAGGAGTTGCCGGCGGTGTGGATCGCGGTCGGCATGACGGGCTTGAGCCGGCCGAGGCCCTCCATGCTGGTGTCGCGCAGGCCCTCGTCGCGGTCGACCAGCCGCCACATGCCGTGACCGGCCGCCTGCTCCTCCTCGGTGGTGGGGACCTGGACGGCGAAGGTCTCGCGCTTGAACCGCTCCTCGGCCCAGGCGACGGCGGCCCGCTCCTGGGAGAGCAGCCCGAGGGAGTCGACGCGCTCGCGGGTGAGGCCGCGGCGGCGGGCGATGCGCTCGGCGGCCTCGAACTGGTTGGGCAGGTCGACGTTCCACTCGTCCGGCCAGGGCTTGCCGGGGCCGTGCTTGGAGCCGGAGCCGAGCGGGACGCGGGACATCGCCTCGACGCCGCAGCTGATGCCGATGTCGATGACGCCGGCCGCGACCATGTTGGCGACCATGTGGCTGGCCTGCTGCGAGGAGCCGCACTGGCAGTCGACGGTGGTGGCGGCCGTCTCGTACGGGAGGCCCATGGTGAGCCAGGCGGTGCGGGCGGGGTTCATGGACTGTTCGCCGGCGTGGGTGACCGTACCGCCGACGATCTGCTCGACGCAGTCGGCGTGGATGCCGGTCCGGCCGAGGAGCTCGCGGTAGGTCTCGCCGAGGAGGTAGGCGGGGTGGAGGTTGGCGAGCGCGCCTCCGCGCTTGCCGATGGGGGTGCGTACGGCTTCGACGATGACGGGTTCCGCGGCCATGAGCTCGTCCTCTCCTCGCCCGCCCGGGGTGTCCCGGCACTCCGGTGCGGGCTCACATCCGGAACTGGTACGCGTTCTAGTTCTGGGTGCAGTCTTATGACTGCTACCGCGGGTACGCAAGGGTCCGGAACGCAACAGTTCCCGTGTCATGCCTTGCCTCTTGCAGAACTCGTTACTACCTTTCCCGGCAACTTCTGATGGGTCGTCAGACAACGGATCCGGCCACGGATCCGACAGGATCAGACAAGGACGTGTTGCCGATGCCCTGCCCGCATCTCTCCGAAGGCTTCGACGCCACCGACCCCGATCTGCTCCAGGACCGGATCCCCCATCCGGAGTTCACCCAGCTGCGGCAGACCGCGCCCGTCTGGTGGTGCGCCCAGGCCCCCGGCGTCACCGGCTTCGCCGACGAGGGCTACTGGGCCGTGACCCGGCACGCCGACGTCAAGTACGTCTCCACCCACCCCGAGCTGTTCTCCTCGAACGAGAACACCGCCGTCATCCGCTTCAACGAGCACATCTCCCCGGACCAGATCGAGGTCCAGAAGCTGATCATGCTCAACATGGACCCGCCCGAGCACACCCGGGTCCGCCAGATCGTCCAGCGCGGCTTCACCCCGCGCGCCATCCGGAGCCTGGAGACCGCGCTGCGCGACCGGGCCCGCGCCATCGTCGAGGAGGCGAAGGCCGCGGCCGGCGAGGGCGGCACCTTCGACTTCGTCACCAAGGTCGCCGTCGAGCTGCCGCTCCAGGCCATCGCCGAACTCATCGGCGTACCGCAGGAGGACCGGGCCCGGATCTTCGACTGGTCGAACAAGATGGTCGCGTACGACGACCCCGAGTACGCCATCACCGAGGAGATCGGCGCCGAGGCCGCGATGGAGCTCATCGGCTACTCGATGAACCTCGCCGCCAGCCGCAAGGAGTGCCCCGCCAAGGACATCGTGAGCCAGCTGGTGGCCGCCGAGGGGCAGGGCAACCTCTCCTCCGACGAGTTCGGCTTCTTCGTGCTGCTGCTCGCCGTCGCCGGCAACGAGACCACCCGCAACGCGATCAGCCACGGCATGCACGCCTTCCTCACCCACCCCGACCAGTGGGAGCTCTACAAGCGCGAGCGGCCCGCGACCGCCGCCGAGGAGATCGTGCGCTGGGCGACCCCGGTCGTCTCCTTCCAGCGGACCGCCACCCAGGACACCGAGCTCGGCGGGCAGTTGATCCGCAAGGGCGACCGGGTCGGCGTCTTCTACTCCTCCGCCAACAACGACCCCGAGGTCTTCGAGAACCCCGAGCTCTTCGACATCACCCGCGACCCCAACCCGCACCTCGGCTTCGGCGGCGGCGGGCCGCACTTCTGCCTCGGCAAGTCCCTCGCCATCAAGGAGATCGAGCTGATCTTCGAGGCGCTCGCCGACGAACTGCCCGATCTCACCCTCGCGGGCGACCCGCGCCGGCTGCGGGCGGCGTGGCTCAACGGCATCAAGGAGCTCCAGGTCAGGGTGGCCTGAAGCCCGGGGAGGCGGGGCTCCACCCCCACGCCGACAGCCCCGCCTCCCGTACGGAATGGACCCGACGGCACGTCACGAGCGGTGTACGTTCGGCCGCATGAGCAACGACCAGGACCGATGGACCGCCGTCGACCACTACTTCACCGAGCTCCTCGCCCCGGCGGACGAGGCGCTCGACGCCGCGCTCGCCGACTCCACGGCCGCCGGGCTTCCGGAGATCGCCGTCGCCCCCAACCAGGGCAAGCTGCTGAACCTCCTCGTCCACGCGCAGGGCGCGCGGAACGTCCTGGAGATCGGCACCCTCGGCGGCTACAGCACCATCTGGCTGGCCCGCGCGCTGCCCGCCGACGGGCGGCTGATCAGCCTGGAGTACTCCCCCGTCCACGCGGACGTGGCCCGCGCCAACCTCGCCCGCGCGGGCCTCGACAAGACCGTCGAGGTCCGCACGGGCGCGGCCCTGGACACGCTGCCGCTCCTCGCGGAGGAGGGCGCGGGGCCCTTCGACTTCGTCTTCATCGACGCCGACAAGGTCAACAACCCGCACTACGTCTCCTGGGCCCTGAAGCTGTCCCGCCCCGGCACCCTGATCGTCGTCGACAACGTGGTGCGCGGCGGAAAGGTCGCCACCGCCCACCCGGACGACCCGGCGATCACCGGCACCCGCGCCATGTTCGACCTGGTCTCCCGCGAGCCCCGGCTCGACGCCACCGCCTTCCAGACGGTGGGCACGAAGGGGCACGACGGGCTGCTGATCGCCCGCGTGCTGGCCTGACCGCGAACCGGTCATATCCTGCCCTTCATGAGCATCGTGAAGATCAACGTACTGACCGTCCCGACAGAACAGCGCGAGGTCCTGGAACAGCGCTTCGCCTCGCGCGCCGGGGCCGTCGAGGGCTCGGACGGCTTCGAGTGGTTCGAGCTGCTGCGCCCGATGGAGGGCACCGACTCCTACCTCGTCTACACCCGCTGGCGCAGCGAGGAGGACTTCCAGAACTGGATGAACGGCTCCATGAAGGCCGCCCACCAGGGCACCACGGGCGGCGAGACCGGGACCGAACGCCCGAAGCCCGCGGCGTCCGGCTCCACCCTGTGGTCCTTCGAGGTCGTCCAGCAGGCGGCACCGAAGGGCTGAGCCGGGGGAGCGAGCCGGAGAGCTCGTACGGTGCGGAGCTCCTACCACCGCGTCCCGGACACCCCTAGGGGGCGTGGTGGTCGCCCGGTGGCTCCGGTGTGCGGGGGCGTTCGGCGTCCGAGCCGCCTAGTTCGGCCGTCAGCTCCTCGACCAGCTGGACCAGGTCGGTCGGGCGGTCCGGGCCCCACCAATCGCCGAGCAGGTCGGACAGGGAGTCCTCGCGCGCCTTGGCGAGCCGTACGGCCGTCTGGGCTCCGTCCTCGGTGAGCACGAGCTGGACGCCCTCCCTGGCCACCAGGCGCCGTTCCTCCAGCTGCCGGGCGCCTTCGGTGATCACCCGTAGGGGTACGGGGGTGGTGTCGGCGAGCAGGGAGGGCTCCACGGTGCCGTGCCTGCGTACCCGGAGGAGCAGCCAGCTCGCGGCCGGCAGCAGGTCGAGCCCGGCGCGCGCGGTGATCTTCTCGTACACCTGCTTGCGGCCCGCGCGGGAGCCGAGCAGGGACAGCGCGCGGGCGCACTCGTCGTGGGAGGAGCGCTCGACGGGGTTGGAGGCGAGGGTCTGGCTGGTGTCGGGCGCGGTGACCGCGCCGCGCAGCGGGTCCTCCTTCAGGAAGCAGGCGACGACGAAGCCGACCATGACGACCGGCGCCGCGTACAGGAACACGTCGGTGATGGACGTGGCGTACGCGTGCAGCACCGGGGGCCGCAGCTCCGGCGGGAGGGCGCCGATGGCCCGGGGGTCGGCGGCGATCTGCGCGGCTCCGGTGCCGGGCGGCAGCGGCTGCCCGGCGAGCGCGTCCGCCAGCTTGTCGGTGAGGCGGCTGGTGAAGACGGTGCCGAAGATGGCGACGCCGAAGGAGGCGCCGATGGAGCGGAAGAAGGTGGCTCCGGAGGTGGCGACGCCCAGGTCCTGGTAGGAGACGGCGTTCTGCACGACGAGGACCAGGACCTGCATGACGAGGCCGAGTCCCGCGCCGAAGACGAAGAAGTAGGCGCTCATCTCCGCGGTGGAGCTGTTCTCCGTCAGCCGGTGCAGAAGGAGCAGGCCGAGGGCGGTGACGCCGGTCCCGGCGATCGGGAAGACCTTCCAGCGGCCGGTGCGGGAGACGATCTGGCCGGACGCGGTCGAGGTGAGGAGCATGCCGAGGACCATGGGCAGCATGTGGACGCCGGACATGGTGGGGGTGACGCCCTGCACGACCTGGAGGAAGGTCGGCAGATAGGTCATCGCGCCGAACATCGCGAAGCCGACGATGAAGCTGATGACGGAGACCAGGCTGAAGGTCCGGATCCGGAACAGCTTGAGCGGCAGCACGGGTTCGGCCGCCCGCCGCTCCACGTACACGAACCACACCAGCAGGACGGCGCCGAGGACGGCGAACCCGATGATCTGAGGCGAGCCCCAGGCCCAGGTGGTGCCGCCGAGGGAGGCGACCAGGACCAGGCAGGTGGCGACCGAGGCGATGAGGAAGGTGCCGAGGTAGTCGATGGTGTGGCGGGTGCCGCCGACCGGGATGTGCAGCACGGCGGCGATGACGAAGAGGGCGACGATGCCGACGGGCAGGTTGATGTAGAACACCCAGCGCCAGGAGAGGTGTTCGGTGAACAGACCGCCCAACAGCGGCCCGAGCACGCTGGTCGTGCCGAACACCGCGCCGAACAGGCCCTGGTAGCGGCCGCGTTCGCGGGGCGGGACGAGGTCGCCGACGATCGCCATCGACAGCACCATGAGCCCGCCGCCGCCCAGGCCCTGGAGGGCGCGGAAGCCGATGAGCTGCGGCATGTTCTGGGCGATGCCGCAGAGCATGGAGCCGATGAGGAAGAGGACGATGGCGCCCTGGAACAGCTTCTTGCGCCCGTACTGGTCGCCCAGCTTGCCCCACAGGGGTGTGGCGGCGGTCGACGCCAGCATGTAGGCGGTGACGACCCAGGAGAGGTGCTCCATGCCGCCGAGATCGCTGACGATGGTCGGCAGGGCGGTGGAGACGATGGTCTGATCGAGCGCGGCGAGCAGCATGCCGAGCAGCAGTGCGCCGATCGCGACGTTGACGGTGCGGCGGTTCTGGCCCTCCCCGGGCGCGGGGTCGCCGCCGGCGCGCGGCGCGCGTACTTCCTGGGCCATGGGCGTCTCCTCCGGCCGGGCCGCTGGGGTTCATCCCCCTCCGTCCCTCCCCATCCTGGTGGGTTTGCCCCGCTATGGCCCGTGGAGGGCCCCCAAGAGGCCTCCAGAAGGGCACGGCTGTTCACTCCACCGGGGCAGGCGGGCTGCATAATCGCTCGCAGTTGAACCGGGGAGGGACCCAACGATGTCCGGACACGTCTGTCCTGAATGCGGTGTACACAGACCGGGCTGCGCCTGCGCCCGCGCGGAGGCGCAGGCCGTGGAGGTGGCCGCGGCGGAGGACTTCGATCCGCTGCGCATCCGGCCGTATGTGACGCTGAGCTCGACGGAGGACGCGACGGCGATGCTTCCGGGGGTTCCGGGGGCGGGGGCGGGGGCGCCGCCCGGGCCGCTTCCCGGGCCGCTTCCGGCCGAGGTGCCCGCGCCGCGATCGGCCGGGGATCCGTCCCAGACGATGCCGCTGTTCCTGCCCGGCGTGGCGGAGCGGGCGTCGGCGTACGGGGAGGGGCACGCGCCGGCACATTCGCCCGCCCCCGGGTACGCCCCCGACGCCACCGCTACCCCCGGGTACGAGCCCTCGCCCGACCCCTACGAGTCCGCGCACACCCTCGCGTACGCCCCCGAAGGGCGCGGGCGCTCCGGGCGGGGCCGGACCCTGGTGGTCGCGGGCGTGGTCGCGGCCGCCGTCGTGGGCACGGCGGTGATGGCGGCCGCGATGATCGGCGGGGACGGCACGGACGACCGGGCCGCCGTCCCCGAGGTCACGACCAGCGCGTCCGAGAACATCGCCGTCTCCGAGGAGCCGAGCACCGCGCCGACCCCGACCGAGACGGCCTCCCCCTCCGCCCGGACCGCCTCGGCGGCCCCCACGGCCTCCGCCTCCCCGAAGACCGTCCGGACCTCGGCGGCCGCCACCACGGCGGCACCGGCCACGGCACCCCCGAAGACCGCGCCGTCGAGCGCGCCCGAGGCGGTCCCGAGCGCCACCGAGGACCAGGGCGGGCCGACCCTGAGCCTGGGCTCCACCGGCGACGAGGTGGCGGAGCTCCAGCGGCGCCTGAAGGAGCTGTGGCTGTACAACGGGCCGGAGGACGGGACCTTCTCGAAGAAGGTGGAGCGCGCGGTCAAGGTCTACCAGTCGTACAAGTACGTCGGCGGCGACCCCGAGGGCGTCTACGGGCCGAGCACGCGCCGCGCGCTGGAGGCCGACACGACGGGCTGAGGGGGCGGCGGCGGGGTCCCGCGATACGGACGGAGTGGCGCGAAGGCCACCCGTTTTTGTATCGTGGAGAAACAAAGTGGCCCCGCCCGCACTCCCTGACCGGTGGGCGGGACCGCTCTGTCTCCGACCACCCCTCCTGGAGATCCCTGATGACTGCCACCACCCCGGCGTCGTTCACCGCACGTGCCCTCCTGCTCGACATGGACGGCACGCTCGTCAACTCCGACGCCGTCGTGGAGCGCTGCTGGCGGCGCTGGGCGGAGCGCCAGGGACTCGACCCGGTCGAGACCCTGAAGGTGGTGCACGGCCGTCAGGGGTACGCCACGATGGCGGTCCTGCTGCCGGAGCGCCCGATGGAGGAGAACTACGCCGACAACCGGGTCATGCTCGCCGAGGAGACCGCCGACCTCGACGGGGTCGTGCCGGTGCCGGGCGCGCCCGCGTTCATGGCCGCCCTCGCGACCCTGCCGCACGCCCTGGTGACCTCCGCCGACGAGGCGCTGGCCCAGGCGCGGATGGGCGCGGCGGAGCTGCCGATGCCGGCGACCCGGGTGACCGCCGAGGGCGTGAGCGCGAGCAAGCCGGACCCGGAGGGCTTCCTGAAGGGCGCGGCGGAGCTGGGCTTCGCCCCCGAGGACTGCGTCGTCTTCGAGGACTCCGAGGCGGGCATCCAGGCGGGCCGCGCGGCCGGCATGCGCGTGGTGGGCGTCGGCCCCCGCGCCGCCGCCTTCGCCCCGGACGTCCACGTCCAGGACCTGACCCGACTCCGCGTCGAGCCGGGCACGAACGGCACGATCACCCTGACCTTCGTCTGAGCACCCCCGCCGTCCAGGACCGCCCTATGCGGTGCGCCAGTGGACGAAGGACGCCTCGCCCGGCAGGGTGACGCTGATCGTTCCCCGGCGAAACGCCTCGTCCCCGAGGAGTCGGCGGAGGAACTCGGCCATCCCCAGGTGGTGCAGCTGCATCTCGGGGTGGGTGTGCCTGCCGCAGATCAGGAGGGGCCATCGGTCCGGGTCGTCGCCCTCGGTCACCCAGCAGTAGATGTCCGCGCCCGAGGTGACGCCCCACGCCACGATCGATGCGGGGTCGACGTCGAAATCGGCTCCGCCGCCGCACATCTCCCAGGTCTCGCGGGCGTTCTCCGTCTCGGGCCCGAGGCCGGGGCCCTCCGCGTAGGGGTATCCCTCGGCGTGGAGTGCGGGCAGCAGGACGCTGATCCCGTCGCTGATCACCCCCGACCCGTACACCTCCATGAAACGGACGTAGTCCGAGGGGAAGCGGGTCCCCCAGGCAGCCTCCACCTCGGCCCAGTCGACCTGGTCGCCCGCCGCCGCCGGCACCGGGAGGAACGCCTCCAGTGCCGCCACGGCATCGGTACCCGCCGGCCCGCTCATCCCGTCCCCCACTCGCCTTCTGTGATGTCAGCTGTCAGCGGGTCCCAACCTACGACGCCCGGTCGCCGTGGTGAGAGGTGGCCCGGTCGGCCCGGACCAGCCGCCCCCGCGCCACCAGCTCCAGCGTCACCGCGACCGCCACCGCCTGGACCAGCAGCAGTGCGACCAGGACGAAGAGCTGGACCGCGCCCGCGTGCAGGGGTGACGCGCCGCCCAGGAGCATGCCGACGAACGCGCCCGGGAGGGTGACGAGCCCGACCGTCCGGGTCTGGTCCATGCCGGGCAGCAGCGCGTCGGAGGCGGCCTCGCGGGCCACCTCCAGGCGCGCCTCCCGTTCGGGCAGGCCGATCGCGAGGCCCGCCTCGACCTCCCCCCATCTCCCCCGGATCTCGTCGAGGGCGCGCCGCCCGGCGAGGACGGTGGCCGTGAGCGCGCCGCCGATGAGGATCCCGGTCACCGGGATGAGCGTGATGCCGCGCGGCGGTACGAGACCGGTGAGGACCAGCGCCGACACGACCGGGACCACGCCCGCCGCGATCGGCACGGCGGCCCACCGCCAGGCCCGGCCGGGCGCGGGCACGATCCGCCGCCCGGCCGTCCGTACCGCCACCGCGTACATCAGCAGCAGGAAGCAGACCAGCAGCGGCGTCGAGCGGACCACCCACCCGATCACCAGGGACACCGCCACGAGCTGGACGGCCGCGCGGGCTCCCGCGACGAGCGTGTCGCGGGCGCGGCCGAGGCGGGCCAGCGCGACGACCCCGGCGGCGAGGACGAGCAGAACGGCGAGAACCGCCCCGAAAGTCACATTCACGTCCACGAGCACGCGCCAACCCTAGGACCCCGCACGGGAGCTGTCGGCACGTCACACCCCTTGATGTGACGTGCCCATGTCGCCACCCTGTTACCTGGCGCACCCCTCACGGAAACCCGGCGACGTCACGATGACCGGGCCGCCCGGCGCCCATCCGCACCCACGCGGGGGCCGGCCACGGCCACGGTCCCCCCACCTCAAGGGAGTTCGCATGTCCGTCGTCAGCGTCTACGCGCGTCGAATAGGCGTCGCCGCCGCCTCCGCCGCCCTCGCCGCCACCGGTCTGCTCGCCACCGCCCCGGCCGCCCAGGCCGCGCCGCCCACCCCGGTCAGCGCCGCCACGGCCCGCACCTACCTCGCCGCCCTGACGGTCCAGGCGGCCGGCTCCACCACGGGGTACAGCCGGGACCTCTTCCCGCACTGGATCACCCAGTCCGGCACCTGCAACACCCGCGAGACGGTCCTCAAGCGGGACGGCGTGAACGTCGTGACGGACGCCGCCTGCGCCTCGGTCAGCGGCAGTTGGTACTCGGAGTACGACGGCGCCACCTGGACCGCCGCCTCCGACCTGGACATCGACCACGTCGTCCCGCTCGCCGAGGCCTGGCGTTCGGGCGCCAACACCTGGACGACCAGCCAGCGGCAGTCCTTCGCCAACGACCTGACCCGCCCCCAGCTCATCGCGGTCACGGACAACGTCAACCAGGCCAAGGGCGACAAGGACCCGGCGCAGTGGATGCCCTCGCGCACGGCGTACCAGTGCACCTACGCCCGCATGTGGGTGCACGTGAAGTACTACTGGAACCTCAGCGTCGACCCGGCGGAGAAGAGCGCGCTCCAGGCGACCCTCGACGGCTGCTGATTCCCCCTCGGTCCCGAAAGAAGCGGAATGTTGAAGTTGCAAGTACTAGTGAGGGGTGCCTAACCTAAGGGCTTCGGCGAAACCGAAGGAGCCCCCCACATGAACACGCTCGCCCCGCGCCTGAATCAGGCGCAGCCCTACGCCCTCGGCCTGTTCCGGATCGTCATCGGCCTGCTCTTCGCCTGCCACGGCGCC
The DNA here is from genome assembly GCF_040303965.1 of Streptomyces sp. NPDC094032. Lineage (NCBI taxonomy): Bacteria > Bacillati > Actinomycetota > Actinomycetes > Kitasatosporales > Streptomycetaceae > Streptomyces > Streptomyces sp. NPDC094032. The sequence goes on along the minus strand of NZ_JBEOUE010000032.1, from coordinate 33,792 downwards.
GCCTCGCTCTTCGGAGTGCTCGGCGGCGCCAACGGCGGCGGCACGGTGCCGACCGGTTCCTGGCCCGGCTGGTACGCGGCCGTCATCCAACTCGTCGCCGGTGCCCTCGTCCTGCTGGGCGTGGGCACCCGCAGCGCCGCGTTCATAGCCTCCGGCTCGATGGCGTACGCGTACTTCGACGTCCACCAGGCCGAGGGCCTGTTCCCGCTGCAGAACGGCGGCGAGACCGCGGCCCTGTTCTGCTGGGCCTTCCTGCTGCTCGTCTTCACCGGGCCGGGCGCCCTGGCACTCGACCGCGTCTTCGGCGCGCGCGGCCAGGCCGCCGGGGCGGCGGCCGAGGCGAAGCGCCCGACGGTCGCGGCGTAACCCCGCCGGACCACCCGCGCCACCCGCGCCACCCGGGGCCGGAAGCCGCCGTCGCGGTTTCCGGCCCCGGTCGGTCCCGCCGCGACCGCCCCCACGTAGGCTCTGGCCCTGTGAACGTGCTCGACGGCACGGGGTGGTCACTGCAGGCGCTGACCTCGGGCCCGTGGATCTACGCGGCGGTGATGACGTCGATCCTGCTCGACGTCCTGCTGCCCGTGCTGCCGAGCGGCATCCTGGTGGTCACGGCCGCCACCGCCTCCTCCGCCGCGTCCGTGGCCGCCGCCCCGGGAACGGCGACGGCCGGCGCGTACGCCCCCTCCCTGCTCCCCCTTCTGCTCTGCGCGGCCACCGCCTCGGTGCTCGGCGACCTCCTCGCGTACCGCCTGGCCAGAAGCGGCGGGACCAGGCTGGCCCGAGCCGTCGCCCGCTCGCGCCGCCTGGCCTCGGCGCAGGAACGTCTCGGCGAGACCCTCGCGCGCGGCGGCGGCCTGCTCGTCGTCCTCGCGCGCTTCGCCCCGGCCGGGCGCTCGGTGGTCTCCCTCGGCGCCGGCGCGACGGGCCGCCGCCTCCAGGACTTCCTGCCCTGGTCCGCCCTGGCGGCCGCGGCCTGGGCCACGTACAGCGTCGGGCTCGGCTGGCTGAGCGGCCGCTGGCTGGGCGCGACCTGGCTCGGCGCCTGCGTCCCGGTGCTCGCCCTGTTCCTGGCGGGCGGGGTCGCCGCCTACGTCATACGGCGTCCGGCTGCGGCTCCCGCGACGGCGGGCTGACGGCCGGACGGGCCGGATGCGAGTGGGCCGCATGCGGATGGGCCGGATGCGGATGGGCCGGATGCGGATGGGCCGGATGCGGATGGCTCCCCCGTATCTCCAGGCCGTCCAGGAGACGCGCGGTCGCCTCCGCGATCTCCTCCACGGCCCGGTCGAACACCTCGCGGTTGTGCGCGGCGGGCGCCCGGAAGCCGGAGACCTTGCGGACGTACTGGAGGGCGGCGGCGCGGATGTCGTCCTCGGTGGCCTCCTCGGGGAGGGCCGGCGGTCGGAGAGTCTTGATGCTGCGGCACATGCCTCCAGTGTGACGCGCCCCACTGACAACGCCAGCCGCCGACGTCAGCCGCCGAGGCTCCGTCTGCTGCGCGCGTTGATCTCGGCGGCGCGGGCCCGCAGCTCCCGCATGGGCGTGGCGAGCTGCACGTCGGCGGGCTCGGCCTCCCACTCGTGGCCGCCGTTGACGGGCCGGATGAGGAACACGCCGGAGACGCTGTCGACGTAGAAGCCGACCCGCCCGGTGGCGGTATCACGGACGAGGTCACCGACCTCGGGCACGGGTTGCACGCGTTCCCTCCGTCCCGGTTCGCAGAGATCAGATAGATACACCCAGAGAAGCCCTGAGACCCACCCCTGTCAACGCATCTCTAGAGATGTCCCCCGAAGGATGGATCGGCGGCGCGGGACGGCGCACAGGTGTACACCACCCCGCAGAACCGGGCCGTAGGGTGTCCCGCAGACGGAAGGGAGTGGTCCACCCATGACTGACCAGGACAGCGGTCGTCGGCCCAAGTACCAGCGCATCGCCGACGAGTTGAGAACCGCGATCCAGTCGGGTGACTTCGCGCCGGGCGACCGCCTCCCCGGCGAGAACGATCTGATGGCCACCTACGACGTGGCCCGGATGACCGCCCGCCAGGCCCTGTCCGTCCTGCGCAACGAGGGCCTGGCGGAGGCCCGCAAGGGGGCCGGGGTCTTCGTCCGCACGTTCCGCCCGCTGCGCCGCCGGGGCATCCCGCGGCTCGCCCACGCCCACTGGGGCGCGGGCCGTTCGGTCTGGTCGGCGGACATCGGGGACCGGTCCCTCCTGGTGGACCGGATCGAGGTCCGGGCCACCGCGCCCGCGGGGGCGCGGGTGGCCAGAGTGCTCGGCCTCGCCTCGCCGGACGCGGCGGTCTGCGTGCGCAGCCGGCGCTTCGTGCTGGACGACAAGCCGGTGCTGTTCTCCGTCTCGTACCTCCCCGCGACGCTCGCCGAGGGCACGGCGATCACGGAGCAGGACACCGGCCCCGGCGGCACCTACGCCCGGCTGACGGAGCTGGGCCACCAGCCGGTGCACTTCCGCGAGGAGATCCGCTGCCGGATGCCGACGGCCGAGGAATCGGCGCTCCTGGCGCTGGAGTTCGGCACGCCGGTGATCCTGATCAGCCGGACCGCCCTGACCGAGGCGGGAGTTCCGGTCGAGCTCAACGAGATGACGCTGGACTCGGCTTCGTACGTCCTGGAGTACGACTTCGACGCGTGACGGCGAGGAGCGGTTTCCGGCCTTCCCGGCCTCCCCCGGCCATTTCCGGAACGCCGTGCGGAAGTTGTGAAGACCGTGCGTATTCTGTGTCCGCGCCGGGTACCCGTCGGGGCGCGCCCGGCCCGGCACCACCACATCCGCCCCACCACGCACGCCCAAGGGACACCCATGCTCCGTACGCGCACCGTCGCGGCCGCCGCCGCTGCCGCCGCAGCCGGCCTGCTCCTGCTGCCCTCGCCCGCTCAGGCGGCCGGCTCCGTCCACCTGTACAAGATCTACTACGACAGCCCGGGCAAGGACACCCGCAGCAACGCCAGCCTCAACGCCGAGTACGTGCAGATACGCAACACCACCGGCGCGGCGGTCAACCTGCGGGGCTGGACGCTGACGGACGCGTCGAACCACAAGTACACCTTCGGCAACTTCACCCTCGGCAAGGGCAAGACGGTCACCGTCCGCACCGGCCGGGGCACGAACACGGCCGCCAACCTCTACCAGGGCCGCGGCGCGTACGTCTGGAACAACGACCGGGACACGGCCACGCTGCGCAAGTCCAACGGCGCGCGGATCGACACCTGCTCGTACAACTCGACCCGGGTCGACTCCGTCATGTGCTGACGGCCGGACCGGCAGCCTTGTCCGGGCTCTCCTCGCGCTGCGGGGGGAGCCCGTACTGCTGCAACTCGCTGTTGACCTGCCCCCCGAGGGTCATGACATTGAGCGTGGCCGAGTTCTCGCTGGCGATGGCCTTCTCGACTCGCGCGACGAACGTCGTGAACGAGTCCCGGTCCGAGAGCCGGTCGTAGGGCCCGACGCGCGCGGCGAAGTAGACCCGCTCGTGCCCCAGGAGCTGCTCGGTCGAGCGGTAGTTCTTCCACTGCTCCCGATAGCGGTAGACGCTCTCCAGCGAGACGGACGCCACCACGACGAGGCTGAGCACGGTCGCGGTCATGCGCGCGAACGCCAGGTCGAGGTTGACGAGGACGGGCACCAGAGCGCCCCCGACCACCGAGACGGTACGCATCCGCAGATGCATCGCCTTCATCTTCGTGGCCTTGCGGTCGTACCACTCCTGGTACTGCGCGAGCCGGGTCTCCAGATACGCCTGCGGCGTCATCTCACCGCGCTGCGAGCCGACTTCCGGCGCGTCCCCCACCTGATCCATGCGGGGAGTACACCGCCGCCCCCGCCCACCCGTCAACCCGGTTCGGAACCGCTCCCGGAACAACTCCACGGGCGCAGCTTCTCCGGATTCCGCACCACCCAGATCCGCCGCACCCGCCCGTCGTCCTCCCCGAGGTCGAAGGCGGCGACGGTCACGGTGACACCACCGACCTGGGCGACAAGCCCGGGACGCCCACTGACCGACCGTTCCAGGAGCCGCAGTCCGGGAGCCTTGCCCGCGATGAACAGCAGATAGTCGGCGATACGCGCGCCGCCCTCGACCGGCCGCAGGACGGTGCCGACGAGCCCGCCGCCGTCGGCGGTCATGACGGCGTCGGGATCGAGCAGCCCGACGAGCGCCTCGATGTCCTTGGCCTCCCAGGCCTCCTTGAACTCCCGCACCACACCGGCCTGCCCGGCCACGGCGGGCCCGGCGGAAGCCTTGGCGGCCCCGATCCGCCGACGCGCGGAGGAGGCCAACTGCCGACAGGCCGCGGGACTCCGTCCGACGACCCCGGCCACTTCGCCGAAGGGAAAGGCAAAAACATCATGCAGAACAAACGCGACCCGCTCGGCGGGCGTCATCGATTCGAGGATGACGAGGAAAGCCATGTGAACGGACTCGTCCAGGGTCACCCGGTCCGCCGGATCGACGGCCGCCCCGCCGCCCCACTCCGTACGGTCGGGCAACGGCTCCGGCAGCCAGGCCCCCACATACCGCTCCCGCCGCACCCGCGCCGACCCGAGCTGATCGAGACAGACCCGCCCCGCCACGGTGGTCAGCCAGGCCCCCGGCACCCGCACGGCCGCCCGCCGCTCCGGCGCCATCGCGTACCAGCGCGCGTACGTCTCCTGGACGGCGTCCTCGGCCTCGGCGACCGACCCGAGCAGCCGGTACGCGAGATCGGTGAGCCGCCGCCGCTCCGCGAGAAGCACGCAGTCGACACCCCCGTACACCCCACTCATACGCCCCCCGCCTCACATTCCCCACGCCTACGTCGTCGAACTACCGAGAAGGTACCGACCCCCCGCGAAACGACAGAACAGAGGCCCAAGAATGCCCACGAGAACCCCGGCAGCCACCACCACCACGTTCCTCCGCGTCACGGCGGCCCTCCAGACCCTCACCCTCTTCTTCCAGGCGACGACGGCAGGCATCCTCCTGACCTCTTCGCACGGCGAGCTGCTGCACGGCATAGGCGCCCGCGTGATGTACGGCGCGTCGATGCTCTACCTCCTGGCGGCAATCCTGTCCTGGCGCCCCGGCGGCAACCCCCCACGCCCCATCCTCTACGCCACCACCTTCCTCCTCCTCGCCTCGGCCCAGGTCATCCTGGGCATCGCCCACGTCCCGTCGGTCCATGTCCCGCTCGGCGTCCTGATGTTCGGCCTCAGCGTCCTGGCCCTGGCGGCCCACGGAGCACGGAGAAGCCCCCGACCGTGACCGGTCGGGGGCTTCTCGTCATGGTGGGCGCGGACGGTTTCGAACCGCCGACATCTGCTTTGTAAGAGCAGCGCTCTACCCCTGAGCTACGCACCCGTGGAGTGAACCCACAGGGTACATGGCGGACGGGTGGGCATCGCAAACCGAATAGGGAGGGGGGTGGGCGAACTGTGGGGGTCGTGTCTTCGTCAGTAGGGGGTGGGAGAATGTAGCGGACCGGGCAGGGCGGACACAGCACGGGAGAGGGAACGTGGCGGCGACCGAGGACAGGGGCGGGGCGACGCCCGGGATCACCAGTGCGGTTCGGCTGGGGCTGGTGCTGCCGCTGCTTGTCGTCGCGCTGCTGCCGCAGGCCTTCGCCGGGGGTGGGACGCGGCGGTGGTTCGGCGGGCGGGACGAGAGCCGGCGGGCCGAGGCGCAGGCCGCGAAGGACGCCGCCGCTGCGGCCTTCTACGAGCTGGACACCGCGCAGCGCGGGCTGCGGATCTCCATCGAGACGATCACCGCCGCCGACGACTCGGCGGACGCCGGGCGGGCCGTGGAGGGGTTCGCCGCGCTCGGGCGGCGGATCGACGAGGTCAGTCATGTCTATATCGGTGCAGTTGATGGGCATGATCTCGATCGGGATGAGCTCGATGCCGGGGCCGCCGGGAGGGCCAAGGCCGAGTTGGAGCGGGCGCGTGACGAGCTCGTGCGGGTCAAGGGCGAGCTCGACCGGTTCGAGCAGGGGCTCGCGCCGCTGCTCGACCGGGCGGAGACCCAGCTGGCCCGGCTCGCCCCCGCTGTGGAGCGGGCGCGGCAGGCGCTGCGGGGCGCCGCCGTCGCGCTCGACGGCACGCGGGAGCAGGGGTTCCGGGCGGACGATCTGGCGCGGCGGCTCGCGCTGCTCGGGCCCGAGCTGACCCGGCTCAACGAGGGTGCCGGGCGGCACGGCGTGGCCGAGACGCTCCAGCGGGCCGACCGGGTGCTCCGGGAGGCCGAGGCGGTGCGGGCCGAGGCGACCCGGGTGCCCGAGCGGGCCGCCGAGATCGACAAGCGGCTCGTCTCGCTGCGGACCCGCGCCCAGGCCCTCGCCACCCGCGCCGACGGCGTCGAGCCGGTCCTGTCCGAGCTGCGCCGCCGGTTCTCGGCCGCCTGCTGGCAGGACCTCCAGCACGTGCCCGAGCAGGCCACCGCCGCCGCCCGGCAGGCCGAGGAGCGGCTGGCCGAGGCCGCCAAGGCGCGCGACGAGCAGCGCTGGCCCGACGCGACCTCGCTGCTGGCCACCGCCCGCGCCCTGCTCAACCCCGCCGACGAGGGCGTCGCCGCCGCCGGGGAGCGGCTGCGCCGTCTGAACGCCGTCGCCAAGGACCCGCAGGCCGAGATCGACCGCACCCGCTTCGCCGTACGGGACGCCCAGCGGCTCGCCATGGAGGGGCGCACCACGCCCGACCCCCGGCACGCCGCGCCCCTCGACGAGGCCGTGGCCCGGATCGACCGGGCCGTGGCGACCCTGGGCGACGGGCGCCACCCCGACTACTGGGCCTTCCTCAACGAGCTGGAGGCGATCCGGGCCGGGGCCGGGCAGGTCGTCGAGCGGATCCGGGAGGAGCGGGGGAAGGCGTAGGGGTACGCCGTGCGCCGTGCGCCGTAACCTGTGTCCATGCCTCGTTACGAGTACCGCTGCCGCACCTGCGGCGACACCTTCGAGCTCAGCCGTCCCATGGCCGAGTCCTCCGCCCCCGCCGCCTGCCCCGCCGGGCACGACGACACCGTCAAGCTGCTCTCCGCCGTCGCGGTCGGGGGGACGAAGGGCTCCGCCCCCGCGCCCAGCGGCGGCGGAGGCGGGTGCTGCGGCGGGGGCTGCTGCGGGTAGAGAAGCAGCAGGCCTGGCCGGGACTGATCCGGCCGGCAGGTCTAACTGTCCAGGTAGCGCAGGACCGCCAGCACTCGCTTGCTGTAGCCCTCGCTGCGGCCGGTGAGCTCCAGCTTGTCGAAGATCGCGTTGATGTGCTTCTCCACCGCGCTCAGCGACACATGCAGCCGTGCCGCCACGGTCGCGTTCGTGTGGCCCTGCGCCATCGCCGCGAGGACCTCGCTCTCCCGTGGCGTCAGGCGGGCCAGCGGGTCGGTGTGCGAGGAGTGGACGAGGAGGCGCCGGACGACCTCCGGGTCGAAGGCGGTGCGGCCCTCCCCCACCCGGTCCAGCGCCTCCAGGAACTCGTCGACCTGCGCCACCCGGTCCTTCAGCAGATAGCCGACCCCGGCCCCGGCCGCGTCCGCCGCCCCGGTCAGCAGTTCCGTCGCGTACCGCTTCTCCACGTACTGCGACAGCACCAGCACGCCCACCTCCGGCAGCGTGCCGCGGATCTCCAGGGCGGCGCGCAGGCCCTCGTCGGTGTGGGTGGGCGGCATCCGGACGTCGACGACGACCACGTCCGGAGGGTCGGCCCGGACCGCGACCAGGAGTTCCACGGCCGTGCCCACGGCGGCCCGTACCTCGTGGCCCTCCTCGGCGAGCAGCCGTACCAGCCCCTCCCTCAGCAGGGTCGAGTCCTCGGCCAGCATCACGCGCACGGCAGCTCGGCCCCGATCACCGTCGGGCCGCCCGCCGGGCTGTGCACGCTCAGGCGCCCGTCCAGCGCCGCCACCCGGCTCGCCAGACCGGCGAGGCCACTGCCCGCCGGGTCCGCGCCGCCGCGGCCGTCGTCCCGTACCCGTACCTCCAACGTCCCGTCCTTCCCTGTGACCTGTACGTCCACGGCGCTCGCGCCCGCGTGCTTGACCACGTTCGTCACCGCTTCCGCGACCACGAAGTACGCGGCCGTCTCCACCGGCTTCGACACGGGCCGGGGCACCGCGAACGCGAGCCGCACCGGCACCGGGCTGCGCTCGGCGACCGCTTCCAGGGCGTGCCGGAGGCCCGCCTCGTCCAGCACCGCGGGGTGCACCCGCCAGGCCACCTCGCGCAGTTCGGCGAGGGCCCGGCGGCTCTCCTCGTGGGCCTGGCGCAGCAGTTCGGCGGTGCGCTCGGGGTCCTGGCCGCGGCGGGCCCGGCCGATGAGCATGCCGAGCGCGACCAGGCGCTGCTGCACCCCGTCGTGGAGGTCGCGCTCGATGCGGCGGCGTTCCTCGTGGACGACGTCCATGACCTCGGCGCGGCTCGCGGCGAGTTCGGCGATCCTGGCCTCCAGCGCGTCGGCCTGGCTCGGCCCCAGCATCCGCACGGCCAACTCCGCCTCCATACGGGCGACTTGACCGATGCCCTGGGCCGAGAGGTAGAGCAGGAGGAGTCCGCCCGCGCCGCCGAGGGCGACCATGAGCGGCTGCCGGACGTCGACCAGGAGCCAGCCGGCCAGCGCGAAGCCCGCGTACGCGAGGCCGGTCGCCGCGCAGGCGAGGACCACTCCGCCCAACAGGCCGACCGGGCAGCGCGCGGCCAGGTACGGGAGGGTGCGCTCCGGCCCGTACGGCGGGAGCCGCACGCCCAGCAGACGGTCGAGCCGCCACCGTTCCGCCCGCACGACCCGTCCCGCCGCCCGCGCCACGGCCCGCCGCCCGCGCGGCGACACCATGAGGGGCAGCAGGAGCAGCGCGGCCACGCCCTCAAGGACCGCCCCGACGGCACCGAGCGCGAGCCCCGCGACGGTGCGGGCGGCCCGGGCGGCCCAGGCGGCCCGGCCTGCCCCACCCACCGCGCCGGTCCCGCCGGCCCCACCGGTCCCACCGGTCCCCTCCGAGGTCCTCATGATCGTCCACGCTAGCGCGCCCCCGCCTCCCGCACCCTGCGGAAAACCGCACCCCTTCCGTACGGGCGCCCCCAGTCCCCCGCGCCCCCGGAATTCCTAGCGTCGACGGCATGGAGCAATGGATGGCGCAATGGATCAACACGCTGATGGACACGCTCGGCGCCCCCGGCGCGGGCCTCGCCGTCGCCCTGGAGAACCTCTTCCCACCGATCCCGAGCGAGGTGATCCTGCCGCTGGCGGGGTTCGCCGCCTCCTCGGGGCGGATGGATCTGATCGCCGCCCTGCTGTGGACGACCGCGGGTTCGGTCGTCGGCGCGCTCGCCCTGTACGCCCTGGGAGCGCTGTTCGGACGGGAGCGGGTGATCGCGGTGGCCGCGCGACTGCCGCTGGTGAAGGTGGCGGACATCGAGCGGACGGAGGCGTGGTTCGCGCGGCACGGCGCCAAGGCGGTGCTGCTCGGCCGGATGGTGCCGATCTTCCGCAGCCTGATCTCGGTGCCGGCCGGGGTGGAGCGGATGCCGCTCCCGCTCTTCCTGGCGCTCACCACCCTCGGCAGCGCACTGTGGAACACCGCCTTCGTCCTCGCCGGCTACCTCCTCGGCGAGAACTGGGAGCAGGTCACCGGCTATGTGTCGGTCTACTCGAAGGCGGTGCTCGGTGTGGCGCTGGCCGCGGTGGTCTGCTTCGTCGCCGTGCGGGTCGTACGGGCGGTCAGGCCGGGTCCGGGAGTGCGGCGGGCGCGCCGTTGAGGCGGGGGCTCGTGTGGGCTGCGGCCGCTGCGCGGAAGCGGCGCAGGATCTCCTCGCCCGCTGCCACGCCTCGCTCGGCCAGGGCCTCCACGTGGGGTGCCGTCCAGTCGGCGTCGGCGAGTTCGCCGTGGCCCGGGCGCCAGGCCCGGTCGGCGGCGAGGAGCAGGTCGGCGTCGAGGAGGGAGTCGCCGGCGGCGAGGGTGAGGGTGGCGCCGGTGCGGCGGGCGACTTCGCGTACGGCCGCGCTCTTGGTGAGCGGTTTCGGCACGGCGTACACCTTGCGGCCCTGGAGGGAGACCGTCCAGCCGCGCTCGCCCGCCCACTCGGTGAAGCGCGCGAGCCACTCCTCGGGCAGCCGCTCCCGTTCGACGACCAGGTAGGCGAACAGGTCCTCGGCGACGCGGTGCTTGCGCACCCAGGACAGGTCGGTGGTGGCGGTGAAGTAGGCCCGGACCTCGGCGAGCGGGGCGCAGGACTCGGCGACCCGGCGGAGCACCTCGGCGTGCCAGTCGGGGTCGGAGACGCCGTCGACGAGCAGGTGCCCGCCGTTGGCGCAGATCGCGTACTTCGGCGGGGTGTCGCCGGGCAGCCGGATGCGCTGGTACTGCTTGCGGGTGCGGGTGGTGGTCGGGACGAAGACCGTCTCGGCGGCCAGCGCCCGCAGTTCGCCGGCGGCCTTCTCCGTCACGTACGAGAGCGGCTTGGACTCGTGGACCTCGACGCACAGCAGCCGGGGCGCCTGCGCGTCGGGCATGCCGAGGGAGAGGGCGGCCGTGGAGTAGATGAGGGTGCGGTCGAGGTCGCTGGCGACCAGGACGGTGGGCTTCGGGATCGCGCTCATCGGGACATCACCGCCGTGCCGTCGGCGCCGGTCGCGCCGCGCGTGTAGCGGGGGTGGATCAGTCCGACGCAGCTGTACGGCAGGTCGTCGACCTCCTCGACCGGTACGCCCCGCTGTTCGGCGAGCAGCCGTACGTGGGCCAGGTCGGCGCCCGCGCCCCGCTTGGCCAGGATCTTCCAGGGGACCCGGCGCAGCAGCACCCGGGTGGTCTCGCCGACGCCGGGCTTGACCAGGTTGACGTCGTGGATGCCGTACTCCTCGCTGATCCGCTCGACGGCGCTCCAGCCCTCCCAGGTGGGGGTGCGGTCGGTGGCGAGGAGCCGGGTGACGTCCGCCTCGACGTCGGCGGCGACCTCGTCGAAGCGGGCGGCGACGGCGTCGAGGAAGGCCTCGGAGACGTCCGCGCCGGTCAGCTCCCGGTAGAACTTGGCGCCGTGGAAGTCGTGCGGGCCGACCAGGTCGGAGCGCAGGACCGTGCGCGAGATCAGGCCGGAGACGGTGGAGTTGAGGCAGGCGGACGGGATGAGGAAGTCCTCGCGGGTGCCGTAGACGCGGACGCAGGAACCGGGGTCGGCGAGCACCGCGACCTCCGGGTCGAAGCCGTCGAACTCCTTGAGCGCCTCGGCCAGTTCGCGGGTGATGGCGCCCTTCCCGGTCCAGCCGTCGACGAAGACGACGTCGGCCGGGTCGTGGTGGGCGGCGAGCCAGCGCAGCGCGTTGGCGTCGATGCCGCGCCCGCGCACGATGGAGACGGCGTAATGCGGCAGCTCCAGGCCGTGCCGGTGGAGCGCCCAGCGGCGCATCAGGACGCCGACGGGGGTGCCGGCCCGGGCCAGGGAGACCAGGACGGGGTGCTTGCCGCGCTCGGCGAGGACGGTCTCGGTGACGGTGCCGACGGCCCGGGCGATCCGGGCGGCGGAGCCGTCCAGGGCGGCCTGGAACAGCTTCTGGTAGTGCTCGTCCGGCTGGTACTCGACCGGCAGCGACTCGGCGTAGTGCGCGCCGCCGCTCTGGATGGCCTCCTCGCGCTCCTCGGTCGGGGCTTCGAGCTCGACGTCCGAGAGGTCCTGGAGCAGCCAGCCGACCTCCTCGGGCGCGTACGAGGAGAAGGCGGGGCCGCGGAGGGGCTCGGGCAGCATGGAGCTCCTTTCGGGAGCTTCGGTGACCTGGGGGACGTACGAGGGGACGACGGCCAGCACGACCCGCGGTATGTGGGCGGCGAGCTGGGCGAGCAGCCCGTCCGGCGCGTGCAGCTCCGGGGTGTCGGCGACCGAGTCGACGACGGCGACGACCGCGTCGAAGCCGCCGCCGGCCACGTTGTACGCGTACCGCTCGCCGGGCCCGTCGGCGGGGGCGTCGTGCGCGGGGAAGACCAGCCGGGTGCGTATGGCGTAGCCGGGGTCGTCGACGGCGAGGACGGGCGAGCGGGTGGTGGTGGAGTAGCGCACCTCGGCGGCGCCGGTCCGCTCCAGCTCGCCGGCCAGGCGCAGCGGCGCGTACATGAGCTCCTCGAAGCCGAGGACGAGGACGCGTGCGGGCCGCCCGGCGGGCGCGTCGGGCAGCTCTCCCGCTATCCGTGCCGCCATCCCGGGCAGGGCCGCCTCCAGGTGCTCCCGGTGCTCGGGCGTGAAGCCGTGCCGACCGCCGTCGGGGACGCCGGACGGCCAGTCGAGGCGGACCCGGGCCGGGGCGGGGCGCGGGGCGCGCGGGGCGGGGACGGCGGGGGCCTCGGCCTCGTGGCGGGCGACGAGCTCCTGGCCCTTGGCGAGGACGCCGTCGGGGAGGTCCACGGTGCCCGCCGCGAGGGTGATCAGGTCGACGCGGGCGCCGAGGGCGTCGGCGAAGGCGGTGAGCCTGGCCCGGTCGGCGGGGGTGCGCATGTCGACGAGGGCGACGACCACGTAGCGGTCGCGCGGGTGGCGTTCGTGCAGGTCACGGATAGTGTTGAGGACCGTGTTGCCGGTGGAGAACTCGTCGTCGACGAGGACCAGCGGGCCGTCTCCGGCGAGCAGCTTCGGGTCCTCGGGGAGCAGCAGGTGGGAGGTGGCGTGGGAGTGGGACTCCTCGAAGCCGCCCGCGGTGGCGACGCCGTCGACGGGGCGCCGGGTGGAGTGCAGGTACGGGGCGACGGCGAGGCCGTCGGCGACGCTGTGGCCGAGGCCGGTGGCAGTCTCGGCGTACCCGAGGACGACGGCGCGGGCCGCCTCCTCGTCGCCGAGCAGCCGCCGTACCCGTACGCCCAGGTCGTAACCGGCGTCCCGGACGACCGAGGGGCGCTGGGGCACGTGTTTGCCGAGCACGTTGGAGACGAGCAGGTGCGCCCGCTTGGGGTTGCGGCGCAGGGCGAGTCCCAGCAGGCCCGGCAGCTTCTCGTCGCCGATCAGTTCGACGCCCAGTCGCTCCGCGACCCAGGTTCCCGACCACACCGATTCCATCAGGTCCATCGGTTCCATCGGTTCCATCGGTTCCATCGGAGTCAGACAGCCTTCCGTCAGCCGGCCAGGCCGGCGGTGAGCAGCTCCACGAAGCCGACGTCCTCGCGCGCGACGCCGAAGACCTCGGCGCGCAGCAGGGTCCGTTCGGCCCACGCGCGGTGCGGCTTCACCTCGTTCATCTTGTTGGTGTACGCGGAGCGGAGCACCCCGCCACCGCCGCGTTCCGGCCGCAGGATGTCCTGGGCGTCGCCGAACTCCTCGTGGCTGACCACGGAGAGGGCGTGCACCGGCCAGACGTGGGTGGGGTGGATGCAGGTCTTGCCGAGCAGGCCGTTGGCCCGGTCGAGTTCGATCTCGCGCAGCAGCCCGTCGAGGTCGTGCTCGATGAGCGCGGTCCGCAGGTCCTCGGCGCGGCCCTCCAGGAAGGGGCTGCGGCGCAGCTGGGGCTTGAACATGCGCTCGCCGGGGCGGAAGTACTCCCAGACGGGGCCGGTGATCGTGAAGCCGGTGCCGTCGGAGCGGCCGAGGACATTGACGACGTCGGCGATGACGTTGGCGACCAGCTTGACGTCGTACGCGGTCATGTCGGGCGAGCGGCGCAGGCCGTAGTTCGAGCAGAAGTCGGTGACGCCGAGGCGCAGGGCGAGGACGCGGTCGCGGTACTCGCCGGTGATCGAGGCGATGCCGGCCAGGGTCTCGGCCCGGGTCTCCAGGTGGAGGAGCTCGGGGGACTCCAGGACGGGCATGGCGAAGAGCCGGCGGCCGCAGTCGCGCTCGGCGACGGCGAGCGCTTCGAGGAAGGCGCGGCCGCGGGCCTCGGTGAATTTGGGCAGTACGAATCCGGACAGCAGGCGGACGGTCTCGCCGAGGCGCTCGACGAGGTCGGTGATCTGCCGGGGTTCGCGGACCCGTATGAAGAGCAGGGGCACGTCGGCGCCGTCGGGACCGCTGCCGGCGGCGAGGTCGGCGAGCTGCCGGACCAGGTTGTCCTCGCCCGCCTCCACCTCGGCGTCGCTGATGGAGTCCTCCAGGCAGAGCACCATGGAGGCCACTCCCCGGGCGGCCTGTTTGCGCACATCGTCGGCGAGCCGGGGCCGGGTGGCCGGGCTGTAGAGCGTGGCGCCCAGGGCCACGGCGAGCGTGCGCGCGGGAGAGCCGCCCGTGAACTCGGCCGGCTCCTGGTGGAACAGCCGGGCCCGCGCTGCGGCCGGGATGTGCCCGAAATGACGCATGTATCTCCCCCGACTGGCCTGGGAGGCCCTGATGACATGTGGCCGGTAATAGTACGTAGACGAGGGTGTCCGGAGTTCCCCACGTGCGTGAAGTTCAGGTAACTCGTCCACATCCGGCCCCCCACGTTGTCCGGAAGGTGTCCGGGCAGGAATGATGCAGGGCATGACGCACGCGATGCTGAAGGGCTCCAACGTCCCTCTCGACACCGCGGCCGTACGGGCCGTGCTCCGCTGGACTCCGGGCCCCGGGGTGCCCGACGTGGACGCCTCGGCGCTGCTGCTCGGCGTGGACGGGCGGGTGCGGTCCGACGAGGACTTCGTCTTCTACAACCAGCCCCGGCACCCCTCGGGCCTGGTCCGCAGGCTGCCGCACAAGAAGCGGGTGCCGGAGGGGCTCACGGACACGGTGGAGGCCGACCTGGGCGTGCTCGACGCCTCGGTCGACCGGGTGGTGCTGGCGGCCTCGTCGGACGGTGACACCTTCCGTTCGGTCTCCGACCTGCGGATCCTGGTGTTCGACGCGACGGTCGGCGGCGCGGACCTGGGCCCCCTGGCGGTCTTCGACGTGTCGGCGGAGACCGGCGAGGAGACCGCGATCATCTGCGGTGAGCTGTACCGGCGCGGCGAGGGTTGGAAGTTCCGGGCGGTGGGCCAGGGCTATCCGACGGGCCTGGTGGGTCTCGCGACGGACTTCGGGGTCTCGGTCGACGATTCCGTCGACTCCGGGGCCGAGGACGACGGGCCCCGGGACGCCCCGGTGCCCGGCCACGACCCGGACGCGACGATGGTGCGGCCGGTGGAGGCCGGACCGGCTCCGGTGGGCCCGCCGCCGGTCCCGGCGGTGCCGCCGCAGCCGACGGCTCCCCCGCTTCCGGTGACGGCCCCGGCCCCCGGCCCCGTCCCTGCCGGGGCGCCCGGGTACGGCTATCCGCAGCCGGTCCGCGAGTTCCGGATGCCTCCGATGGGCCCGCAGTTCGTCCGGTGACCCCGGTGACCCCGGTGACCCCGGGCGTCGGCGGGAGCCGGCGCGGGCCGGGCGGGCCGTACGGGCGTCAGGTCTTCGACTTGTAGCCGCGGCCCCACTGGAGGCCCCAGCCGTACAGCCGGTCCAGCTCGGCCTGGAAGCCGTACACGAACCGCACCTCGCGGCGGACGGTCAGCTCGCCCTTGACGTTCTCGACGCTGAAGACGGCGCAGGAGCGGGCCTGCGGGGCGTGCTCGTCCAGCTCGATCTCGATCCGCGGGCCGTTGCTCGGGTAGAGCGTGACCATGGCGTGGGTGCGGTCGAAGGCCGGCGTCTGGTCGTAGATGTAGACGAAGAAGAGCAGCCGCTTGATCGCGTCGACGTGGTCGAGGTTGACGAAGATCGTCTCGCCGGAGGGCGCCCCGAAGCGGTCGTCGCCGCTCAGCCGCACGTACGGCGGCTCGTTCAGCTCGCCCATGAAGCCGCCGAGCGGCTGCACCACGCCCTTGCTGCCGTCGGCCAGCTCGTAGAGGCAGCCGAGGTCCAGGTCGACGTTGACGACGCCCTGGGTGTGCGCCATGACCTCCTCGGGCTTGAAGAGCCGCGAGGGGTGGCGCAGCAGGCCGCCGGAGCGGCGGGCGCGGCCCTCGATGTCGGAGGTGCGCATGCGCCAGGAGAGGTTGACCCGGAGGTTGCCGGTGGCGGCGCCCTGTTTGGTGAGGGAGATCGTGGGGCGGCGTCTGGTCAGGTCGACGGAGTGGGACGCGTGGCCCGTGTCGAAGTCCTCCGCCCTGCCCGGAAACAGGTTGTCCCAGAAGGCCATGGCCTCCACCCCCCACTCGTCGCCCACCCCTGACACACGCCGCGGGGCGGCCGGGTGCACCGGCCGCCCCGCAGTGAAGCGTTCCTCATTGTCGGGGGTGTCACACCCCGGACGGCACCTCGGTCTTGTCGTCCGAGGGGTCGGACTTCCCCCCGGCCGCGGCGAGGGCCTTGTTGCGCCGTACGGAGGACCAGAAGGACCAGCCGATGAGGACGACGCCGATGAGGCCGGTGACGATCTCGGGGATCTCGTACTGGATGGTGACCAGCAGGATCACGGCCAGGGCGCCGATGGCGTAGTGGGCGCCGTGCTCCAGGTAGACGTAGTCGTCGAGGGTGCCCTGCTTGACCAGGTAGACCGTGAGGGACCGGACGTACATGGCGCCGACGCCGAGGCCGAGGGCCATCAGGACGATGTCGTTGGTGATGGCGAAGGCGCCGATGACGCCGTCGAAGGAGAAGGAGGCGTCGAGGACCTCCAGGTAGAGGAACATGAAGAAGGCGGCCTTGCCGGCGAGCTGGACCGCGGAGGCCTTCTTGCCGCTGCGCTTGGCCTCTTCCTCGGCCTCGTGCTCGCGCTCCTCTTCCTCCTCCAGCTTGTTCTCGAAGTAGCCGGAGAGACCGCCGACGACGAGGTACGTGATGAGGCCGGCGACGCCGGAGATCAGCACCGTCTGGGCCTTGTCGACGTGCATGCCGCCGTGCTGGTGGGCCTGGGTCGCGAAGGTCATGGCGCTGATGAGCAGGACGATCAGGGCGATGCAGACCGACAGCATGTCGACCTTGCCCAGCTTGGCCAGCGGGCGCTCGATCCAGCGCAGCCACTGGATGTCACGCTCCTCGAAGATGAAGTCGAGGAAGATCATCAGCAGGAACATGCCACCGAAGGCGGCGATCGACGGGTGCGCGTCGGTGACCAGTTCCTGGTACCGGTCGGCGTCGTTGAGCGCCAGGTTGACGGCCTCGATGGGGCCGATCTTGGCGCTGATGGCGACGATCACGACGGGGAAGACGAGCCGCATGCCGAAGACGGCGATGAGCACGCCGATCGTGAGGAAGATCTTCTGCCAGAAGGCGTTCATCTTCTTCAGGATTCCGGCGTTGACGACCGCGTTGTCGAAGGAGAGCGAGATCTCCAGGATGCAGAGGATCGCGACGACTCCGAAGGCCTCCCACCCCCCGTAGACCACGGCGGCGGCCAGGCCGAGCGCAGTGATCGCGAACGACCAGCCGAAGGTTTTCAGAACCACTGTCTACCCCATCGTGTAATAACGCGGCTTTACGAAACGTTGACCCCGAAGTCTAGAGCGATGCCCCGGAGGCCGGACGCGTACCCCTGGCCGACCGCCCGGAACTTCCATTCGCCGTTGTAACGGTAGAGCTCGCCGAAGATCATCGCGGTCTCCGTGGAGGCGTCCTCGGAGAGGTCGTAGCGGGCGAGTTCCTGACCGTCCGTCTGGTTCACGACGCGGATGAACGCGTTCGCCACCTGGCCGAACGACTGGCCGCGGTTGTCGGCGTCGTGGATCGAGACGGGGAAGATGATCTTGTCGCAGTGGGCCGGGACCTTGCCGAGGTCCACGATGAGCGACTCGTCGTCGCCCTCACCCTCACCGGTGAGGTTGTCGCCAGTGTGTTCGACGGAGCCCTCGGGGCTCTTGAGGTTGTTGTAGAAGACGAAGTACTCGTCGCCGAGCACCCGCCCCGACTGGCACAGCAGGGCGCTGGCGTCGAGGTCGAAGGGGGCTCCGGTGGTGGAGCGCGCGTCCCAGCCGAGTCCCACCAGCACCTGGGTGAGGTTGGGTGCGGCCTTGGAGAGGGAGACATTGCCTCCCTTGGCGAGCGTGACGCCCATGACGGTGGTTCCTCCCCGCTGATGACTGCTGATGACTGCCGACGACCGCTGCTGACGGCTCTGGCTGCCGCTGAGGCGCGTACGGCGCCGCACGGAGGGTGCGGCGCCGTACGGATGCGTGGCGTCGGTCAGACGTTGACGCCGAAGTCCTGCGCGATGCCGCGCAGACCCGAGGCGTAGCCCTGGCCGACGGCGCGGAACTTCCACTCCGCACCGTTGCGGTACAGCTCGCCGAAGACCATGGCGGTCTCGGTCGAGGCGTCCTCCGACAGGTCGTAGCGCGCGATCTCGGCGCCGCCGGCCTGGTTCACGACGCGGATGAACGCGTTGCGGACCTGGCCGAAGGACTGCTGACGGTTGTCGGCGTCGTAGATCGAGACCGGGAAGACGATCTTGGTGACATCGGCCGGAACGCCGGCCAGGTTGACCTTGACCTGCTCGTCGTCGCCCTCGCCCTCGCCGGTGAGGTTGTCACCGGTGTGCTCGACGGAGCCGTCGGCGCTCTTCAGGTTGTTGAAGAACACGAAGTCCTGGTCGTTGCGGACCTTGCCCTCCGCGTTCACCAGGATGGCGCTGGCGTCGAGGTCGAAGTCCGTACCGGTGGTGGTGCGGACGTCCCAGCCCAGACCGACGGTGACGGCGGTCAGGCCAGGGGCCTCCTTGGTCAGCGAGACGTTGCCGCCCTTGCTGAGGCTGACTCCCACGAGTCCCTCCATTGTTTTCCAGGGGCAGCGCCCCCAGTCGTGCGTTGGCATCGGATCAACGTCTGGATCCTAGTGACGGGTTCCCCGCACAAACAGACGTTTCGCCCGAGTGTTGGACCGGGAGCCCCCGGCCGGAGTCCCGTGGGGCCCTCAGAGGGCCGCGAGGGCCTTGACGTACTCGTCCAGGTCCCGGGCGTCCGGGAGGGCGTTGACGACCGACCAGCGGACCGTCCCGGCCCGGTCGATGACGAAGGTGCCGCGCACGGCGCAGCCCTTGTCCTCGTCGAGCACGCCGTAGGCGCGGGAGGCCGCGCCGTGCGGCCAGAAGTCGGAGAGCAGCGGGAACTCCAGGCCCTCCTGCTCGCCGAAGACGCGCAGGGTGTGCATCGAGTCGGCGGAGACGGCGAGCAGCTGGGTGTCGTCGTTGACGAAGGTGTCCAGGTGGTCGCGGAGCTCGCGCAGCTCGCCGGTGCAGACGCCGGTGAAGGCGAAGGGGTAGAAGAACAGCACCACGTTGCGGCTGTCCGGGGAGTCCCCGAAGAAGTCGGAGAGCCGCACGGTGCGCCCGTGGTTGTCCTTCAGCTCGAAGTCCGGGGCCTGGGCGCCGATCTCGATCGCCATCGCGTACGCATCCCTTCGCCCGGCGGTCCAGCTCTTGGACCGATCCGGTGAAACCCACCCTAATGGGCGCCCGGTACGCGCGGAGCCCCCGCCGGTCGTGACCGGCGGGGGCTCCGTGCAGCGTATGGGGTCAGCGCTTGGGGCTGGCGAGGCGGGTGCCCACCCAGTCCTTAGCGACGCTGATGCTCTTGGTCTGGGAGAGACCTGCGGTCTGCGCGGCATCGCTGATGTCGCTCGGCTCGATGTAGCCGTCGCGACCGGTCTTCGGGGTCAGCAGCCAGATGTTGCCGCCTTCCTCCAGAAAACCGATGGCATCCACCAGGCCGTCGGTGAGATCACCGTCCTCGTCACGGAACCACAGCAGCACGACGTCGGCGACGTCGTCGTAGTCCTCGTCCACGAGGTCCTGGGCGATGAGGGATTCGATGCCTTCACGGAGATCGTGGTCGACGTCGTCGTCGTAGCCGATCTCCTGGACCACCTGTCCGGGCTCGAACCCCAGCCTCGCTGCCGGGTTGGTCCGCTCCTCCGCGTGGTCCGCGGTCGCGCTCACGGCTTGCCTCCTGATCGTGTTTGGAAAAGTGCTTCGACCGCGCGCGTACGCGCGGCGCTGGCCGTAGTCCACACGGGCCGGGGCGGATCGCGCAAGTACCCGGCCGTGGAGACCGCCGAAACGGTGACGTTTGGGGCCGTCTCGCCGCAACCTCCGGCGAGCGACCGTCGCGCTCCGTGACGATACGTGCACGCTTCGCCCCGTATTGCGGGACTCTGCGGCTTCAGTCTGCCGAACGCGCTGACGAAACGCATGCGCGGGATGGGCGTAAGGTTGCGATTTGACCGAACAAGGCACCTCGGGAGGGTTACCCCACGGTAAAGATGACGTTTGCCGTCGGCGGGGTACACGATGGTCATCCCGGCCTCCGCGGGTCCCTCCCCGTGGGCTCCACCGACCAGCGAAGGAACAGCGTGGCTTCCGCATCCGATCGCAACCCGATCATCATTGGCGGCCTTCCCAGCCAGGTCCCGGACTTCGATCCGGAAGAGACCCAGGAATGGCTCGACTCCCTGGACGCCGCCGTCGACGAGCGGGGCCGGGAGCGGGCTCGCTACCTCATGCTGCGGCTGATCGAGCGGGCGCGCGAGAAGCGGGTCGCCGTGCCCGAGATGCGCAGCACGGACTACGTCAACACCATCGCGACCAAGGACGAGCCGTTCTTCCCCGGCAACGAGGAGATCGAGCGCAGGGTCCTCAACGCGACCCGCTGGAACGCGGCCGTGATGGTCTCGCGCGCGCAGCGCCCCGGCATCGGCGTCGGCGGCCACATCGCGACCTTCGCGTCCTCCGCCTCGCTGTACGACGTGGGCTTCAACCACTTCTTCCGGGGCAAGGACGAGGGCGACGGCGGCGACCAGATCTTCTTCCAGGGGCACGCCTCCCCCGGCATCTACGCCCGCGCCTTCCTGCTCGACCGGCTGAACGAGACCCAGCTCGACGCCTTCCGCCAGGAGAAGTCGAAGTACCCGAACGGGCTTTCCTCGTACCCGCACCCGCGGCTGATGCCGGACTTCTGGGAGTTCCCGACCGTCTCGATGGGCCTCGGCCCGCTCGGCGCGATCTACCAGGCCCGGATGAACCGCTACATGGAGGCGCGCGGCATCGCCGACACCTCCAAGTCGCATGTGTGGGCCTTCCTCGGCGACGGCGAGATGGACGAGCCGGAGTCGCTCGGCCAGCTGACCATCGCGGCCCGGGAGAACCTGGACAACCTCACCTTCGTCGTCAACTGCAACCTCCAGCGCCTCGACGGCCCGGTGCGCGGCAACGGCAAGGTCATCCAGGAGCTGGAGTCGGTCTTCCGCGGCGCCGGCTGGAACGTCATCAAGCTGGTCTGGGACCGCTCCTGGGACCCGCTGCTCGCGCAGGACCGCGACGGCGTGCTCGTCAACCGGATGAACACCACGCCGGACGGCCAGTACCAGACGTACGCGACGGAGACCGGCGCCTACATCCGCGACCACTTCTTCGGCGACGACCAGCGGCTGCGGGCCATGGTCGAGAACATGACCGACGACCAGATCCTGCACCTGGGCCGCGGCGGTCACGACCACAAGAAGATCTTCGCCGCGTTCTCGGCGGCCAAGGCCCACAAGGGCCAGCCGACGGTGATCCTGGCCAAGACGGTCAAGGGCTGGACGCTGGGCCCCAACTTCGAGGGCCGCAACGCCACCCACCAGATGAAGAAGCTGACGGTCGACGACCTCAAGCGCTTCCGCGACCGGCTGCACATCCCGGTCACGGACAAGCAGCTGGAGGACGGCCTGCCGCCGTACTACCACCCGGGCCGGAACTCCGAGGAGATCCAGTACATGCACGACCGCCGCAAGGCGCTCGGCGGGTACGTCCCGACGCGGGTGGTCCGCGCCAAGCCGCTGGTCCTGCCCGAGGACAAGACCTACGCCGCGGTGAAGAAGGGCTCCGGCCAGCAGTCGATCGCCACCACGATGGCCTTCGTCCGGCTGCTCAAGGACCTGATGCGGGACAAGGAGATCGGCAGGCGCTTCGTGCTGATCGCGCCCGACGAGTACCGCACCTTCGGCATGGACTCGTTCTTCCCGAGCGCCAAGATCTACAACCCGCTCGGGCAGCAGTACGAGGCCGTGGACCGCGAACTGCTGCTGGCCTACAAGGAGTCCCCGACCGGCCAGATGCTGCACGACGGCATCTCGGAGGCCGGCTGCACGGCCTCGCTGATCGCCGCCGGCTCGGCCTACGCGACGCACGGCGAGCCGCTCATCCCGGTCTACGTCTTCTACTCGATGTTCGGCTTCCAGCGGACCGGCGACCAGTTCTGGCAGATGGCCGACCAGCTCGCGCGCGGCTTCGTGCTCGGCGCCACCGCCGGCCGCACGACGCTGACCGGCGAGGGCCTCCAGCACGCCGACGGCCACTCGCACCTGCTGGCCTCGACCAACCCGGGCTGTGTCGCCTACGACCCCGCCTTCGGCTTCGAGATCGCGCACATCGTGCAGGACGGTCTGCGGCGGATGTACGGCCCCCAGGCCGAGGACGTCTTCTACTACCTGACGGTCTACAACGAGCCGATCCAGCACCCGGCCGAGCCCGAGAACGTGGACGCCGAGGGCATCCTCAAGGGCATCCACCGCTACCGGGCCGGAGAGTCCGGGGCCATCCCCGCGCAGATCATGGCTTCCGGCGTCGCCGTGCCGTGGGCCCTTGAGGCCCAGCGGATCCTGGCCGAGGAGTGGAACGTGCGCGCCGACGTCTGGTCGGCCACGTCCTGGAACGAACTGCGCCGCGAGGCCGTGGACGTGGAGCAGCACAACCTGCTCCACCCGGACGAGGAGCAGCGCGTCCCGTACGTGACCCGCAAGCTGCAGTCGGCCCAGGGCCCGTTCGTGGCCGTCTCCGACTGGATGCGCTCGGTGCCGGACCAGATCTCCCGCTGGGTGCCGGGCCGTTACACCTCGCTGGGCGCGGACGGCTTCGGCTTCGCGGACACCCGGGGCGCGGCCCGCCGCTTCTTCCACATCGACGCCCAGTCGATCGTGCTGGCGGTCCTGACCGAGCTGGCCCACGAGGGCAAGATCGACCGGTCGGCCCTGAAGCAGGCCGTGGACCGCTACCAGCTGCTCGACGTGGCGGCGGCGGACCCGGGCGCCGCGGGCGGCGACGCGTAGCACATATCCGCTGGTGAGGGCGGTGGGGCCGGGCGGTCCCGCCGCCCTTCCGCGTTCCCTACGATGCCGGGCATGAAGGATCGTCCGGATCACCCGTCATGAAGGACCGCCGGGACCTCTGGGAAGCACGCACCCAGACGCCGCTGCTCGTGCTGGCCGTGGCCTTCGGCCTCGCCTACGCCGTGCCGATCGTGGCGCCCGGCGCCGACCCGTGGGTGCACCGGCTGTGCACCCATGTGGAGTGGGCGGTGTGGGCCGCGTTCGCCCTGGACTACCTGGTGCGCCTCGCGCTCGCCCCGGCCAAGTGGGCGTTCGTGCGGGGGCATCCGCTGGATCTGCTCGCGGTGATACTGCCGATGGTGCAGCCGCTGCGGCTGCTGCGGGTGGTGTCGACGCTCCTCCTGGTGGGTCGGCGGGCCCGGATGGCCCCGCAGATAACGCTCACCACCTATGTGGCGGGCGCGGTGGTCGGGCTGATGATGTTCGGCTCGCTGGCCGTGCTCCATGTGGAGCGGGACGCGCCGAACGGCAACATCAAGACGCTGGGGGACGCGGTCTGGTGGTCCTTCACCACGATGACCACCGTCGGCTACGGCGACCACGCCCCGACCACGGGCCTGGGCCGGGTGCTCGCGGTGGGCCTGATGCTGTCGGGCATCGCCCTGCTCGGTGTGGTGACCGCCAACATCGCCGCCTGGTTCATCGCACGCTTCGAGCGGGACGACGAGACCGAGCGCCGACAGCTGGCGCTCCTGGAGGCGCTGACCGTCGAGGTGCGGGAGCTGCGGGCCGAGGTCGCGCGCCTCTCGGTCCCGCCGCCCGGCACCCCGGACGTCCCGGCGCCGGCCCCTACCTCTCCCAGATCTTGAAGGCCCGGATCTGGTAGGGCGTCTGGGGCACCCAGGTCCCGCGCCCCGGATAGGTCTCGAACTCGCCGGTCTCCGCGCACTCGGCGGACTGGTAGGTGGTGACCGGCCGCCCGGTCCGGTTGGCGAGGGCCTGGGCGCTCGTCCCCGGTGGCAGGGCGACGCAGCTCTCGATGTCGACCGAGGACAGCTCGTGGCTCTGCGCCCGGCCCTTGAAGTCGGCCTTCGGCCACAGGCACAGCTGCCCCGGCCCGCAGGGCCCCAAGGCGGTGCCGCTCAGTGCCGCCCGGCTCAGCGCGGTGCCGCTCGGGGCCGACGCGACGGCCGGGACGGCGAGGACGCCCAGGACGCCCATGAGGAGGACCAGGGCCGCTCCGGCGGCAGGCATCGTCTTCGTATACATGCAGGTGAACCCCCGTTTCGTAACTCTCTGTAATCACGAGCATGGCGGAGGTCGGCCAGGAACGGAAGAGGGGCCGCCCCCGTTCACGCGAACGGGTGACGGCCCCTCGGGACTGCCTGGTCAGATGTGGCCCACGCCCGCGCCCGCCTCCGCGTTGGCGCCGCGCTTGGTGAGCGTGGCGACCAGGGCGGCGACGACGGCCACGACACCGGCGACGGTGAAGGCGAGGCCCATGCCGTCCATGAACGTGTCGTGGATGACCTTGCCGATCACCTGGACCATGTCGGGCGTCATGCCGGGGGCCTTGGCGAGCTCCGGCGGCACCATGCCGAACTCGGCGGCCTGCTCCAGGCGCGGGTCCGCCGGGAGCGGCAGCCCGGACGCGACCCAGTTCCCCTCGAAGGCGCTGGACACCTTGGAGGACATCACCGCGCCCAGCACGGCCGTGCCGAGGGCGCCGCCGACCTGCATCGCGGCCTGCTGGAGACCGCCGGCCACGCCGGAGAGCTCCAGCGGCGCGTTGCCGACGATGACCTCGGTGGCGCCGACCATGACCGGGGCCAGGCCCAGACCGAGCAGCCCGAACCAGAGGGACATCGCGAAGGTGCCCGTACCGGAGGTGAGGGTGATCATGCCGAACATCGCGACGGCGGTGCAGACCATGCCGCCGACCAGCGGGACGCGCGGGCCGAACTTGGTGATCAGCGCGCCGGCCAGCGGCGAGGAGACGATCATCATGCCGGTCAGCGGCAGCAGGTGCATGCCACTGTCGACCGGGCTGAGCCCCTTCACGCCCTGGAGGTAGAAGGTGACGAAGAAGAGGCCGCCCATGAAGGCGAAGGCCATCAGGACCATCAGCACCACACCGGCCGAGAGCGGCACGGAGCGGAACATGCCCAGCGGGATGAGCGGCTCCTTGACCCGGGTCTCCCAGAAGGCGAAGAGGCCGAAGAGCACCAGCGCGCCGATCAGGCAGCCCCAGGTGTTGAGGCTGGACCAGCCCCAGGACTCACCGGCCTTGATGATGCCCCAGATGAGGGAGGCCATGGCGCCGGAGAGCAGCAGGATGCCGAGGACGTCGAAGGAGCGCGGGGCGTTCTCGGCGCGGTGGTCCTTGAGGATCACCAGGCCGAGGACGAGCGCGAGGACGCCGACCGGCACGTTGATGAAGAAGACGGACTGCCAGCTGACGTGCTCGACGAGCAGACCGCCGACGATCGGGCCGCCCGCGGTCGAGGCGCCGATGACCATGCCCCAGATGCCGATGGCCATGTTGAGCTTCTCGGCCGGGAAGGTCGCGCGCAGCAGGCCGAGCGCGGCCGGCATGAGCAGGGCGCCGAAGAGGCCCTGGAGGACGCGGAAGCCGACCACGAGCCCGATCGAGCTCGACAGGCCGATCGCGCCGGAGGAGGCGGCGAAGCCCGCGATGCCGATGATGAAGGTCTGGCGGTGCCCGAAGCGGTCGCCCAGCTTGCCGGCGGTGATCAGGGCGACGGCCAGCGCGAGGAGGTAGCCGTTGGTGATCCACTGGACCTCGGCGAGCGAGGCCTGGAGGTCGTCCTTGATGGCGGGGTTGGCGATGGCGACGATCGTGCCGTCGAGCGCCACCATCATCACGCCGACCGCGACGGCGAACAGCGTCAACCAGGGATGACCGCGCAGCCCCTTCGGCTGATCCGGGGCCGGAGTCGCGTCGGGCGTCCGGCCACCCCCCTGCCCCTGCGGGGTCTTTTCCACGGTGGTCTGACTAGTCATGCCGTGAGGCTAATGTCAGTCACTGACAATTGACTAATCAGTTCACGCGACGGTAACTGTCATGTTGCTCACAGGTACGCTGAGCTGGACGAAGCGGCCGAAATCGAGACGGCCGAGACGGCGGAGACGACGGAAGGGGGCACGGCGGTGACGGTTCCCGGTCTGCGCGAGCGGAAGAAGCAGCGCACCCGCGACGCGCTGATCCGAGTGGCCCTGGAGCTCTTCACCACCCAGGGGTACGAGGGGACGACCGTCGACGAGATCGCCGACGCGGTCGAGGTCTCCCAGCGCACGTTCTTCCGCTACTTCGCCTCCAAGGAGGACGTGGCCTTCGCCGTCCAGCAGATGGTGGAGGAGCGGTTCATGCGCGCGCTGACCGAGCGGCCCCCCGAGGAGGGCCCGTTCGACGCGATGCGCAACGCGGTGCTCAGCGCCTGGGACACCATCGGCGAGGCCATCGCCGAGGTCGTCCCCGTCGAGCTCTATCTCCGCAGCTTCCAGGTCATCGAGTCCACGCCCGCCCTGCTCGCGGTCCATCTGCGCCGCTCCACGGAGATGGAGGAGTCCATCGCCCGGGTGATCGCCGACCGCGAGGGCCTCGACGTGGACGCGGATCCGCGCCCCCGGATCGCCGTGGCGGCGTTCAGCGGCGTGATGCGGGTGACCGGCCAGCTGTGGGGGCGGGGCGGGGACCCGACCCTGGAGGCGATCCGCGCGCTCACCGAGCGGTATCTGGACCACCTGGGCCCGGCTCTCGCGCCGCGCTGGAGGACCTGACCCGACGCACCGGCGGACCTGACCCGACGCACCGGCGGCCGTGACCGAACACGCCGGACGCGAGCTCCGCGTACGCCCCCGCACGCCCCGGCGCCCCTCACCGCGCGAGCTCCGCGTACGCCCCCGCGCACGCAACGTCACCGCGCGCCGCCTGTCGCGTGATCCCCGTCACTCACCCGCCCGGCGGTACGACCACGCCCCCTAGGGTGGCTCGCGATGCCTCCCCTCGACACCTCCCCCTCCCTCTCCGTCTGGCGCATGCTGCTCGCGCTGGCCGTGGTGTTCGTCTTCCTCGCGACCACCGGGTGGACCACGATCCGGCATCAGAGCACGCCGGGAGAGACCCGCGAGAGCACGCTCGCCGCGTGGGCCCACGGCCGGGTCGGGCACCGCCCGCTGCCCGACGCGACGGCCCCGGCCCGTACGATCGCGGCCTTCTTCGCCTCCCTCTCCCCCGCGCAGCGCATCCGCCTCGCCGACCGCTACCCGCTCGTCGTCGGCAACCTCAACGGCGTCCCTGTCACCCTCCGCTACCACGCGAACCATGTGTCGCTCGCCCACGCGCTCGACGCCGAGCGGGGCCGGGTCGACGACCCCCGGCTCAACGCCGACGGACTGCACGAGGCCCGCCGCCGGGTGGACCGCTTCCGGTCGCTGATGCGCCCGGGGCGCCAGATCCTCGCCTTCGACCCGACCGGTACGGGACGGACCGCGGAGGTCCTCGGCGATCTGGAGCGGACCCGGCGGGTGTCGGTGATCGTGCCGGGTGTCGACACCAATCTGCTCACCTTCCAGAAGACCGCCCGGATGTACTCGGCCCCGGCCGGCATGGCCACCTCCCTCTACGCCGCCGAGCACCGCGCCGACCCGGGCGCCAGGACCGCCGTCATCGCCTGGGCCGACTACACCGCCCCGGTCGGCGTCGGGATCGACGCGGCCATCGGGCGGCTCGCCGAGAACGGCGCCGTACGGCTCGTCGACCTGACCGGCGCGCTGCCCGGCGACGCGCCGGTGAGCCTGTTCTGCCACAGCTACGGCTCCGTGCTCTGCGGGGTCGCCGCCTCCCGGCTGCCCGCGCGGGTGACGGACGTCGTGGTCGCGGGCAGCCCCGGCATGCGCGCCGAGCGCGCCGCCGACCTCGCCACCCCGGCCCGTATCTGGGCGATGCGGGACTCCGGCGACTGGATCGCCGACGTCCCGCACGTGGAGGTCGGCGGGGTGGGCCACGGGGCCGACCCGGTGGCCCCCGAGTTCGGCGCGCGGCTGCTCTCGGCGGCCGGGGCGAGCGGCCACGCCGGATACTTCGAGCCCGGCACCGGGAGCCTCGCGAACTTCGCGGCGATAGGCGTCGGCGCGTACGGCGAGCTGACCTGCGCCGCCGCGGACAGCGCCTGCCGCAGGGGAATCTCCGGTGCGGAAGCCGCCTGACGCGCGTAGATCACGGTGGATTTCGGGCGTTCCCGCAGGGGCGACGCCGGGGCATACGCCGCATACGATGAGCCGTATGGGTGATGTGCTGGCCGGAATTCATGCCACCTGGCAGTTCGAGAGCGACGCCATCGTCATCCGTTTCGAACGGGGGATCCGCACGCCGAGGCTCTTCGGCACGCTGCGCGAACGGCGCATCCCGCACGAGGCGCTGGCGTCCGTGACGCTCGCCCCGGGCAAGCGGGGCACCGTGGTGCTGCACGCCGTGCCGAGAGCCGGGGCCGATCCGCTGGTCGAGGCGGCGGCGGGGCAGCTGAAGGAGGGGGGCGACCCCTACCGGCTCGTGCTGCCCGCCGAGCGCGAGGCCCCCGCCGCGTACTACCGCGACGAACTCCTCGGGCTGCTCCCCCCGGACGCGGCGGAGCCCGCGGACTGCTTCCTGGTCGCGGCGCCGCAGGGACCGCAGTCCTTCAAGGCGTACGACGGTAAGGCCAGCTTCGACGGGTCCGCCGAGGTCGCCTTCCGCTGGTCCCGCACGGGGGCGTCCTCGGAGAAGTGGCGAGCGGGCGACCAGATCTTCGCGATACGGGAGCTCAACGGGGTCGAGTGGCACTCGCCCGAGTCCCCGGACGGCTGCCTGCGGCTGCTGGCGCGCCCCGACGCGTGCGGCTCGCCCCGTCCGGCCCACCCGGAGCACGACCCGGCCTCGGTGGTCTTCGGGCTCGGCTACGGGCCGGTGCACGAGTCGCTGCCCTTCGCCGCCGCCGTGCTCGCCGCGATCCGCGGCTCCGCGCGGGTCCCCGCCATCCCCGGGGCGTCCCGGCCCTACGACCCCGCGGGAGTTGCGGAAAGGATTCGGCGCCTCGGGGAGCTGCACCAGGCGGGCCTCGTGACCGACGAGGAGTTCTCCTCAAGGAAGGCCGAGTTGCTGGCCGAGCTGTAGGGCCTCGCCCGGACGCGCCCCAGCCCCGGCTCCCGACTCGTGCCCGGCCCGGAACCGGCCCCCACCCCGTACCCCGGTATGAGCACACGGCCCCACCCCGGTATGACGTCCGCCGCCACCGGGCCCGCCTACCCTGGGCGGGCCATGAAGGAAGAACAGCGGCGTCGGCCGCACATGCCACCGGTGGGCGTCCGCGTCCGCGACGGGTTCCGCAGCCTCGGGACCCGGGCGGCCGGGCCGCTGCGCGCCACCGGCGTCCGGGTGAACGGGCTGCTGCGCGCCTTCGGGCTCGCGCTCGCCACGCCCACCGCCTCCGGTGAGGCGCTGCTCGCCCGGGCCTCCTCGCCCTGGGTGCGGCTGCTGCCGTACGGGGTCGCGCTGGCGTTCGTCGCCGCGCTGCTGCCCGTCACGGTCAATGTCCTCGTCAACGACTACGGGGGCAACGGCGCCCTCGCCGGGGCGCTCGCCACCGCGCAGACCGCGCCCCTGCTGCTCGCCGTCACCCGGCCCCTCCAGGCCTGGTGGGTGATCTTCACGGCGGACGTCGCCGGCGGCTTCGTGCTGCTCGCCTCCGACGGGGTCGACGGGCGGCCCTGGCCGTGGACGCCGATGATCGTGGTCGGCTATCTGGCGCTGATGCTCGCCCTCGGTCTGCGCGAGTCCCGGCGCGCCCTCATCGGGGTGTGGCTGGTGACCGGCGCCGCCGGAGCCGTCTTCGACATCTTCTCGCCGCACCGGCCCGGCGGCATCACCCTGCTCCTCTTCGTGCTCAGCGGCGTCGTCCTGCTGATCACCGCGACCCTGCGGGGCCGCGGCGACGTCGAGCGGCGACTCGTCGAGCAGGAGACCATCAGCGAGGCCGAGCGGGCCCGCCGCACCCTCCTGGAGGAGCGGGCCCGGATCGCCCGCGAGCTGCACGACGTGGTCGCGCACCACATGTCGGTGATCACCGTGCAGGCGGACTCCGCCCCGTACCGCATCCCCGGACTGCCGGACGCGGCCCGCGAGGAGTTCGCCTCGATCGCGGCGGGCGCCCGCGAGTCGCTCGCCGAGATGCGGCGGCTGCTCGTGGTGCTGCGCAGCGAGGGCACGGAGGGCGAGCGGGCCCCGCAGCCCGGGCTCGACCGGGTGCAGCAGCTGGTCGAGGCGACGGTACGGGCCGGGGTACCGGCCGAGCTGTCCCTCGCCGCCGAGCTGGGCGACGTACCGCAGGCGGTGGACCTCTCGGCGTACCGGATCGTGCAGGAGGCCCTCGCCAACGTCGTCCGGCACGCGCCGGGCGCCGCCACCCGGGTGTCGGTGCGCCCGGACGGCGAGGGCTGGCTGAACGTCCTGGTCGTCAACGGGCCCGCCGAGGGGCGCGGTTCGCCGGTCGAGGGCGGCTCGGGGACCGGTCACGGGCTCGTCGGGATGCGCGAGCGCGTACGGTTGACGGGCGGCTCGCTCGACACCGGGCCGCTGCCGGACGGGGGCTTCCGGGTCGCCGCCCGGCTGCCGCTGGGGACCACCGACAGCTGAGGAAGCCCGTGACCATCCGTGTGATCATCGTCGACGACCAGGCCATGGTGCGGGCGGGGTTCGCCGCGCTGCTCGCCGCGCAGGCCGACATCGACGTGGTGGGCGAGGCGCCGGACGGGCGGCAGGGCGTGGAGGTGGCCCGCGCCACCCGCCCGGACGTGGTCCTCATGGACGTACGGATGCCGGAGCTGGACGGGCTCGCGGCGGCGCGGGAGATCCTGAACCCGCCGCCGGGCGTGGTGCACCGCCCCAAGGTGCTGATGCTCACCACCTTCGACGTGGACGACTACGTGTACGAGGCGCTGCGCGCCGGAGCCTCCGGCTTCCTCCTGAAGGACGCGCCCCCGGCCGACCTGATCGCGGCGGTCCGGGTGGTGGCGGCCGGCGAGGCGCTGCTCGCGCCCTCCGTGACCCGCCGGCTGATCGCCGACTTCACCGCGTCGAGGCCCGCGCCCCGCGCCGACCGGGCGGCGCTGCGTCTCAACGGGCTGACCCCGCGCGAGACGGAGGTCCTGGAGCTGATCGCCCGGGGCCTGTCGAACCAGGAGATCGCCGACCACCTGGTACTGGCCGAGCAGACCGTGAAGACCCACATCGGGCGGGTGCTGGCCAAGCTGGACGTGCGCGACCGGGCGCAGGCGGTGGTCTTCGCGTACGAATCCGGCCTGGTGACGCCGGGTCAGGGGCGCTAGCCCCGGGGTCGCCCCCGGGGTTAGCCCCCGGGGGCTAACCCCACCCCCGGCCTGGGGCGGGCCGGTCGTCCTCCCCCTACCCGGGTATCGGTTCACGGTTGGCGCTCCGGTGTGACGCCCGGCCACCCGTCCCCTTCCTACCTTCCTCTCGCCAACGTCGAGAGAGAGGAAGGGCCGCCCCATGCGCCGCTTCACGAGGACCCTGGTCGCCGCCGCGCTCGCCGCGACCGTGGTGGCCGGGACCGCAGGCTGGGCGTCCGGCAGCAGCCAGCAGCCCGTGACGGGCGCGCCGGTCGGGACGGACGCGTGGCGGGCCGCCGGGCTGCCGGACCCGGAGCGGATGACGTCCGGTCAGACCGCCGCGTACTTCCGGTCCCTGAGCCCGCAGCGGCAGCGCGAGCTGGCCGCCGCCCACCCCACCGTCGTGGGCAACCTCGACGGCGCCCCGCTCGCGCTGCGCTACGCGGCCAACGCCCGGTCCGCCGGGGCCCGGTTCGCCGGGCAGCAGGTCCTCGCGTACGACCCCCGGGGGCGGGGCCAGGCGGTGCTGGTCTTCGGGGATCTGGCGCGGGCCGCGCACGTGGCCGTGATCGTGCCCGGGTCCGACATCGACGCGGGGAACCTCGGGCCGCTCAGCCGCAAGGCCGACGCCCTGCTCGCGGCCACCGGCGGCCGGACCGCCGTCGTCGCCTGGGCCGGCTACACCACCCCCGTCGGGGTCGGTCTGGACGCCGCCACCGGGGACCTGGCCGAGGCCGGGGCGGCCCGGCTGACCCGCTTCACCGAGGGGCTCACCGCCGTCGGCGCCGCCGAGCCCTCGGTCTTCTGCCACAGCTACGGCTCCGTCGTGTGCGGGCTCGCCGCGCGCGGGCTGAAGGCCAAGGACCTCGTCGTCCTCGGCTCCCCCGGGATGCGCGCCGACAACGCCGCCGCGCTCGGCACCTCGGCCCGGGTGTGGGCCGCCAAGGACCCCACCGACTGGATCGACCGGGTCCCCTTCGTCGAGGTGGCCGGTCTCGGGCACGGCACCGACCCGACCGCCCCGGAGTTCGGCGCCCGCGTGATCGACGCCGGTGACGCCCTCGGCCACGACGGCTACTTCGCGCCCGGCACCACCTCCCTCCGTACCTTCGCCGCCATCACCGAGGGAGTCGCCCGATGAGCTCGCCCCAGACCCTGGTCCGACGCATCGAGGCCCGCACCCCGGCCCACCGTGACCGTGCGATCGACGGGCTGCGCGCGCTCGCGCTGCTCGCCGTGCCCACCGGGCACTGGCTGCTCGGCGGGTTCACGCTCTCCGCCGACGGCGCGATCCACAACGCCAGCCCGCTCTCCGCCTTCGGCGGCCTCGCCCCGGTGAGCTGGATCCTCCAGATGCTGGGCATCTTCTTCCTCGTCGGCGGGTACGCGTCGGTGCTGTCCTTCCGGCGCCACGAGGGCCCGGTCCGGGACTGGCTCAAGGCCCGGCTCGCGCGGCTCGGGCGTCCCGTGCTCGGGGTCACCGCCGTGTGGGCGGGGCTGCTGCCGCTGCTGCACTTCGGGGTGGGCGTGCCCGTCGACACGCTGCGGACGGCGTCCACGCTGGTGATCCAGCCGCTGTGGTTCGTGGGCGTCTACACGGTCGTCACCGCGCTCACCCCGTACTGCGTCCGGGCCGCCCGGCGGCTGGGTGTGTGGGCGGCGGCCCCGCTGCTCGGGTCGGTCGCCGTCGTCGATCTGCTGCGGTACGGGCCGTACGCCGACGCCGTGCCGTCGTGGCTGAGCGTGCTCAACATCCTGCCGGGGTGGCTCTTCGCGTATCAGCTCGGTGTCTCGTGGGGTGTGGGGCGGGTCAGCCGGCGGCATGCCTGGGGGCTGCTGATCGGGGGCGTCGCGCTCTTCGGCGCGCTGCTCGTCTGGTTCGGTTACCCCGCGTCGATGGTCGGTGTGCCCGGTGAGGCCCGTACCAATTCGCATCCGCCGTCGCTGCTCGTGCTTGCGCTGGCTGCCGGGCAGAGTGGTGCGGCGATTCTGCTGCGGGAGCGGATCGGGAAGCTGTTGCGGAGGCCTGCGGTGTGGGCGCCGGTGGTTGTGATCAATCTGTCGGCTATGACGATTCTTTGCTGGCATCAGACGGCGATGCTGGCTGCGGCGATTCCCGCGTCGTACGTGGGGGAGGTCGGCGGGCTGGTCGGGGCGCCCGACTCGGTCAGCTGGATTTTTGCCCGGCTGGCCTGGATGCCGGTCTTTGCCGGGCTGCTTGTCCTGATCGGGCGATACGCGCGGGGGTTCGAGTCCCCGTGGGCGCGGACCGGCAACGCCATGCGGGCGCTTGCGGGGGTTCTGGCGGCCGGGTTCGCGGTGTTCGCGCTTGGGTTGGCGTGAGGGGGGCGGGTGCGGGTTCAAGCGACTGGAGCGGAGGCGCCCGCATAGGGCGCCGTCCCGTTGTGCCCACCCGTCCCGCCCCAGCGGGACGATTGCCCACAACGGGGGGGGCGGGGGGGCGGGACGATTCACA
>NZ_JBEOUE010000031.1:0-76418 GCF_040303965.1 Streptomyces sp. NPDC094032 | reverse complement strand
CAGACCTTAGCGAACCGAGCTGACAGTGCAACCGACGGGTGAACCGCAACGAACCGATCACCCAGAACCACAAGATCCGCCGGACAGGCCGTAGGTGGACATCGACCCAGCCCGCGTACGCATCACCGTGTGAACCCGCTTGCCCCGGCGCCGTCGGTCGGGCGTGGCCGCTCCAGGGCTGCTCCTCCAGATGCCCCCCGTGGTCTGCGTCCCGGTCAGGCACGACACGCGCGTGATCGCCATCAGCGGACCGCAGCCGCTGCGCGGATTCGAACCGGGGTTTCCCAATCCGGGCGGGCCGGTGTCGGGCGCCTTGGGCCGCTGAGACGACAACGGCTGCCCGCGCACCGTAGAGCGACGCCGCCTGTGGGCGCGCAGGTTTCCGGCGGCCTACCGGGCGGTGACGCGGACCCTCAGATCGTGCGGGGCGCCGCTGCTGATCGCCTCGGTCTGCTCGGCCAGGTCGGCGCCCGTGAAGCCGAGGAGCGCCTGGTCGGCAGCGGCACGATCTGGGCGGTCGGGCGCTCGCAGTGGGAGGCGGCGAGTTCGGCGAACGCACGTTGGAAGGGGTGGGTGCAGGTGCTCGCGGGGGCCGGGAGGAGGTGGTCGAGGTGCTCCGGTGTCACGCTGATCTGGCCCATGGCCGCTCCCGGCTGTCGGTGGGCCGGGCCCGTCTCGGTCCTGTTCCCCTCGACGCTACGAGCCGGGTCTGGCAACAGCGTGGGTTCCCGCGGAGGACGCGTCGTAGCCGACGGCCGAGACCTTCCACTCGTCCTGGCCGGCCTGGGCGCACGCGATCCTGAAGATCTTTACCTGCTGCTCCTACTCCTCCCTCTTAGGTGAGCACACCTCGGTATCTCGTGTGCGTGACACCGAGGTGCCGGCGGTGGCAGGTGCCGGGTCAGTCCTCCGGCCTCATGGCCAGACGCCCAAGTCCTTGGCCAGCAGCAGCATGTCGTAGAAGAGGTACTCCTCGGCGATCTTGCCGTCCTCGAAGCGCGCGATGGTGGCAAGCGTGATCTCGACCTTCTTGCCGGTCGGCGGGACGACTCTGCCGAAGAGATTCAGTTCGCCTTCGTGGGTGCCGCTCATCACGCTGATGCCGGCCATCCACTCCCCGCTGCCGAACTGCGTCTGGTAGCGGGGGCGGCCGTCGTCTCCGACGGGACCGATCTCGATGTCCGGGAATGCCTTGAAGAAGACCTCCATGTCGGCCATGTGGTCGGCGCGTCCCACCCGCGGTTCGTGCGACCCCGGCTGGTGCACCACGCAGTCCGGGGTGTGGGCCATGATGAAGTCGTCGGTGCGCGCGTTCCACGAGCGGTCACCTGACGCGAACACCTGCATGTTGCGCTGGACACTGTCCACAGTAGGTCCCTTCGCCAAGGAATGGTCCTTCCCCATCTTTTGCGTGCCGGGCGCAGGGAGCCACCGGGAAGTGCCACGCGGGGGGATGCGCGGTGGGGCAGGCCGAGGGAGTAGGCGACGCACAGGTCGGTGTGTCGGCGTATTCCAGGAGGGCGAACTGGGCGGCGTGCGGATCGTCGAAGTCGATGTGGTGGAAGAGGGGGCGTTCGTCGGTGATGGTGCGGTCGGGCAGCTGGAGGCAGGGGTACCTGCTGAGGTGGTCCATGCGGGAGGTGAAGTTCTGCTGGGCCAGCAGGCTCTTGCCGACGGCGTTGGCGTGGGCGGTTAGGCCGAAGGGTGTCTGCTCGTTGACGGCCGGGGCGGGGGCGCTGGAGGGCGCTTCCTGGATGACGATCTCGCCGTCGGTGTGGGAGCTGATGTAGACGGCGGCGCCGAGTTCGTCGCGGAGGTCGGCGAGTGTGTCGGTGAGCAGGGAGCCGACGGTCAGCTTGGTCATGAGCTGGCCGGGGTAGTGGATGCCGTCGCAGGTTTCGAGGAACCTGTGTTCGCGTAGCCAGGCGAGCACCTGGGCGGCGAGGCTGATCGTGGCTCCGGTCCGATGAGCTGGAGCATGTCCCGGGTCCGCTGGGTGACCTGCCAGCTCTCCCGGGCGGCGGCGGGCGGGCCAGCTGGTTCAGCCGGGCCGGGCGCAGGGCGTCGGCCGACCACCACGATGGCGTGCCCGGCAGGATCAGGCGGGAGGGTGTCTGCCGCAGGTCGGGCAGTGGCAGCGACAGTCGGTGGGGACGGGATGCAGATGCGCCCGCCGGGTGGCTCGGAGTCGTCCTTGGTGCGCGGGGGCGGGCTCGGCATCGTCGGCTGGACGGGCGGCGTCATCAGCACCAGGTCGGGCACGCTCGTTCCCGCGCCCGCTTCCGCCGGCGTCTGCGCCGCCCCGTGATGTTCGGCTTCGGTTCGGGGGGGCGTCGAGAGGGTCGCAGGGCGAGGCCGGCGATCCGGCGGAGCGCGCCAGGCACTCGCGGACCTCGTCGCAGAAGAGCTCGTCCTCAGGCCGGACCCGAGCCCCTGCCGTAGTCCCGTCATCGGGCAGCTGCAGGAGACGACGTGCGTCGCCGTGCCCGAGCTGAGCCGCCTTCAGGAGGAGATGACGCGGTTTCCCCTCCCAGTCCGGGCCTCGGCGCAGGGCTATCACGGCCAGGCGGAACAGCGCGCCGGGGATGACCGGCGGCCACGGCCGGGTCCCGGCGAGCGGCTGCCTGGCAGGGCCGCCGATGGGTACCGTCTTGGCATGACCGGGGAGATGGAGCCGGGCAAAGGCAGGGTGCCCTACTGCCCGCCGAAGACTCCCCCGCCGCCGAAGAAGCCGGTCGAGCTGCCCCGCCCGGACCCGAAGGACCCCCAGAACCCGCGCCCCTACCGCCGGGTCGCGATCATGCGGAACCGGCGGGGGGCGAACTGGCCGTTCGAGTCCGTGCCCTGGGTCGCTGGGCGGGCGTCCGCCCGCGTTCTGGACCAGCTCACGGCCTGGCGCCCCGGCTCGGCGACGGCCACAGGGCCCAGGTCGACCGGGTGGTTCGACGGCTGGTCGCAGCGGCCGTGCATGACGGCGGGAGACGCATCAGCCTCCATCTCGCCGACCAGGCCGGTACCGCTGCGGCGATCGCTGTGTACAGCCACAACCCCGCGCCAGACACGGATCCCGTTCCTGTCGATCTCGCGGAGCTGCGCGCCGTCGGCGTATCGGAGTGCGGAGCCGAGACCGATCCCGACGGGCGCTGTCACTGGGCTGTGCACGGCGGCGCCTAGCCGAATCTGTTCGAGCTTCCCCCGTGGATCGGTCGGGGACTTTGCGAGGTCCCTCGTCGTGGTCCGGCGTCGTGGTCCCTCGTTGTGGTCCCTCGTCGTGATCCGGCTCGCCTCCGGTCGGTCACGTCGGCTGGTCCCCAGAGCACGCCGTATCACCGCCTCGATCATGCGCCAGCCACCCAGACACCCCTGCCCTCCGCCGTGAGGGAGGCCCCGTACATGAGCGGCGCTCCCCCGCCGCCGAGTCCAGGAGGACGCCAGGGCGTCCCGTCAGGAGCCGTACGCCTCGAAGGACCAGAGCGAGTAGCCGTATCCCGTGCCCCGGGCCGTGCCGTACAGGCGGATGTAGCGGCCGGAGGTGTTCAGGCCCGTCAGTGTGTCCGTGCCGCCGTCTCCCGTGGTGGTGCTGTAGACGGTGGTCCAGTTGGTGCCGTCGGCGGAGGTCTGGATCTGGTACGCCTTGCCGTACGCCGTCTCCCAGTTCAGCTGGACCGACGTGATGGTGCGGGTGGTCCCGAGGTCGACCTGGAGCCACTGTGGGTCCGTGTAGGCGCTCGCC
Organism: Streptomyces sp. NPDC094032; assembly: GCF_040303965.1. Lineage (NCBI taxonomy): Bacteria > Bacillati > Actinomycetota > Actinomycetes > Kitasatosporales > Streptomycetaceae > Streptomyces > Streptomyces sp. NPDC094032. The sequence goes on along the minus strand of NZ_JBEOUE010000031.1, from coordinate 72,685 downwards.
CAGCGTGTCGTGGGCTTGCCGTCCGTCGCCAGGTTCGCCGTCAGGCCCGAGGTCTCCGTGGACGAGGCCGTCGTGGGGCGGCCGAGTGCCAGGTCCGTGCCGGTCACCGTCCAGACGAAGACGGCGGAACCGGAGGCGCCGGTGGTGTCCGTGACGGTGACGGTGACCGTGCTCCGGCCGACGGTGACAGGGGTGCCGGTGACGCGTCCGGTGGCGGGGTCGAGGGACAGCCCGCCGGGCAGGCCGCTCGCGGTGTATGTGAGCGTCTGGGCCGGCGCGGAGTCCTGGGCCTGCACCTGCACGGCCGTGGCGGGCGTACCCACGGGCGTGCTCTGGTCGGCGGGCGGAGTGACCGTGACGGTGTTCGCCGAGCCGCCCGCGGGGGTCAGCGTGAGCTGCTGGGCGGCGGCGGGCCGCGTGTCACCCGTGGTGCCGGTGTTGTCCCAGCCGCGCTGCGGCGAGGTGGCGACCGACTGGGCCGTCAGGCTGAGGGCCAGGCCGCTGTAGCGGTTGACGAGCCGGTACGCGCCGGTCGGCGTGGACGCGCCGCCCTGGGCCGGAGCGGCCGTCACCATCTGCACCGACCACTGCCGGCCGGCCGACGGGGCGGAGCCCGCGGTGCCGAGGGAGACGGCCGCACCCCAGGCGCGGCCCGCCTTGGTCTCGGCGACGCCGAGCGCGAGCCCGCTGCCCGCGTTGGTGACGGTGTAGAACCCGTCGCCGGTGGCGGTGAACCGCCACAGCTGCGCGTCGCTTCCGGTGGTCACGGCGGAGCCGCTCTGCGCCAGGTAGCGGTCGCCGCCGGTGGCGATCCGGTAGCCGGCGCCGGTGGTGACCGGGGCGGGCAGGTCGGCCGATGAGCGCGGCTCGACGGTGATCTCGGAGCCCGCGTTCGGGCAGTCGATCAGGCAGTACGAGCGGAAGGTGCGGCCCAGCACGGTGGAGCTGGTCCGGTTGACCGGGTCGAGGAGCCAGCGGTACCAGGCCGCGTTGTCCGTGCCGGGGACCAGGCCCAGATCGGTCCACTTCTGGGTGGCGAGGTCGTCGGTCGCGTAGAGGTGCAGCGGGGTGCCGGTGCCGGTGTTCTGGGCGATGTTGTTCTGGGGTGTGCCGATGTACTTGCCGAGGTACGCGCTCCAGGCGATGTTCATCACCGTCAGCTGGGAGTGGTCGGGCAGGGTGCCCGCGGCGACCTGGGCGGCCGCACCCCCGGTGCTGGTCGGCTTGTAGTCCTCGGCCGGGGGCGTGTAGCCGCCGCCGTCGCCGTCCGCCGGGATGATGTTGCTCTCCAGGCCGCCGACACCGGGCTGGGTCCAGGCGCCGTCGTACCACTTCTGCCAGGTCTGGGCCGCCATCTTGCCCGAGATCGGCGCCCGCGCCACGTGCTGCTGCCACACGCTGCCGCCCGCGGTGCCCGGCTTGGTCACCACGCGGCTGGCGTAGTAGACGTAGAAGTAGCCCGAGGCGTGGTCCACGAACAGGCGCGGGTCGCCGTCGCCGTAGTAGTACGTCTGCTTCGGGAAGGCCGCGGTGTCCCCCCGCTTGGTGCTGTACGGCGAGGTGAGGGCGTGGTCCTGGATCTTCCAGGTCGTGCCCCGGTCCTTGGAGACGGCGTAGTCGATCGAGTCGTAGTGCAGCCCGTCGCCGAACGGCGACGGTGTGAACTCGTTGTGCACCAGCCCGTACCACCAGCCGGTGTCGGGGTCGACCCAGACGCCCACCAGGTCGCAGTAGTTGCGCTCGGAGAAGCCCGTGCCGGTGGCGTACGTGGACTCCACCCCGGTCGGACTGTTGTTGCAGCGCCAGGTGGTGTCGTTGTTGCGGTCGACCGGGTTGGCCGGGTCGGCGGCCGTGCTGATGGCGTTCTTGGTGGCGGTGTCGAAGTCCTGGCCGGAGAAGAAGTTCCACACGCGCGGCTCGGTGGCCCCGTACAGCGCCACCGCGTCCTGGAACCAGAACGAGCCGTCCGCGTCCGTGTAGACGGAGGCGGGGGTGTCGGCGCCGTTGTTCAGGGTGAGGGTGGCGCCGGCCGAGAGCAGGTAGCGGGGCTTGGGGGCGGTCGTGGCGCCCCACTTCTGCACGGCCTGCGCGGGGTCGCAGGGCGCGAGTCCGACGCGCGCGCCGTTGGTGACCGAACCGCCCTGTACGGCGAGGCACTTGCCGGACTTGCTGCTGTAGACGGTGCCGTCGGGGAGGTACGCGAACTTCTGCTGGGCCACGCCGGTGCAGCCGTAGAGCTGCACGAGGGCCCCGCTGGCGTTGGAACCGCCGGTGATGTCCGCGCACTTGGTGACGGAGCCGATCGTCACGGTCAGCTTTCCGTCGGTGTGCCAGGTCCAGTTCTGGCCCGCCGAACCGTCGCACGCGGAGATCCGGACGACGGAGCCGTCGGCGGTCGCGGAGTTCGCGTCGTCCAGACAGCTGCCGGCGATGGTCACCGTGCCCGGTGAGCCCGCCGCGGCCTGGGCGCCGGACGCGCCCGTCATGGTCGCCGAGGCGGCCAGGACCGTGACGAGGCCCAGGCCGGCCGCCGCCGTGCGGCGTACCGGGGTCGTTCTGTCGCGCATGTTTCCTCCTGCTGGTGCCTAAGGGGGGAGGGTGGAGGCCGCTCAGTCCCTGATGGGTGCGACGAGTGAGTCGATCAGAGCGGCCCACTCCTGCCGGTCGGCAGGCCTGCCCGCGATGCCCGGCCGGGTCTGCCAGGGCAGCGGACCGGTGTCGCGGCGGTATTCGACGCCGAGCGCGTCGAGGCGCGGCAGATGCTCCGCGAGACGTCGGCGGAAGTCCGCGAAGTCGCGCTCGGCGCCGCTCCAGAGTGCTTCGGCGATCGCGCACAGCCGGGGGAAGACGTAGTAGTCGACGGTGCGCGGGGAGTCCATGTGTTCGGTCCAGACGTTGGCCTGGCCGCCGAGGACACGGGCCGCCTCGACGGGGGTGAGCCCGTCGGGGACGGGGTCGAAGCGGTAGGTGTCCGCCAGGGTGAGGGGGACGGCGAAGGGGATCGGCTCGTCGGGGTGTTCGGACTGGCGGTAGTCCAGATAGACCTGGTCGTCCGGGCAGGAGACGACGTCCAGGCCGCGCCGTGCGGCGGTGCGCGCGCCGGTCAGGCCGCGCCAGGACGCCACCACGGTGCCCTCAGGGACGGGCCCCTCCAGGATCTCGTCCCAGCCGAAGACCCGCCGTCCGGCGCCGGTCACGTGCGCGGCGAGCCGCCCGGTGAACCAGGTGCGCAGGGCCGTCTCGTCCGCAAGCCCGCGCTGCCGCATGAGTTCCTGGGTGCGCGGATCCTCCCGCCACTGGGTGGTGGGGCACTCGTCCCCGCCCAGGCCGATGTACGGTCCGGGGAACAGCTCCATGACCTCGTCCAGGACGTCGCGGTAGAACGCGACCGTGCTGTCCTCGGTGTTGAGGACGCGGGGGTTGACCCCCCAGCGGGTGGAGGTGGCGGTCGGCGCCCCGGTCACGCCCAGCTCTGGGTAGGCGGCGATGGCGGCCTGGGAGTGGCCCGGCACGTCGATCTCGGGGACCACGGTGATGTGCCGCTCGGCCGCGTAGGCGACGATCTCCCGGATGTCGTCCTGGGTGTAGAAGCCGCCGTGCGGCCTGCCGTCGCCGGGGGCGTCGACCGCGGCGCCGCGCTGCGACTCGGCGCGCCAGGCGCCGACTTCGGTCAGCCGGGGGTGGCGCCGGATCTCCAGGCGCCAGCCCTGGTCGTCGGTCAGGTGCAGGTGGAGGGTGTTGAGGCGGTGCAGGGCGAGCAGGTCCACCAGCCGCAGCAGATCGTGCTTCGGCATGAAGTGCCGGGCCACGTCGAGCATCAGCCCCCGCCAGCCGAAGCGCGGCGCGTCCCGTACGGACACGGCGGGCACCGGCAGGCTCGTTACGGCGTCGACGCGGGCCCGGCGGTGGACGGCGGGCGGCAGGAGCTGGAGCAGCGCCTGGCAGGCGTAGAACACCCCGGAGGCGGCGCCGCCCACGAGGGTGACGCCCTCCGTCCGTACGTCGAGCCGGTACGCCTCGGCGGCGAGGGCGGGGTCGAGGGCCAGGGTGATGGCCGGCTCGTCCCCCGCGGGGGCGCGCGGCGGCAGCGGCAGTCCGGTGGAGGGGCGGAGGACCGACCGCAGCCATTCGGCGGTGTCGACGGTGCCGGGTCCGGCGGACAGGACGGTGTCCGGGCCGAGGAGGAACGTTCCGTCGAGCGGGGTCAGCGAGTGCGGGCGTGGGAGCAGCATGCGGGCGGGTCAGCCTTTCACGGCCCCGGACGAGACGCCGGAGACGAGTTTGCGCTGGATGAGGAGGAAGAAGGCGATCACCGGCAGGGAGAAGACGACCGAGCCGGCCATCTGCCCGCCGAAGTCGGTGCCGGTGGCGGGGGTGGTGAAGGTGGACAGCCAGATCGGCAGCGTGTAGCGGTCCTGGTCCTTCAGGAAGGTGTACGCGATGAGGTAGTCGTTCCAGGCGGCGATGAAGGAGAAGACGCCGGCGGCCACCACCCCCGGTGCGACGAGGGGGAAGAGGATGCGGGTCAGGAGCTGCCAGGTGGAGGCGCCGTCGATCCGGGCGGCCTCGTCGACGGAGACGGGCACGGCGGCGAAGAAGCCGCGGATCACCCAGATCGTGAAGGGCAGGACGACGGCCACGTAGGCGAGCACGAGCCCGAGGTACGTGCCCAGGAGTCCCAGTTCGTTGAAGACGAGGAAGGTCGGGATGAGCAGGGCCGTGCCCGGCAGCATCTGGACGATCAGGATCGTCACCATGATGGTGCGGCGCCCGGTGAACCGGAACCGGGAGAGCGCGGCGGCGGCCAGCACGCCGAGGACGACGGCGCAGGCCACGGTGGCGCCGACCACGACGAGGCTGTTGACCAGGTTGCCGAGGAAGCCGGTGTGGTTGATCGCCACGTCGAAGTTGTGCAGGGTCGGCGTCCCGGGCAGGAAGCGGGGCGTCGGCGTCATCGCCTCCGAGCGGGGCTTGAAGGCGGTGATCACCATCCAGTAGACCGGGAAGATCCAGATCAGACAGAACACCAGGGCGAGCGCGGAGGCCAGCGGCCGCGAGGCGGGGCGGCGGCGTATGCGCGGGGTCGCGGGGCGGCGGCGGGCGCGCGGGGTTGGGTGGGTCACAGGTCCTCCCCGGAGCGGAGCAGTCGGCGGACGTAGAGGGCGGTGACGCCCACCAGGATCGCGGTGGTGATCACCGAGAGGGCGGCGCCCTGACCGATCCGGAAGCCGACGAAGGCGGTCTTGTACGTGAAGACGCCGAGGGTGGTGGTGGCGTCGTCGGGGCCGCCGCCGGAGATCAGCCAGATCTGGTTGAAGACGTTGAAGTCCCAGATCACCGACATCAGCGTGACGAGCAGCAGTGTCGGGCGCAGGAACGGGAGCGTCACCGACCACCACACCCGCAGCTCGCCCGCGCCGTCGATGCGGGCCGCCTCCTGCACCTCGGCCGGCACCTGGAGGAGCGCGGCGTACAGGGTGAGCGCGATGAACGGCACCGCCTGCCACACCACGAGCAGCCAGATGGAGGTGTACGCGAGCGCCGGGTCGTTCGCCCAGTCCGTGCCGGTCAGGTCGCCGAACAGGCCCGTGGCGGTGAGGAGCCAGTTGACCACGCCGTATCCGGGCTGGAAGAGCCACTTCCACACCAGGGACGAGGCCACGGTGGGCATGGCCCAGGCGCAGATCAGGACCACGGTGACGGTCATCCGCAGCGCCGTGCCCAGCCGGGTGAGGAGCTGGGCCACGCCGGTGCCCACGGCCACGCTGCCCGCGACCATCGCCGCGGTGAACCAGACCGTGCGCGCGAGCGACCGCCAGAACGCCGGGTCGGCGAGCAGTTCGGCGTACTGCTCGGTGCCGACCGTCGCGTACTCGCCGGTGAACAGGGACCGCTGGTCGTAGTCGGTGAAGGAGGTGAAGAGGAGGAAGCCGATCGGCGCCAGGGTGACGGTCACGATCACGAGACCGGCCGGGGACAGCAGCCACCAGTGGGCGTGGGTCCGGCGCCGGCGCCGGCGCGGCGGCGGCGTCCCGGGCGCGGACTTCGGGGCGGTCACGGGGGCGGGAACGGTCACGGGGACGGGGGCGGGGGCGGGCGCCGAGGTGGTGTCCTGGCGCCCGAGAACCGTGTCACCGGGCATTGAGGACCTTGTCCGCGCGGGCGTCGAAGTCCTTGGCGGCGTCGGCAGGGCTCTTCTTGCCGGAGGCGACGGAGGAGAACAGGTCGTTGACGGCCTTGTTGCCCTCCAGCTCCGCCCAGTGGGCGCTGGCGGGGGTGGCCTTGGAGTTGAGGGCCGCGGTGAAGAAGGCCTTGCGCCGCGCGTCCAGGGTGGGGGTGGCGGCCTCGATGCCCTCGGTGCTGTTGGGGACGAAGCCCTCGTGGCCGACGATCCACTTGCTCTGGATCTCGGGGCTCGCCGCGATCTTCGTCCACCGCACGGCGAGGTCCGCGTTGGCGCTCTTGACGGCTATGCCCCAGTCGGAGCCGCCGAGCATCACCGGCTGGGTCCCGCCCGAGGCGCCGGGCAGCGGGAAGGTGCCCAGGTCGGCGTCGGTGAGCGCCGGGTTGGCTTCCTTGATGCGGCCGAGGAAGCCGCTGGTGGCGATGATGGCGGACGCCTTGCCGTCGGCGAAGACCTGCACCTGGTCGGGGCTGGCCGGGTCGACGGTCCGCGAGGCGGGGACGGAGAACTCGTTCTGGAAGGTCCGGAAGGCTTCGAGACCGGCCTGCGCCTGCGGGGTGCCGAAGCCGGGGGTCCACTTGTCGCCGTTCTTGGCCGCGGTGTCGCCGCCCGCGTCCCAGACGAACTGCATGCCCGCGTACCAGTTCTGGCCGGGGAAGTAGAGCGCGGAGAAGTCCTTCGCCTGGTTGGCGGCCTTGACCCGCTTCAGCGCGGCGGTCAGTTCGGGGAAGGTCGATGGGGCTTCGGTGACGCCCGCCCGGGCCCAGGTCTTCTTGTTGTAGATGACGGCGCGGGCGCCGGCGAAGCCCGGCACCGCGTACAACTTGCCGTCGACGGTGGCCGGTTCGACCAGACCGGGCAGCCAGGTCTGGCCTTGGCGGAGGTCGGCGGCGTAGGAGCTGAGGTCCAGGAGGCCGCCGGTGGCGGCGAAGCCGGCGACCTGTGTGTTGCCGAGGTCCAGGACGTCCGGGGGGTTGGGGGTGGCGAGCGCGGTGGTGATCTTGGTGGTGATGCCGTCCCAGCTCTGCGTCTGGACCTTGACCCGGGCCCCGGTCTCCTGGGTGAAGCGGTCGTTGATCGCCTTGAGCGAGGCGTCGGAGTAGTCGCCCTCCATCACCCACACGGTGACGGTCCGGCCCTTGCCCGAACCGGAGGGCACGGCCTTCGGCGCGCCGTCGGCGCCGGCGCCCTTGCCGCAGGCGGTGAGCGCGAGAGGTGCCGCGAGGGCGCAGGTGAGGGCCACGGCGGTTCTGAAGTACTTCATGGCGTTTCCTGATCGTTCGGACCGGTTGTTTCCGGGCATGCGGGAGGGAGGAGTGGCAGGGGTACGGGAGGGGCGCACGTGAACGGTGCGTTGGGCGGCGTCTGGCGGCGTCTGGCGCCGTCTGGCGCCGGGGAATCGGACGGCGCCGGGGAGCCGGACCGCGGGAAGTCGGACGGCGGGGAGTCGGACGGCGGTACGGCGATAGGGCGATACGGCGGGTGGCGGTGGGGCGAGGGGCGGGGGCCTGGGACCCTCGGCTACAGGACGCCCAACTCGGCGGCGAGCACCAGGCACACACCGCCGAGCAGGGTGAGTTCGGCGTACGCCGACAGGACACGGATGTGCACCGAAGCGCTGATGGGATGCAGGGTGCGGGCCTGGACGGCCGCGTGGGCCGCCTCGACGAACGGGCCCTCCAGGAGATCGGCGGGCCCGGCGACGACGACCTCGTTCAGGTTCAGCACGCTGGCGATCGGGGCCAGCACGATCCCCAGGGCGCGGCCGGCCTCCGCGAGCACGGCGGGCCGGCCGGCGGCGGGCGCCGCCGCCAGCCGCCTGCGCAGATGGCCCGAGTCAATGAGCGGATCGAGGCAGCCGGACCGCCCGCAGACACACGGTTCACCGTCCTCGGCGACGGTGATGTGCCCGATCTCGCCCGCGGCGAACTGCTCGCCCTCGACCAGCTCGCCCCCGATGATGAGCCCGGCGCCGACACCGTGCTCGGTGGTGATGACCATGAGGTTCTGCGCCCGCACGTCATGGAAGTGCCAGGCCGCGAGGGCCGCCGCGTTGACGTCGTTCCCGACGTGCACCGGCACCCCGAACCGCGCTCCCAGCCGCTCGGTCAGCGGCAGTTCGGTCCAGCCGAGGTGCCCGGCCTGCCGTACGGTCCCGCGGTCGTCGACGATCCCGGGAGAGGCGATCCCGACCCCGAGCACCCGCCGCGGGGCCCGCGCGAGCAGCTCGGCCACCAGCTCCTCCACCAGTGCGGCGGCCGCCGCCCCGGACGCCTTGCCTAGAGGCGTCTCGGCCCGCGCGAGGACCCGGCCGCGCAGATCGGTCACCGCGCCCCGGAAGCAGTCGCTGGGCGACAGGTCCAGGGCGACGAGAACGGCGGCGTCGTCCCGGATCTCCACGAGGGACGAGGGCTTGCCCCGCCGGAGCCCGGCACCGACCAGGGGCCCGGAGTCGGCCACCAGCCCCTCCGCCTCCAGATCCGCGACCAGGGCGGAGATGGTGGGCGCGGTCAGCCCGCAGACCCTGGTCAGGTCGGCACGGCTCATCGCTCCCCGGTGGTAGAGCGTGGCCAGCACGAGAGAGCGGTTGTGCGCCCTCCCGTCCTGAGCCTTGACCCGCTCGGACGGCTTCTGGCGCACGGCGGGCAGCGCGTCGAGAACACGCGGGGGCCGGGACGGCACCCTGACGGAGGGCGTGGCGACGGACTTCCTCATGCGACGCATCCTCTCGCGACGTTTTCTTAGACACGTTTACTTAATTCGCTTGAGATATTCGCCACCTGTTCGCGTGCTGTCAAGAGGTCGCGTCGAGGCAGGAGCGAAGTGGGGCCGGGGCGCCTGCGCCTGCCCGCCCCGCGAGGCTCGCCTCGCGCCATGACCGCGCCCTTCGACGCAGCCGTCCGCATCCGGCTCCTCGCCCCCGCATCTGGTACGTACGTCCGCACGATGTTTGCCGACGGCGCGCCGCAGGTCAGCCGGATGCGGGTGGACCTGGAGGGCGAGGAGGGGCGCCGTAGAGGCCGTCAGCCTGGGCCGACAAGCTCGTACGGGTCGTCAGCCTGGGCCGCGGACGGTTGGCGCATCGCGAAGTCGTCGAGGATGAGAACGCCGGGCCGGATGGCGGAGTCAGCCGCTCCACACCACCAGACCCGGCATCGGACATCACTGCAAGCCCCCCTTTAGCCACTTACATCACTACAACCAGTCAACCCACCTCGGAGCCGTCCCGGAACCCGATGGCGGCGTGCGAGCCGTCGCAGAAGGGCTTGTTCCGCGAGGCGCCGCACCGGCAGAGGGCGACCCGGTTGCGCAGCTCGTAGGCGTGCCCGTCGGCCCCGGTGACCTGGACGGACCCCCACACCCGGTACCCCCCGGAAACCCCCTGGGCGGGATCCTCGACGACGGCGATGGACGCCGAGACTTCGGGCTCCAGCGGCCGGGCGGACTCCCCCTCCACCTTCCAGGCGACGAGCCGCCCCCCGGGGCAGTTCCCCGCTTCCTCCTGGACCCGCTCGGCGTTACCCGGCTGTTCGACCTGTGCCCAGATCGACCCGTCGACGTCGCAGAACCGCCCGAAGGCACACAACTTCTGGGCATCGGTGAGCACGACCTCGGGCCCGTCCTGTTCCTGCGCCTGCTGAAGGTACGGCACCCTCGCACCCGGGCTCTCGCGCCCGTCGAACCCGACGCGCTCATGGCTGTCATCGCAGAAGGGCTTGGCGGCGGACTGCCCGCACCGACAGAGCCGGTACTCGCCTCCGGTCTCGAACGACTCCATCTCCTCCCACCCCCGCGACCCTCCTTCGGCATCGGCCTTGATGGCATGCCGTTTCAACGGCACACCACCTGTGACGACGTAGGGACCGTTCTCGGTGACCTGGACGTGGGGGGTGTCGGACATGTGGGGAACTCCGTACAGGAAGGGTCGCGGGGGGGCATGCGGCGCGTGGCCACAGGGACAACAGGGACAACAGGGACAACAGGGAAACCATCGGCTCTCGCAACCACCTCCACCTCCCGAGACACGCACACCCCACCCCCAGAACCGTCCATACGGCCGCGATCCCACGAGCACGGCCACCCGGACCTCCATCGGCGCGGTCGCGGCGGATGAGGTGCGAGCCGTCCTCAGCAGTCGCCTCGACGGACAGCTGGTGCACCACGAGCGCCAGCGACTTCACTCCTGCCGAGGTCAGCAACCTCTGGCTCACCACTGCTCAGGCAGAAGCGCCAGACCTGGCTCAAGGCCTACTACGGCTACATCGGCGCGTCGGCAGGGTTCGGTACGTGGCCGACTGGTGTCGGGAAGATGGGTGTGGCAGTCCGGCAGACGCTGCTCGGCGCAGGCAGTACGGCTGTACGAGATACGCACCGCCGTACTGCCGCGCCCGGCAGCGTCCAGACGCACCGTCAAGCGGCACCCCGGCACCCGTTCGTCGGGCTCAATCACTACGGCCTGCCTCATCCCGATCGTCCTCTGTCCTCGTGTTCTGCCCGGTGGGTTGCATGGACGCGGGCCAGGAGCACGGTCAGAGCGGGCGGCTCGAAGGTCGCGCGGGGGCCTTCGGTCAGTTCGAGGATCAGGGCGCTGACTCCCGTACACCCGAAGGTGCAGTGGGCGTAGTGTGAGGTCGCCGTCCGGCTCTGTCTTTGAGCAGCCCGGATGGGACGGCTCCGGGTCTGGCGAGGGAGACCAACCCCGTCCTTTCAAGGGCAGATACTGGGTGGGCACGCCCCCGGGCGTAGAAGGCGAGAACGACGGCCGCGGTCGGTTGCCGACGGTTCGGGGCGATGCCTGGACGGCGGGGGTCAGGTCAGGCAGCAGCGGGGGAAGGGTCCCTGTAGCCGTGGGATCGGGGGGGGCGGCCTGGCTGTCGACCTGGTGTGGGGCGCGCCTGGAGCGTTCGGCCGCCAGCCAACTGGTGGAGACCGCTGTCCGTAGCGAGTCGGCCCGGGTGATCAGGTTCGCCGGCCACACGGATGGGGCGCAGCTCCTGGCCGACAGCCTCGCCTGTCGCCTGCCGCCGGGAAGGCGACCGCGCCCGCCGGGCCAGTGAAGACCCGCGAGACCGCCTCCGAGGGGTTCCGGCACGCGCTCGCCCTCCACCACACCTCCTACACGCCCCCCCAGCAGGATCCCGCCCTCGTCGGCACCATGACACGCCAGGGCAGGTGCTGCGAACTCGGCGCCCGCGCCTTCCCCGACACCAAGGACGGCGAGCAGGACAGGACAGCCACGTCGCGCAAGGACATCCGTGCCGAGCAGCGCCAGGCCAACGACTCCACCCGGGTCGCCGCAATCCTGCGGGCCCCCGCCGAGCGCGCCGGACGGCCGGTGTCATCCGCCTCACTGCGGCAGGCAGGGTGAGCTCCGGCGGGGCGGTGGCAGCCGCCACCGGTCATCCAGCATGTCGGCGAGCCGCTTCCTGCGCGCGGCGGCGTACTCCCGGGCGTCGAGCAGTTGGCGGGCGACTTCGACGGCGTCTTCGGCGTCCGTATGCAGCACCAGCCGCCACTGATGGGCGTCGTACGCGGAGGTGCCCTCCCACGGCCAGAGGAACCACACGAGCCGGTTCCAGGCCTACTTGCGGGCCTTGAGCGTCTCGGGCTCATCGTCCTCGAAGTAGTGCGTCAGCTCGTCCGCCTGCACGCCGACCGCCTCCCGCATGGTGCGGGCGGCCCGGGCCCTCGAAGCTGTCCGCCGGACGCTTCTCGCTCAGAGTCTTCACCATCTGGACCAGGTAGTCGCGGAGCGCCTTGGCATGCTCCGGCTTCAGGTCCTCGGCGTTGAACGGTCTGTGAAGCAGCCCGAAGGCTGCATCATGGGACCTCGTGCCCCCTCCCCCGGCCCGACGCTGGCGGCCAGCTGGACCTCGGCGTGGAGGGTTCGTACGGTCCAGATGGGTCACTCAACAGGACGGGTGTGCCCAGGTGATGGTCCCGCAGCCCCGAACGCGCGCGGGACCATCATCCGACCTGGAGCCCGTACCGTTCAGCAGAGTGAATCGACCGAGCTCATCATGTTGTTATGGGCGGAGTTCAGGTTGCCCTTGAACCAGCCAGGCATGGGGCCCAGATAGCCGCCCTGGTGGGCGTTTTTGAAGATGTTGACGGTGACCGAGGTGCGGTTCCAAGCCGAGGTCGCGAGGTCGTTGAACCAGGTCGGCACGTTGTGCCAGCCAGAGGTAGCCACCGCCGTCGAACTCGCTAAAGAAGGTTCCCCCGATGCCGAGGCCCAGAGCGGTCAGGAGGGCGGTGACGGTGGCGATACGACGAAGGGTCGGCTTCAACGGACCTCTTCTCCGCGCGGCCCTAAGAACGGGCCGCCTCCGCCCGGCCGTCGCCTGGGATCATCCCGTACGCGGCCCTGAAAGCACGGCTGAACTCGGCTGGCAGGAGCAGCCTCCACCGGGCCGCGAGGGCGGCGATCGGCAGGTCGCGCAGCCGTGGGTCGGCCAGGTCCGCGCGGCACCTTTCCAGCCGCAGGCGCCGGATGGTCGCGGGCTCCTGTAGGAAGGAGGGTGTGGAGGGTCCGGAGCGAGATGTGGTGATGGTCGGCGATGGAAGCCGGCCGCAGTTCAGGGGCCGCGAGATCGAGTCCGATGAAGGCGACGATCCGGGCGCGCAGCTCCGCTGTGCGGGTCTCCGGCGGCGCGAGCCTCTTCCTGTCGAGCATGTTTGCTGCGAAGCAGGTGACGAGGTTGGCGGTGACGGTGCCCAGTCGGTGGGCCTCGGCGGGCCCGAGCCGAGACGCCTGCGCTACCAGGGTGTCCAGGTGCTGGCGGCGCAGGACACCGCTCATCCCTTCGTGGGGCTGCCGTCGAGCAAGGAGCCGTCGGCCTGCGCGGCGGGCAGGGACAATGAGCTCCTCGGGATGCGCAGCAGGGTCACCTCGGCCATGCCCGCTCCGCCACCTTTTGTGTCGGCTTCCAAGGGGTGGGAGGCGTCGAAGAGGACCATGTCGCCCGCGGCGATGAACCCGTCGTTTCGGAGCTGGGTGCAGCCCATCTCCCCGCGCCGCGACCAGCCCAACTGGTAACCCGCCGGATGTGCCGTGCCGTGCGGGCCGCCCGCAGCGGCGGGAACGTGAAATGCGCTACCTGAATCACGCCGAGCTGGAGTGCGGAGACCTCGGAACGGAAGTCCTCGGTGTGCGGGGTGGAGAGCGTGATGGGGAAGATGGTCGGAGCAGCAGGCGAACCGGTCCCCCGCCTCCACGGCATTGCTCGACAGCGTCACCAGTGGCCCGCCACCTGCGCGCCTCTGATCGGGGACGAGCCGGACCGCTTCACAGGGCGATCCTCAGACACCCGCCCATCGTGGGGAACCGCGTGAGCGTGAGACAGCACCTTTCCGGTCAGCACCGGGGCCGGGGCCGCGGTGTTGAGGGGTGGCCGTCGTAGTCGCCCGGCCGGTCAGCGATCCGCAGGCCGTGGGGGACGGCGAGCGGAGTGGTGCCCGGAGCGGTAAGCCAGCGGACGACGCCCCGGCCTGGTCGTCGGTCATCCGGCCGGTCAGCCGGCAGTCGGTCCGGTGGTGGTGCCGCCCTGGCCGCGGGGAGAGCCTGCGGCCCGTACGGATCTACCGGCCCTCGCCTGCGTCATCTGGAAGCAACCCGGAGACCTAGACGTTCACCGCGTACACGGAGCCGAGCCGCTGGGGCGGCGGAAGCCGGCGTGGCACACCGCCGGCTCCGGGGGGGGCGGTCATCGGGCAGGCGTCGCATCACGGGGAGGCCGGCTTGCTCCCCGGGCCTGGGCTGCGGGGAGATCGGCGAAGCCGTCCGAACGATCCAGCACGGACGGCTTCGCCCCCCGTCACGCCGGGGATCCGCCGGGGGCAGGCTTACGCCGCGCAGAGCCGGTTCAGGTCGTCGATGTCCTGCTGAAGCGCCTGGTTGCCCGGGCTCTGCCAGGGGTGCTCGTCCAGGTACCGCTGCGCGTCGTCGCGTACGGACTGCCAGTCGGTGGCGCTGGTGGGGGAATCGGCCAGTTCCAGGTGGTACCTGGTGTTGTCCACCGCCTCTCTGCACGAACTCGCGCTCGCGGCCTGCACCGTCGGGGCGGCGAAGGCCAGGGCACCGAGAGCGAGGGCGCTCACAGCGGCGGAAACGGTGATCCTACGCAGGGGCATGGGGGCTGCCTTCGTTCGGGCGGGGCCGCACGGCTCCCACCGGAGTACGGACACCCCCGATCATCACCCCTCCCCCGCGCCCGGCTCCCACTCAGAGGGCCGAAGCAGGTCCGGGAGAGGGACGACACCACCCGTACGGGCCCAGTACGGGCGTCCCGGCGAGGGCTGTCACAAATCGTGGTGGCGGCTGGTCGTATGCAACGACCTCGGCCGACGGGCGCCGGCTTCTTGTCGAAGGCGTCGCCGGTGGCTGTTCCGCTCAAGAGATCAGGACGTCATGAGTCAGTCCACGAAGGTGTTCACCGCCTGGTACCGGCCGATGCTGGCTCGCGGGGCCGGTGAGGAGCATCGTGCCGCCAGTGCGTTGGAGTTGTTCTTCGATCTGTGTTTTGTGGTGGCTGTCGCGCAGGCGTCGTCGGCGTTTGAGCATGAGTTGGTCTCGGGGCGTGCGGGGAGTGGTCTGCTCGGCTACGTGCTGGTCTTCTTTGCTATCTGGTGGGCGTGGATGAACTTCACCTGGTTCGCGTCGGCCTATGACACTGATGATGTTCTCTATCGGTTGTTCACGTTGGTTCAGATCATTGGTGCGTTGGTCATGGCTGCTGGGGCTTCCGAGGCCTTGGAGCATGGAGATTTTGCTGTTATCACCTGGGGTTATGTGGTGATGCGGCTTGCCATGGTCAGTCAGTGGGTGCGTGCCGCTTGTACGGACCGGGGGCGGCGGCGGTCGGCGTTGCGGTATGCCGTGGGGATCTTGGTGCTGCAGGGTGCGTGGCTGGTGCGGCTGGCCGTGCCGGTGGGCGGTGGAACCGTCTCGTTCGCCGTTCTGGCTGTGCTGGAGCTGGCTGTGCCGGTGTGGGCCGAGCGGGCTGAGGGCACCACTTGGCATCCTCAGCACATCGCCGAGCGATATGGCCTGTTCACGTTGATCGTGCTCGGCGAGTCCGTGATGGCCGCCGGTCTGGCCGTCGGTGCCGCGTCGGAGACTCACCAACTGCTCGGTTCCGTCCTGCCGGTCGCGCTGGGCGGGCTGCTGACCGTGTTCGCGCTGTGGTGGATGTACTTCGCCCAGGACGCGCCTCGGCGGCTGCGGACGCAAAGGACGGCGATGTGGTGGGGGTACGGGCACTACGTGGTGTTCGCCTCGGCGGCTGCCGTGGGTGCGGCGCTCGCGGTCAACGTCGCTCATGTCACCGGTGATCGTGCGCTGAGTGATGTCCAGGCCGCGGCCGTGTTCACGGTGCCCGTCGCCCTCTTCGTCAGCTGTGTGTGGCTGCTGCACCGGCGGGCCGTCCGGGTGTCCGCGGCAGGCGATGTCCTTCCGCCTGCCGCGGCTGTGGTCGTCCTGTGCTTGACCTTCACCCCGTTTGCCGTGCTCGGGACCGGGGTCGTCGCCTCTTTGCTCATCGCGGGGTCCGTCCTCCTCGCGCGGCGCGAGGAGGAGGAAGAGGAAGAGGGGGCCGGGGCTTGACCGATTCGTCGCGGGCGGCGGGCGTGTGGGGCGGTTAGATGCGGTCCTCGGGGGCGATGTACTCGAAGGTCGGGCCGGCCGCCAGGCCGTCGTCGTCCTGCATCGCCATCAGGGTCTGTGCCTGGCTCTTGGCCGCGTACATGGTGCCCACGGACGTGCCCAGCATCGCCGGGTTGCCGTTGAAGGCCTGCTCCAGCATCTGGAGCATCTTGCAGTACGTCTGGTTGAACGCCTGCTGCGCGGTGCGGATCGCGTGGCCTTCGGGGTGGTCGGCCAGCTGCTGGTTGGGGCGCACCAGCCGGATTCCGGCCGGGTCCACCGTTACGGTTTCCCCGGTGGGGCCGGACTGGGGGGTGTCACCGGCCTGGTAGCGGCGTCCTGCGGCGAGTTCCTGGAAGCGGTAGAAGTGGGAGACGGCCTTGGTTTCGGGGTGGAGCACGTCCGTGTCCCCGTCCCAGACGTCGGCGCGTGCGGCGCCCTCGCCCTGTTCGACGATCTCCTCCAGTGCCGCGAGTGCGGTGCGCAGGTCGGTGACGGGGGCGAGGCGGCCTGCGGTGTGGGCGAACGGGCCGGCGGCGACCTGGCGGGCGGGGTCGCCGGTGAAGACCTGGTCCTCGCCGAGTTCGGCGCACAGGTCGAGCAGACTCTTCTCGATCGCGTCGTAGAACTGTCCGATCGTCTCGTAGTGGTCGGCTTCCGCCGCGTCTCCGGGGTGCGCGGGCTGTTCGAGGCGGAGGAACATGCGGAGGGCTTCCTTGCCGAACGGCAGGAGTGCCAGCTCGATGGAGGGGTCGGCGTGCGGCATGGTCCGCGGGTGCGGCGGGAGCATGTGCGGTGCGTCGAGGCGGGGTTCGCCGCCGATGGCGTTGAGCAGGTTCGCGACGAGGGCGAGGTGGATCATTTCCTCGACGAACACCCCGCTGATCAACTGGACGGCGTCCGGGTTGCGTTCGGCGTCGAGGGAGTAGAGGGCGGTCAGGTAGGGCGGGAGGGTGGAGTGCTCGACTTCGATCGCCCACTGCAGGTGGGTGCGCAGGTCTTCCAGGGTCGTGATGCCGGTCGTCGCGGTCGCGGCGGCCGCGGTGGTGTCGGTCGTGGTGGACTGGTCCTGGGGCATGGGGAAGCTCGTTTCGGCTCGTCGGCGTGGGTGTCAGTGCACTGACCAGTGAGCGGGGGTATCTGTGACACTGTCCGGTGGAGATGACACGTAGTCGACGAGGCGCTGTACCGGTGGTTCGAATTCACTTCGGTGTGGGGCTATCGCCTGTTCCTTGCCGGCTTCGCTGGTGCGCGCTCAGCATGGTGTGTTGAACCGTGTGACATGGTCCGGGTCCGGGCGGTGTGTCACGCTGCCTGCTCGACGGGGTGAGGGGTGAGCAGTTCCACCAGGGTGTCCAGGTTGCCGGTGTGGGCGGCGGTGCGGAATGCGGCGGTGAGGCGGCGGTGTGAGTCGGCGGGGACCGGGTGTTCTCTGGCGGATTCCAGGCGGGCCTGTGCCCGGTGGACCACCACCCGGGCGTTCGGGGCGCTGATGCGCAGCAGTGCCGCGAGTTCCGCGTAGGCGTAGCCGAAGCCCTTGCGCAGGACGTAGGCGGCCAGGCGGTCGGGGGTCAGTCGCGCCATGAGGAGGGCCAGGGCGCCCTCGATCGCGACGCTCTGTTCCACGCTGTGCTCGACGCTCGGTGCGGAGTCCGAGGCGGCTCGGTCGCCGAGTTCGGCCAGCCGGAGTTCGACGGGGACCTCGCGGCGGTGGCGTGCGGAGCGGACCACGTTGATGGCCAGCCGGGTCGTGGCGGTCACCAGGAACGCGGCCGGGTTCTCGACGGCTGCGCGGTCGGTGAGCTGCCAGCGCAGCCATACCTCCTGGACCACGTCCTCGGCGCCGGTGACGTCGCCGAGGATGCGGTAGGCGATGCGGAAGAGGCGTGTCCGCTCGGCCAGGAAGGTGCCGAGGGCGGTGTCCATGTCGTCGTGGCCGGCGGGGCGCGCGGGCGCGGGTCGGGTCGTCGTCTGCGAGGCGGTCGCGGGCATGGGGAACTCCTCGTGGTGGAAGGGGGGCGCCTGTTCAGGGCGTGTTTCCACCTTCGCCGCGGGGCACCGTTCCCCGCGCCCTTGTTTCCCCGTGGTGGAGTCCGTGGTACCCCGTGGTGGAGTCCGTGGGATCCCCGGGGGGCGCAGTCCATGGGCCCCTGGTGGGCTTCCCCCGGGGGCCCGCGAGAGTCCCTGACGGGGCCGTGGGGTCCCGTGGCGGATGTCAGGCGCTGCGTACCGTGTGCTGGTCGTGGAGGGCGTCGGCCGGGGCGTCGCCGAGGGCGCCGGGCAGTGCGCGGCGTGAGTTGATGCCCAGCTTCACGTACACCTTGCGCAGGTGCCACTCCACGGTGTGCGGGCTGATGAACAGCTCCGCGCCGATCTTCGCGTTCGTCATGCCGTCGGCGGCGAGTGCGGCGACCTGGAACTCCTGGGGGGTCAGGGAGCTGGTGGGGCGGTCCTCTCGTACGCTGACGTGTTCGCCGGTGGCGAGCAGTTCGCGGCGGGCTCGCTCGGCGAAGGCGTGGGCGCGCATGCCGTCGAACATCTGGTGGGCCGTGCGCAGTTGTTCCCGGGCCGCGGAGCGGTGCTGGTGGCGGCGCAGCCATTCGCCGTAGAGGAGGTGGGTGCGTGCCACTTCGACGGCCACGCCGCCGCGTTGGAACTCCTCGATCGCGGTCCGGTACAGCGTGTCGGCCTCCTCGCCGTCGGTGGTCAGTGCGCGGCAGCGGGCGGCGGCGCCGCGTGCCCATCCGGACTCGGCGGGGCCGGTGAGCTGGATGAGGCGGGCCAGTGAGGCGCGGGCCTGGTCGAGTTCGCCGCACCGGGTGGCGGCTTCGATGTGTTCGACCAGCGACAGGCCGGTGAAGTTGAATCCGTCGTGGTCGATTGCCTTGCGTGCGGCCTCCAGCGCCTCCTCGTAGCGGCCCAGGCCGTTGAAGAGCACTCCCTGGATGTAGCCGGTGGCGCCGAGCAGGGAGACTTCGCCGCTCTGTTCGGCCTGTTGCCGGGCCTCGTCGATGATGCCGGTGGCGACGTCCGCCTCGCCGCGCCACGCCGCCAGGACCAGGGTCGCGTACTGGTGCGGGGCGTGGCCGGTGGCGGCGGCGAGCGCGTCGGCCTCGCCGATCATCCGGTCGGCCTCGGGGAAGTTGCCGTAGTGGATGTGCACGCCGCCGGCGTAGATGAGGGCCGGGGGCAGCGCGCCGAGTGCTCCGACGTCGCGGGCCAGGCGCACGGCCCGGGCCGACAGTGCGTCCCAGGCGTGCAGGTCCCAGGCGTAGTGGATGAACGCCTCCAGGGCGACCGGGATCAGCAGCAGCCAGCGCACGACCGCCTCGCGGGTGGCGAGTTCTTCGTGCACCAGCAGGTCCAGCGCGCCGCGCAGCGCCGGGACCGCGGTGTCGGGCTCGTCCGCGAGCAGTGCGGCGACGCCGTCGAGAAGGCGGTCGGCGGCCTGGGAGCCGGAAGCGGGTGCCCCCGATTCGCGGGCGGCGATCGCCGCCGCGCGGGCACCGGTCGGACCGTGGACACGGCCCGCGAAGATGGTCGCGCTGATCGCTTCCAGGTAGGTCTCGCGGGCCAGCGGTGATGCGGCGGCGGTGAACTGCGCCGCGGCCTCCAGCAGCAGCGGTGCCGCGTCGTCGCTGCGGCTGCGGGCGAACAGGATCCGGGCCCGCAGGCGCGTCAGCCGGGCCCGGTCCAGGGTGCTCAGGGGGCATAGTTCGGCCACTGTGGCCAGTTCGGTGGCGCGGTCGGGCGCGGCGGCGGAGAAGTGTGCCTCGGCGGCGGCGAGGGCTCGGCGGCCGCGTGCCCAGGCGTCCGGTGTCGCCTCGGCCGCGCGTTCGAGCAGCACCGCCTCGGCGGCTATGCCGCCGCGCTGACGCGCGCGGTCGGCGGCCTGTTCGAGCCCGGCGGCGACGTCCTCGTCGGGCCCGTCGGTGGCCTGGGCGGCGTGCCAGGCGCGCCGGTCGGGGTCGAGGACCGGGTCGGTGACGTCGGCCAGTGCCCGGTGGACCGTCCGGCGTTCCTCGGGTGTGGCTCCCTGGTAGACGGCGGAGCGGACCAGGGGGTGGCGGAATCTGACCGACTCCCCGAACTCGATCAGTCCGGCCGCTTTGGCGGGGGCCGCGTAGGGCACGATCTCGAGCCGGGCGGCGGCGCGTACCAGCAGGCGTGCGTCGCCTACGGGTTCGGCGGCGGCGATCAGGAGCAGGGTGCGGGTGGCTTCCGGCAGGGAGGCGATCCGGCCCGCGAAGTCGCGTTCGACGCGGCCGGCGACCGGTCCGTAGGCGCCGGGCCGGACGGAGGAGTCGAGACCGTAGGCCAGCTCGGCGGCGCTGCGGCCTCGGGAGAACTCCAGCAGTGCCAGCGGGTTGCCGTCCATCTCCGTGACGAACCGGTCCCGGACCCGTTTCTCCAGGCGGCCGCCGACGACGGATTCGAGGAGTCGGCCGGCCGCGGTGGTGTCCAGGCCCTCAAGGCGCAGGGTGGGCAGTCCGTTGAGGGCGGCCCCGCCTTCGGGGTCCCGTACCGCGAAGGCCATGGCGACGGCTTCGGCGAGCAGTCGGCGTGCCACGAACTCCAGTGTCTGTAGGGACACTTGGTCCAGCCACTGGGCGTCGTCGACCAGGACGAGAACCGGCCGGGTCTCGGAGGCCCGGGTGAGCAGGGTCAGCACGGCCAGGCCGACCAGGAAGCGGTCGGGGGGATCTCCGGCGGCCATGCCGAACGCCACGCGCAGGGCGTCGCGTTGAGGTTCTGGCAGTTCGTCGAGCTCCCCGAGGAAGGGGGTGCACACCTGGTGCAGGCTGGCGTAGGGCAGCTCCATGTCCGCCTCGATGCCGTGCGCCCAGGTCACCTTCACCCGCGTCGCCTGGGCGGCCGCGTACTCCAGGAGCACGGACTTGCCCATGCCGGCCTCGCCGCGGATCACCAGGATGCGGGACCCGCCGTCGCTCAGCCCGGACAGCAGGTCGTCGAGTGCCGCGCACTCGCGTTGCCGGCCTACCAGGTCGGGAAGCGGGCTGGCGATCATGCGACGCGGCTCCTCAGGACATCTGGGGATAAAGGGGTTCTTGCATCGTGGTCGGAACAAGTCTTGAAACGATACCCGGAACGGCGCACACCCTGTGTGTTCGCCGCCTGTGACGGTCTCCACGTCCGAAAGTCCCCGGCAGTTGTCACAAACGGGACCGCTGTCCGGTCGACCAGTGCCGATGTTCCCCACCCGCCGCAGGAGGTCCCCCATGTCTTCGCTCGGACACCAGCTCGCCACATCCGTTCTCGTGGTGGGAGCCGGTGGGTCAGGCCTCCGTGCGGCCATCGAGGTCGCTGAGGCCGGAGTGTCGGTCGTCGTCGTGGCCAAGAGCATGACCGAGAACGCGCCCCCGGCCATCGGGTCCGCGGGCCCCGTGTGGCCCGCGGCCGGCTCTGAGCCCGACGAGGTGTGGCAGCGGCACGCCGCCGAAACCCTGCGCGAGGGACGCCTGCTGGCCGACCCCCGCACCGCGCGGGCCGTCGCCCGCTACGCGGAGCGGGGCGGCCAGGACACGGGACGCCAGCGCCCGCGCCCCGAGCACGGCGGGCAGGGCCCGCGCCGGTCCGGCCACGCGCACGACGGTACGGCGTGCGCCGGCGAGCTGGGCGGGCCGGGCGTGCACCGGGCGCTGCGGATCCGCGCGGCCGAGCTCGGGATCCCCGTCCTCACCGGCGTGTACGTCACCCGGCTGCTGGTCGACGACGGGACGGTCTTCGGCGCCTACGGGTTCGACCTCGTGGACGGTTCGCGCTACCTGACGCACGCCGACGCCGTGATCCTCGCGACCGGAGGGCACACCCGTATCTGGCGGCGTACGTCGTCGCGCCGCGACGAGAGCGGCGGCGACGCCCTGCGCCTCGCCACCGAGGCCGGCGCGCGGCTGCGCGACCCCGAGCTGGTGCAGTTCCATCCTCTCGGGCTGGTCGGGCCGGAGCACGCGGCCGGCCTGCTCCTCGACGAGGCGGCCCGCGGTGAGGGCGGCGTGCTGCTCAACAACCTCGGCGAGCGGTTCATGACGCGCTACGAGCCCGAGCAGCTGGAGCGCTGCGGCCAGGACCGGGTCGCGGCGGCCGCCTGCACCGAGATCAGGGCGGGGCGGGGCACCCGGTCCGGCGGGGTGTGGCTCGATCTGTCCCATCTCCCGCGCGAGACCGTCCTGACGCGGCTGCCCCAGATGCACCAGAGCCTGCTGGAACTGCAGACGCTCGACATCACCCGCGACCCGGTCGAGGTCACGCCGACGGCCCAGTACTCCCTGGGTGGTGTCCGGGTGCGGTCCGAGGACCACGGTACCGAGGTCACCGGGCTCTACGTGATCGGGGAGGCGGCCGGCGCACCGGACGGCGCGCAGCGGCTGCGGGAGAACGCGTTGCTCGAACTCCTCGTCCACGGCCGGATCGCGGGCCGGGCCGCGGCGGAGTACTCGGCGCGGCTCACCGTGCAGCAGCGCTCCC
The DNA here is from genome assembly GCF_040303965.1 of Streptomyces sp. NPDC094032. Classification (NCBI taxonomy): domain Bacteria; kingdom Bacillati; phylum Actinomycetota; class Actinomycetes; order Kitasatosporales; family Streptomycetaceae; genus Streptomyces; species Streptomyces sp. NPDC094032. The sequence goes on along the minus strand of NZ_JBEOUE010000031.1, from coordinate 50,372 downwards.
CCGCGGCAGTGCGCGCCGCGGAGACGGACGTGACCCGCCTGCTGGCGGCCGACGGCGACCAGAACGTCCGGGCCCTGCTGCGCTCGGTACGTCACCTGATGACCGAGCACGCGGGCGTCGTACGCGACGAGGCGGGGCTCGCCGCCGGGCTCGACGGACTTGAGGGGATCGAGGCCCGCACCGCGTACGCCGGGATCCACATCGACATCGGCGGCCTCCAGGACCTCGCGTACGCGTACGACCTCAGGTCGACGCTGCTCGCCGCGCGCGCGACGCTGGAGTGCGCGCGGGAACGCCGGGAGACCCTGGGCGGTCGTCACCACCGGTCCGACCGGCCCGACCGGCCCGATGCCGGGTCCGGGGCGGGGCTGGGGCCGGGGCCGGGGGTCTCTCTGGTGTGGTCCCCGGCCACCGGGGTGCTGCGTGAGCCCCGGTGACGTGGAGCGGGCGCGTGCGGCGCAGCTCTTGCCGCGCCGCGTGACTCATACGCTAACGACCGCGCACGCCGCCGTTCTGTGACAGCCGATCGGGCAGCAGGGACAGCAGCCGCACGTTGGTGGCGCTCTCGGTTCCCGGGGTGGCGCTGTAGACGACGAGCCGGTGGGAGCGGCCGGGGTCGAGCAGGGTCTGGCAGTGCAGGTCCAGCGTCCCCAATTGCGGGTGGAGGAAACGCTTGGGGGCGCAGGAAGGCCCCGGCACGGGACGCCTGCGCCAGACGCCGGCGAACTCGGAACTGGCCTGAAGAAGCACATCGACGAGCTCGGCCACCCGCGCTTGCGCACCGTCGCGGGCGAGGGCGCCGTGCAGATCGGCCACGAGCAGACGGCTGTGCTCGTCGTGCTCGCTCTCCGGGCGGATCAGGCGCGAGGCGGGGTCGGTGAACCAGCGGTAGTGGGCGCTGCGCGCCCAGCCGGTGTACGCCGTCGTGTCGCCCAGCAGGGCCACGGCGGGACGCGTCTGCCTCAGCGTCCGGCCGAGCTGGTCCATGACGAGAGCGGGGGTGTCCTCCAGCCGGTCCAGGATGCGCATCGTCCCGGGCTCGACGTGGTCCTCCCTGCGCGTGCGGCGTGGCACGGCGTGGCCACCGAGCCGGAAGAGGTGGTCGCGCTCCTCCATGGACAGCCGCAGGCCGCGGGCCAGCGCGGCGAGCATCTGCTCCGAGGGGCGGGGGCCGCGCGGCTGCTCCAGGCGGCCGTAGTAGTCCGCCGACATGTCGCACAGCGCCGCGACCTCCTCGCGCCGCAGTCCTCCGGTACGCCTGCGGCGCCCGCGCGGAAGGCCGACGTCCTCCGGCTGGAGCGCCTCGCGTCGGGTCCTCAGGAAGGCTGCCAGGGCTGCCCGGTCCGTCATCGCCGCCCCTCCCCTCCCCCATCCCTTTTCTTCCACGGCCGATGGGATGTCACCGTGGCGCCTCACCGGGTGATCGCCTTGGTCTCCAGGAACTCCTCAAGTCCGGCGCGGCCCATCTCGCGGCCGTTGCCGGACTGCTTGTACCCGCCGAAGGGTGCCTGGAAGTTGTGCTGCCCGCCGTTGACGTCGACCTGTCCCACGCGCAGGCGCCGGGCGATGGCCAGGGCGTGCTCCTGGTCGCCCGAGACGGCGCCGTTGAGCCCGTAGACGGTGCCGTTGGCCAGTTCGACGGCGTGGTCGTCGTCGGTGTAGGGGATGACCACGAGCACGGGGCCGAAGATCTCCTCCTGGGCGATGACCGACCGCGGGTCGACATCGGAGAAGATCGTGGGCCGGGCGTAGGCGCCGCTGTCAAGGCCCTGGGGCCGGCCGGGGCCGCCGGCCACGAGCGTGGCGCCGTCGGCGATGCCGCGGCGGATGTAGTCGTCGACACACCGGCGCCGGGTCTCCGAGGCGAGCGGGCCGATCCGTGTGGCCTCGTCGGCCGGGTCGCCGACGACGTACTCCTGGGCCGCTGCCCGCAGCCTGTCGACCACCTCCTGCTGGAGTCCCTCGGGTACGAGCATGCGTACGTACGCGCCGCAGGCCTGGCCCGCGTTGGCCCAGGCGAAGGCGAGACCGCGGGGGACGACGGTGTCCAGGTCGGCCTCGGGAAGGATGATGTGGGCCGCCTTGCCGCCCAGTTCGAGGGCGACCCGCTTGACGGTGCCGGAGGCGGCGACGGACACGGCCCGGCCGGCCCGGGTGGATCCGGTGAAGGAGACCATGTCGACCTTCGGGTGCCGTGCCAGGGCCTCGCCGACGACCGGTCCGGTGCCCTGCACCACGTTGAACACGCCGTCGGGCAGTCCGGCTTCGGCGGCGGTCTCGGCGAACACGCGGGCGCTGAGCGGGGCGAGTTCGGACGGTTTGAGGACGACGGTGTTGCCCGCGAGCATGGCGGGGACGACCTTGGTCACGAGCTGCTGGAGCGGGAAGTTCCAGGGAGTGATCGCCCCGACGACGCCGATGGGCTCGCGGACGACAAGCGAGTTCCCCACCTCGGACGTCCACTCGAACCGCTCGGCCGTCGCGACCGCGGCCAGGACCGAGGCGACCGGGAAGCCGGCCTGCGCCTGCCGGGAGAAGCCGATCGGCGCGCCCATCTCCTGGGTGATGGCGGTCGCCAGCTCCTCACGGCGCTTGTCCAGGCCCTCGGCCAGGCGCCGCATGACGGCCGTCCGGTGCCGCACCGGCGTCGCCGCCCATCCGTCCCACGCGGCGAGCGCGGCGCCGACCGCCAGGTCCAGGTCCTCGGCTGTGCCTTCGCGGAACGTGGCGACGACCGTTTCGTCCGCGGGATTCACCACGTCGATCGGCGGCCCGGAACCGCGGACGGCGCGGCCGTCGATCCAGTGGGACGGTGCGGGGAAGGAGGCCGTGTGTTCTTTGTTCATGCCTCCAGGAGACCTCGCTCGGCGCACGGCATCCATGCTCTCCCAGGCCCATGATCCGCGTCACCGCCCCGTCGCTTCCGTCGGCTTCCGTCGTGCGCCGCCGGCCGGGCGCGCGGGACCTGGCCGGGGCCGGCGGCAAGCGCTTCACCTCTGCCGTCCCGGGCGCCCGGGCGATTGTTATGCTCCCCTCGTGCGGGGGTCAGAATGAGCGGTGGAGACGGTTCGAGGCAGCTGCGCGGTCGGCGGCGTGAGCGGGAGGCGCTCGACGCCCTGGCCGCCGAGGTAGAGGCCGGGCACAGCGCCGTACTGGTGTTGCGCGGCGACCCCGGAATCGGGAAGTCCGCTCTGCTGCACCATCTGGAGACCCGCGTCGGACAGCACCGCATCGCCCGTGGGGCGGGTGTCGAGTCCGAGATGGAGTTGCCGTTCGCGGGGTTGCATCAGCTGTGCGCCCCGTTCCTCGATCGCATCGAGCGCCTCCCCGCTCCGCAGCGCGATGCTCTGGCCACCGCGTTCGGCCTGAGTGACGGTCCGCCGCCCGACCGGTTCCTCGTCGGCCTCGCCGTCCTCGGGCTGCTCACCGACGTGGCCGCCGAGCAGCCGCTTTTCTGTCTCGTGGACGACACCCAGTGGCTCGACCGGGTCTCCGCGCAGACCCTGGCGCTCGTCGCGCGCCGGATGCTCGCCGAACCCATGGCCCTGGTGTTCGCCTCCCGCGAGCAGCGCGGCAACGACGAGCTGGCGGGCCTGCCCGAGCTGCTGGTCGACGGCCTCGACGACGCCGACGCCCGCAGTCTGCTGAGCGCGTCGGCGGTCGGTCCCATGGACGCGCGGATCCGCGACCGCATCCTCGCCGAGGCGCGCGGCAACCCGCTGGCTCTGCTCGAACTGCCGCACGACCGGCCCGACATGGGGACGGAGCATGCGCTGCACACCCCGGGTTTGGGCTCGGTGTCGTGCCGTATCGAGCGCAGCTATGTCGCCCGGGTCCATGGCCTTCCCCCCGCGACCCGGCGCCTGCTGCTCGTCGCCGCCGCCGAGCCGGTCGGTGACGTCGCCCTGCTGCGGCGTGCCGCCGGACGGCTGGACATCAGCCCGAGCGCGATCGACCCGGCGGTGGCGGAAGGCCTGCTGGTGGCCGGGGCGCTCATACGCTTTCGGCATCCGCTGCTGCGCTCCGCCGTCCTGCGCTCGGCCGACCTCGCCGAACTCCGAGAGACCCACCGGGTGCTTGCGGAAGTGACCGATCCCGACCTCGACCCCGACCGCCGTGCCTGGCACCTGGCGCGGGCGACGGTGCGGCCGGACGAGTCGATCGCCGCCGAACTGGAGGCGTCGGCCGGCCGGGCGGCGGCTCGCGGCGCCACCGCCGCGGCGGCCGCCTTCCTCGCCCAGGCGGCCGTCCTGACCTCCCACCCGCGACGCAAGGCGACGCTCGCGCTCGACGCGGCCCAGGCCCAACTGCGTACCGGTGCGCCCGGCGCGGCCCGCGAGCTGCTGGCGCTGGCCCGCGGCGAAGCCCTCGACGACCTGCAGAGCGCCCGCGCGGACCTGGTCCATGCCCAGATCGCCTTCGCCTCCGGGCGCCTGGGCGAAGCGGTGCCGCTGCTTCTGGCCACCGCGCGCCGTCTGCTCGTACGCGACGCCGATCTGGCCCATGAGACGTTCCTGGACGCCCTGTCGGCCGCGCTGTTCGCCGGCCGCCTCGCCACGGGCGCGGACGCGCGCGAGGTGGCGATGGCCGCGCGCAGGACGCCGTCCTCGCCCGATGGCGCGACGCGGGCCGCCGACGCGCTGCTGGACGCCCTGGCCGCCCGGCTCACCGACGAGGACCTCGAAGTGGTGCCGTCCGCGCGCCGGGCCCTGGAGCTGTTCCGCCGGGAGAGCGACCCGGAGCAGATCCTGCGCCGGTCGTGGCTGGCCTCGGCGCTGGCGGCCGAGGTGTGGGACGACGAGAGCTGGGCGGAGCTGGTGGCCCGCCACGTCCGCACGGCCCGCGCGGTCGGCGCGTTGGCCGAGCTGCCGCTCGCCCTCAACTCCCAGGTGGTCGTTCACACTTGGGCCGGGGAACTGGACGAGGCGGCCCTGCTGATCGCGGAGATCGTCCGCGTCCAGGAAGCGGTCGGCCACCGTTTCACCCCGTTCGGCACGATGACCCTGGCCGCCTGGCGCGGCCGGGCGGACGAGGCGCTGCCGCTGATCAAGGAGGGCGTGGAGAGCGCCGTGCGGCGCGGTGAGGGCATCGGCGTGGCCATCGCGCGGCGGGCCGAGGCCGTACTCCTCAACGGCCTCGGCCGGTTCGAGGAGGCGTTCGACGCGGCCCGGGCGGCGAGCGCGCACCCGCAGGACCTGGTCGCGGCCAACTCGGGGCTGATCGAGCTGGTGGAGGCCGCCGCGCGCAGCGGCCGCCTCGACGCGGCCCGTGCCGCTGTGGACCGGCTCGTGAAGACCACGGGGGCCGCCGGGACGGACTGGGCGCTGGGCGTCCAGGCTCGCTCCAGGGCGCTGCTGGACCGGGGCGCCGCCGCCGAGGAGTGCTACCGCGAGGCGATCGAGCGGTTCGGGCGTACGCGCTTCGCGACGGATCTGGCCCGCGCGCACCTGCTGTACGGGGAGTGGCTGCGGCGCGAGGGCCGGCGCGGTGACGCCCGGGAGCAGCTGAACACGGCACACGCCCTGTTCACGGGGTTCGGTGCGGAGGCCTTCGCCGAGCGGGCCGCGCGTGAGCTGCGGGCCGCGGGTGAGTCGGTGGCCCGGCGTGACGGTGACGCCACGGCGACGCTGACCGCCCAGGAGGCGCAGATCGCGCGGCTGGCCCGGGACGGGCTGACCAACTCCGAGATCGGTGCCGAGCTGTTCCTCAGCCCGCACACGGTGGAGTGGCATCTGCGCAAGGTGTACGCCAAGCTGGGCGTCTCCTCCCGGCGTTCCCTGCGCACGGCGCTGTGACCGGCGTCGGCTGAGCGGGGCGGCCCCGGAGAGCACGGGGGGCGTGGGTCGGCTGTCACAGGTGTGGCGCCGGCCCGGTCTGTAGGGCGGGACGCGTTGCATCGCGGTCCTGGATCCCTGCCGAGAGGAAGACCCATGATCACGCGTCTCGTCTGCGTCGCCGAGGGCGAGCGGCTCACGCGCTCCGTCACGATCGGCGCCCACACGCTGACCGCCGACGAACCCGAGCCGGTGGGTGCCGATGCCGGGCCCACGCCGGGAGAGCTGGTGCTGGCCGCGCTGGGGTCGTGCACGTCGATGGCCGTACGGGCCATGGCGGACCGGCACGGCTGGCCGCTGGAGCGGGTGGATGTGGCCGTCCGGTTCGGAGGTCCGGGGCGCATCGTCAAGAACGTGGGGCTGACCGGTGCCCTGGAGCCGGACCAGCGGGAGCAGTTGCTGGCGGCGGCCGGGCGCTGCCCCGTGCACCGTCTGCTGACGCGGGACATGGAGATCGTGACCGTACCCGCGTTGCTCGCGGAACCCGAGCCGGTGTCCTTGGACCGGCCGTCGGCGCCCTGAGCGGGGTGCGGGCGGGTCAGGGCGTGGTCGCCACGGTGTCCAGTTCCACCGAGCCGATCTCCTTGCGTGAGGAGATCCCCAGCTTCGTGAACACCTTGCGCAGATGCCATTCCACCGTGTGCGGGCTCAGGAGCAGCCGGGTGGCGATCTCCGGGTTCGTGAGTCCGTCCCGGGCCAGGCGGGCGATCTCCGCCTCCTTCGCGGTGAAGGTGACCGTCGTCGCCGCGGCCCGTCGGCGCGTCTTCACGCCGGCGGCCCGCAGTTCCCGCCGGGCGCGCTCCGCGAACGCCTCGGCGCCCGCTTCGGCGAGCATTTCGTAGGCCTCGCCCAGCCGGGTCCTCGCCTGTGCCTGCCGCCCTGCGCGGCGCAGCCACTCGCCGTGGCGCAGCCGCGCCCTGGCACTGTCCATGCGGGTCTGGGCGAGGTCCAGTTGTTCGACGGCCTCGTGGTGCAGGGCTTCGGCGTCCGCTTCCGGCGCCACCAGGGCGCGGACGGCCGCCGAGGTGCCCCGCGCCCAGGGTGTCGCACTGACCCGGGCCATCTCCTCGATCACGCGCACCGACTCGGCCGCGCGCTCGGGCCGGCCCAGCTTGGCGGCCGCCTCCACGAGTTCGACCCTGGACTGGTGGGACAGGCCGAATTCCTGCGGGTTCGCGCAGCCGCGCTCGGCGGCGGCGCAGGCCTCCTCGTATCGGCCCAGGCCGTTGCAGAGGACCGCCTCGGCCCACTGGGTGGCGGTGACGACCTTGCCCTCGTTCCGCAGGAGCCGGTCGTGCGTGACGGCTGCGATCGCCTGCCTGGTCGGGGCTTCACGGCCCTTGAAGGGCTCCACGACGAGGGCTCCGTAGTGGGCGAAGAAGCTGCTGCCGGTGGCCTCGCCGATCGCGTCGGCCTCGACTCTGAGGGAGTCGGCGGCCCGCAGGTCGCCCGCGAAGGCCCGGTTCGACAGGCGCAGCAGGAGGGCGGAGGGCAGTACGGCGAGTGCTCCGTCCTCCCGGGCGAACTCGACGAGGCGGGCGGAGAGTTCGGACCAGGCGGCGAAGTCCCACACACTGTGTGCCATGCGGCACACGAGCGGCAGCCAGCCCAGTGCGTCCTGCGGGGTGCCGCGCTGTGCCTGGAAGGCGTGCACGGCGTCGAGGACGAGCGGGGCGCCGGCGGGGTAGCCCTCGGTGACCATCCGCGAGATGCCGGTCAGCAGGAGGTGTTCGCGGTCGGCGGCGCGGCCGTGGTCCGGGAGGCTCAGCACGGCCTCGGCCACGTCGCGGACCCCGCCGGTGGTGAGCCGGCCCGCGGTCAGGGCCGCGTAGATGGCGTCCCGGTAGGTCTGGCGGGCCAGTTCGACGTCGTACGGCTGGAGTTGCCGGGCGGCTGCGAGCAGCAGGGGCAGTCCGGCGCTGGCGCTCTGGGCGGCCGAGGTGATCTGTCCCCGCAGCAGGCCGGCCCGGCCGGTCCCCACCACGTCGAGCTGGGTCGGGTCGGTCATGTCGACCAGTTCGCGGGCGGTGTCGTAGGCGCCTGCCTGGAACTTGGCCCGGGCGGCGGCCAGGGTCCTGGCACCGCGCCGTTCGGGGTCGGGGGTCAGCTCGCCGGCCCGGTGCAGGAAGGCGGCCGCGGCCGCGAGTCCGCCTCGGCGGTGGGCGCGGTCCGCGGAGCGTTCGAGCTCGGCGGCCACGGCCTCGTCGGGCCCGGTGGCGGCGCTCGCCAGGTGCCAGACCCGGCGTTCGGGGTCCACTTTCGCGTCGATGGAGTCGGCCAGTGCCTGGTGTGCGCGGCGTCGTTCCTCGGCGTCGGCGGCGCGGTGTGCCGCCGAGCGGACCAGGGGGTGGCGGAAGCGGGCCCAGGCGCGGAGCGTCAGCAGGCCGGATGCTTCGGCGTGGGTGACGGCGGAGTCCAGCGGGATGTCGAGGCGTTCGGCGGCCCGGCGCAGCAGGGAGACGTCGCCGACCGGTTCGAGGGCGGCGAGGAGCAGCAGGTGCTGTGCCGGGGCGGGCAGGGCCCGGATCCGGCGGAGGTAGTCCGCTTCGATCTGGCCGGCGAGGGGGCGGGCGGTGGGGCCTTCGAAGCCGCCGGCCATCTCCACGGCGGTCAGGCCGCGGGGCAGTTCGAGCAGGGCGAGGGGGTTTCCTCGCGTCTCGGCGACGATCCGGTCGCGTACCCGCGGGTCGAGCGGGCCGGTGGTCACCGAGTCGAGGAGGTGGTGTGCGTCCTGTTCCTTCAGGCCGTGGAGTTCGAGGTCGGGCAGGTCGGGCAGGACGTAGCGGGGGCCGGACTCGCGGACGGCGAGGACGAGGAGAACCGATTCGGCGAGCAGCCGGCGTACGACGAATTCCAGTGTCTGGGAGGACACGTGGTCGAGCCACTGTGCGTCGTCGACCAGGCAGAGCAGCGGCTGGTCGGCGGCGGCTCCGGCGAGCAGGCCCAGGGTGGCAAGGCCGACCAGAAACCGGTCGGGGGTGGGCCCCGTCTGCATGCCGAATGCCGTGCGCAGGGCGTTGCGTTGCGGCCCGGGGAGCTGGTCGAGCTGGGAGAGGAGCGGGGCGCAGAGCTGGTGCAGGGCGGCGTAGGACAGTTCCATCTCGGACTGGACGCCGGCGGCGCGTACGACGCGGAATCCGTCGGCCCGGCCGGTCAGGTGGTGGAGCAGTGCGCTCTTGCCGATCCCGGCCTCGCCGCGTATCAGGATGACGCCGCTGCGGCCGTCTCTGGCCCGCGTGAGCAGGTCGTCGAGGAGCCGGCACTCGTCGTGTCTCCCGATGAGCCCGGTCTGTACCCCGTCCCTCGCCATGGCCGCCTCCCGCGGCCACGATACCTCTGGTGATCACGGTGCCCGCGGGCGGCTCGTCGTCGCCGCGCGCCGCCCGCGGTGCGGGTCACAGGAGCAGGTTCACCGTGAGTGCCGTGCCGGCGAGGGTCAGCAGGCTCAGCACGGCCACGGCGGTCAGCAGCCGGTGCAGGAGGCGCGGAAGGCGCCGGTGCTGGGCGGCGTCGGCCTCGGCGATGCTGTCGGCGATGTGCTGCGTCACCATCCCGGCGACGTACTTCTGCTCGTCGAGGTACCACTCCTCGATGTGTCTCTTCTGCTGGCGGGTCAGCCCCGCCGATCGCGCGATGAAGGCGTTCACGCGCAGCCGGGCGGCGCTGAGGTGGGCCTCCCGGTACAGGTAGGTCTCCAGGTCGGCCAGCCCGCGGGCGACCTGCTCCTCCGTGCTCACGGGTGTGCTCCGGTGGCCTGTACCGCCTCGTCGATCAGGCGGGCGACGTCGCCGGGGCGGGAGACGGCGACCGCGTGCGAGGCGTCGACGGTCACGGTCGTGGCCTTCGCGCGTTCGGCCATGAAGAGCTGCGTACGGGCCGGGATGTTGCGGTCCTGGGTCGCCACGAGGGCCCAGGAGGGGATGTCGCGCCAGGCCGGGGCGGAGGCCGCCTCGGCGAGCGCGGCGTCGGTCACGGGCCGCTGGGTGGCGGCCATGACCGCCGTGGTCGTTTCGGGGACGTCGGCGGCGAACTGCTGGTGGAACGCGTTCTTGTCGATGTAGAGGTCCGCCGCCCGGGTGCCGTCGGGGAGGGTGACCGGCACGGAGCGCAGGGTCTCGCCGAGGGTGCTGCCCGGGAACTTCTCCGACAGGGTGAGCGCGCTCTCGCCCTCGTCGGGCAGGAAGGCGGCGACGAAGACGAGCGCCTTGACGTGGTCGAGGCCGTGTGCGGCGTCGCTGATGACGGAGCCGCCGTAGGAGTGCCCGCACAGGATCACGGGGCCCGCTATGGACCGTACGAGCTGGCGGACGTAGTCGCTGTCCTTGCTCAGCCCGCGCAGCGGGTTGCTCGCGCACACCACGGCGTGGCCGTGGGACTGGAGCCGTTCGACGACGCCGTTCCAGCTGGAGGAGTCCGCGAACGCGCCGTGGACGAGGACGACGGTGGGTGTGTGCTCACTCATGGAAGTGGCCTTTCGCTGACGTGTACGCGGGGGTCAGAGGGTGCCGAGGGCCTTACGCAGCACGTGGACGGCCTGCTCGATCGCCGCGGTGGAGGCCTGGGTGCCGCGGACCGGGTTCAGCATCATGAAGTCGTGCAGGGTGGCGTTGTAGCGGACGCTCGTGGTGGGCACGCCGGCCTGGGTCAGCTTGCGGGCATAGGCCTCGCCCTCGTCGCGCAGGACGTCGTTCTCGTCGACGGCGACGAACGCCGGCGGCAGGTCCCGCAGTTCCTCCAGGGTCGCGCGCAGCGGGGAGGCGGTGACCTGGTTCCGCTCGGCGGGGTCGAGGGTGTAGGCGTCCCAGAACCACTCCATGGCCTTGGCGGTCAGGTGCGGCCCGTGGGCGAAGGTGCGGTAGCTCTCGGTGTCCTGGCCCGCGTCGGTGACGGGGTAGTACAGCGACTGGTGCAGGAAGGTGACGTCGCCGCGCCGCTTGGCCAGGTGGGTGAGGGCGGCGCTCATGTTGCCGCCGACGGAGTCCCCGGCGACGACCATACGGGAGCCGTCCAGCCCTTCGTCGCCGCCCTTGGCGGTGATCCAGCGGGCGGTGGCGTAGGCCTGCTCGATGGCGACGGGGTACTTCGCCTCCGGGGAGCGGTCGTACTCGACGAAGGCCAGGGCGGCCCGCGCGCCCACGGCGAGTTCGCGCACCAGGCGGTCGTGGGTGCCGGCGTTGCCGAGGATCCAGCCGCCGCCGTGCACGTACAGGATCACGGGCAGGACGCCCGTGCTGGCGACGGGCTTGACGATCCGCACGCGCACGTCGCCGACCTCCGCCGGAACGGTGATCCACTTCTCGTCCACGTCGGGCTTCTCGACGGGTGCGGCCTGGACCTCGTCCAGCAGCGCGCGGGCGCCCTCGACACCCAGTTCGTACAGCAGCGGCGGCTTGGCGGTGGCGTCGGCGAACGCCTGCGCGGCGGGTTCGAGAACGATGTCACTCATGGTGCGGTCCTTTACGGGAGGTGAGCTCGGGGGTGAGCTCGGGGGGGGTGAGCTCGGGGGGGGTGAGCTCGGAAGGTGAGCTCGGGACGTGTCTTCCTCCCTTGAGACCGGGCCGGCGGGCATTGTGTGACGCGCCGGGCGGACGGCCGCCTCGCGTGCCCGTCTAGTCGGCCTGGGTCGCGCCGGGATTACCGGGCTTGGGCAGCAGGGAGCCGTCGACGTACAGGTCGACGTGCTCGTTGTAGAACGCGGTCAGGCCCGCGATGCGGTGGACGTGGGCGGTCGGGAATTCGTAGGTCCAGGCGATGTCCTGGTGGGAGGCGCGGTCGCTGTCGAAGGACCAGTAGCCGCTCGTCGTCCCCTTGTACGGGCAGCGGGTGACGGTTTCGGAGTGGCGCAGCCGCGTCCAGTCGATGGCCGTGGCGTCGAGGTAGTAGCGGGTGGGCAGTCCGGTCTCGAAGAGCTTGACGCAGGCGTCGGCCCGCGCGAGCACGACTCCGTCCAGCTCAACGCGGACGGTGCTGTTCGACCGCAGGGCGTCGACGCGGGAGTAGGGGCTGCGGGGGTGCGCGAAGACCGGCTCGTCCTCCTCCAGCCAGAAGTCCAGCGCCTCCCACTCGAAACGCACCGTGTCATGCAGTGCGCCCGGCGCGCCCTCGCCCCACACCCATGCCGCGCCTTCGCGGACTTCCGACCCCACCTGGAGGGTGTGGCGGTGGGCCGGGCCGGCGCCGAGGTGCTCCATGTGCCCGTCGTCGCGGAGGGTGCCGTCGACCAAGTCCTCGACGGGGATGCTGAATTGGGGGTAGGCCTGCCATTCCCACACGTACAGGGCGCGGCGGGTGTCGAAGACGACCCGGCCGGCGACCATGCCCCGGATCCGGCGCGGGACGGGTTCGATATGGCCGACCGGGACGATGAAGCTGGGGTGAAGGACACTTTCGGTTGCCATGAGGCCCGCCTTGCGATCGTTGACAGTGTGCCGCGATGGTACCGGCCGCCTGGCGTGGCCTTGCACAGTGTGTGGAGCGGGAATGTCCACACGGTGTTCCGGGGAGTTCCGTGGCCGGGGGTGTCACAGAACCGGCGGGTGTCCGGTCAGTGGTCCGTAACTGTTCGATACCTGAGGAGACTCCTGTGGAAGCTCGCATCAACTACTTCGGCAACGCGCTCGCCGGCAAGGTCATGAAGCATCTGAACTCGGCCGGTGCGGCGGTCCACTCGGCCCTGCCCATCGCCACTCAGGAACTGGTGAAGATCCGCGCCAGCCAGATCAACGGCTGCGGCTTCTGCACCGACATGCACACCAAGGACGCCGCCGCCGCGGGCGAGGACCAGCAGCGGCTGAACCTGGTGGCCGTGTGGCGCGAGGCGACGGTGTTCACCGAGGCCGAGCGTGCGGCCCTGGAGCTCACCGAGCAGGGCACGCGTATCGCCGACGGCTCGGACGGGGTGTCGGACGCGGCGTGGGACAACGCCACGAAGCACTACGACGAGGACCAGCTCGCGGCGCTGATCTCGCTGATCGCGGTCATCAACGCCTACAACCGGATCAACGTCATCAACCGTCAGCCGGCCGGCGGCTACAAGCCCGGCATGTTCGGCTGAGCCGACCGCTCCGGCCCGGCCGGACGCGCGGGTCCGTCGCCCTGCCTCCCCGGCCACCGGCCGGGCGACGGATCCCCGGCCGGGCTGTGTCCACCCCTTACCCGTCCACCCCTTACCCGCCGGACGACGACGCCAGGACACGACATGCCGCACTCCCCCGCCCCGGACGACACCGCCCCCGTACCCGCCGCCCTGCTGCGGATCGCGAGTGCCCGCGGCCGGTGGACGCTGCTGGCCACGGTGCTGGGATCAAGTGTGGTCCTGCTCGGCTCCACCGTCACCAACGTCGCGCTGCCGCGCATCGGCCGGGACTTCGGCGCCGGTCTCGCCGTGCTGCAGTGGACGGTGAACGCCTACATGCTGGCGCTTGCGGGCCTGATCCTGGTGGGCGGGTCCCTGGGCGACCGGCTCGGGCGGCGGCGGGTCTTCGTCGTGGGCGTCGGGTGGTTCGCGGTGGCCTCGCTGCTGTGCGCTCTCGCCCCGGACGCGGGCACGCTGATCGCGGCCCGAGCGTTGCAGGGCATCGGCGGCGCGCTCCTCACCCCGGGCTCGCTCGCGATCATCGAGGCGTCCTTCCACCCGGACGACCGGCCGCGCGCGATCGGGCTGTGGTCGGGGTTCGGCGGGATCGCGGCGGCTCTCGGGCCGTTCCTGGGCGGGTGGCTGGTCGACGGTCCCGGCTGGCGGTGGACGTTCGCGCTGAGCATCGTCCCGGCGCTGCTGTGCGTGCCCGTCGCGCTGCGCCATGTCCCGGAATCCGTGGGCCGGCCCTCCTCGGACGCGGGGACCGTCACCGGCTCGGCCCGCCGGGGCCTTCGGGCTTTCGACGTGCCCGGTGCCGTCCTGGGCGCCGGGGCCCTGGCCCTGGGCACCTACGCGCTGACCGCGGCTCGCGACGGCGGTGCGGTGGCCCTCGCCGCCGGTGTCGGCGCCGTCGTGTGCGGCGCCGCGTTCCTGCGGGTCGAGCGGCGCGGTGCCGACCCGATGATGGCGCTGTCGGTGTTCTCCTCTCGGCAGTTCACCGCCGTCAACCTGATCACCCTGTGCGTGTACGCGGGCACCGGCGGGTTCTTCTTCCTGGCCGCGCTTCAGCTGCAGATCGTCGTCGGGTACTCGGCGCTGGCCGCCGGTGCCGCCATGCTGCCCACCACCGTGCTGATGCTGTTGTTCTCCTCCGCGTCGGGGGTGCTCGCCCAGCGGCTGGGGCCGCGGGTCCCGCTCACCGCCGGGCCGCTGGTGTGCGGTGCGGGCATGCTGATGATGCTGCGGGCCGGGCCGGGCGCGTCCTATGCGGCCGATGTCCTGCCGGCGCTGCTGGTGCTGGGATGCGGCATGGTCGTGCTGGTCGCTCCGCTGACCGTGACCGTGCTGGCCTCGGTGGACGCCGCGGACGCCGGGCTGGCCAGCGGCGTCAACAACGCCGCGGCACGGGCGGCGGGCCTGGTGGCCGTGGCGGCGCTGCCGCTGCTGTGCGGGATGGGGCCGGACGCCTACCGGTCGAGTGCCGCCTTCGACGCGTCGTTCCGCCGGGCCATGCCGCTGTGCGCGGGGCTGCTGGCCGTCGGCGCGGCGCTGGCGTTCGCCCTGCTGCGGCGGCACGGTGCGGGCGGGCACCGGCCACACCGTGGGTCCCACGGCTGGCTGGGGGAGCCGCCGCTGGTGTCCCGCTTCACCCATCGCCGGAGCTCCGGCTGACCCCGGCCGGGGCCGTTCCGAGACATAGCAGAAGTCACAGAAAAGCAGAGGAAAGGAACCCTTCATGTCGTATCCATATCCGGAACAGAAGTACTGGGGCGAGGACGGCAAGGTCAGCGCCGTCTTCCGGCCGGCCACCATGCCGCCGGACCTCGGGCAGAGCGGTACGGGCGAGGACGCCACCCACTACCTGGCGACGACCGCCACCACCCGGGGCGAGTTCGGGCTTTACCGGGTGGAGATGCGGCCCCGGGCCGGCGGCCCCAAGACGCACTTCCACAAGCGGATCTCCGAATCGTTCTACATCCTGGACGGCACCGTGCGCCTCTTCGACGGGGCGCAGTGGGTCGACGCCCGCAAGGGGGACTTCCTGCACGTGCCGCAGGGCGGGCTGCACGCCTTCCGCAACGACTCCGACGCCCCGGCCGACATGCTGCTGCTGTTCACGCCGGGCGCTCCGCGCGAGGAGTACTTCGAGCAGGTGTCGAAGCTGGCGCACGCCTCGGAGGAGGAGCGGGCCGCGTTCTTCGACCGGCACGACTCGTACTTCGTGGAGGAGGAACAGGAGTAGGGGGACGCCGCTGAAGGCGACGGGGCCCCGCGTCCGTGACACCGGTCATCGCCGGAGTGTCACGGACGCGGGGCCCCGCGCCGTGCGTCAGGCGGTCGGCCGCGGTGCGCGCAGGTGCGCGCGCTCCTTCAGTTCCGCCTCGTCGACCAGTTCCAGCATGGGCTTGCCGGGGGCGCACATCATCGTGACGACGAACTCGGTGCGCTCGTCGTCCAGTGCGTTGCCGTCCTGGTAGTGGATGGCGTCGCCGCCGGGCTCCCAGAAGGTGCCGCCGGCCTCGATGACGCGCTCCGGCTGCCCTTCCAGCTCGAAGCGGACGGCGCCCTTGACGACGTAGCCGAACGCCGGGCCGGAGTGGCGGTGCGGCGGGGTGCCGGGGTCGCCGGGCTCCCACTGGACGTGGATGGTCATCGCCGCCGCGCCTTCGGGGACGGTGATCGGCGAGGCGTCCTGGAGCAGGTTCGCCGCCCGGGTCCAGCTGGGGCCGTCCTCGCCGCCGGTGCCGTGTCCGTGATCGCCGTGGTGGGTGTGCTGTGAGTTCTCCGACACTGGGTCGCACCTTCCGTGGTTGCACCGTGTCCGCGCGGTTCGTCGTCCGCGCCGTCACGTGTTCGTCGCGGCCGTGGTGGCCGTTCGGTTGTCCTGACCGGGCGGGGCGGGGATCTGTGACACCCGGTGGTGCGGACGGCGTCCGACACGGTGTCACAAGAACCGGGTTCGGGCTGTCTAGGTGGGGTGACGGCGGCGGGCACCCGCCCGCGGCGCCGTCGCCCTCGTACACCCGGCTGGGCCGTCGGCCCCCGACGAAGGAGATCCGGATGAGAGTCGTCGTCATCGGTGCCACCGGTCTGATCGGTTCCCGCACCGTCGCCAGGCTCCGCGACCACGGGGTGGAGGTCGTGCCGGTCTCCCGCGCGGACGCGGTCGACGTGCGCACCGGGCACGGCCTGGAGCGGGCCGTGCGCGGCGCCGATGTGGTCGTGGACGTCACCGACGCCCCCTCGCGGGACCAGACGGTCAGTACGCAGTTCTTCACCGCCTCGACGGGGCATCTGCTCAAGGCCGCGGCCGCGGCCGGCGCGGAGCACTACGTGGCGCTGTCCGTGGTGGGCGCCGACCGCGTCGGCGCGGGCTACTTCCGGGCCAAGGCGGCGCAGGAGAACCTCGCACGGCGCTCCACCGTGCCCTACACCCTGGTGCGTTCCGCCCCGTTCCACGAGTTCATCGAGGCGGTCGCGACGCAGGGGGCGCGGTCCGACGGTGTGCATGTGCCGCCGCTGCTGGTACGTCCGGTCGCGGCGGACGACGTCGCCGTGGCGCTCGCCCATGCCGCGGTGGGGCTGCCCCGTTTCGGGGTGCTGGAGGTCGCGGGCCCCGAGGTGCTCCGGCTCGATGAGGCCGCCGGTGAGGTGCTGGCCGTCCTGGGCCGCGGCGGGCCGGTGGTCCCCGACACCCGCGCCGCGTTCTTCGGCGCGGTGCTGGGGCAGCGCGTCCTGCTGCCCGGGCCCGGCGCCCACCTGGGCCGCAGGACCTTCGCCGAGTGGCTCAAGAGCCGCTGAGCCGGCGGGCGGCGCCGCGCGGCCGCCCCGTACTCCCCCGCCGGCCCCTTCTTCATGGCGGCCGGCCCCATCTGTTCCGCACGCCGTGCCAGGAAGGCAGCCATGAACGATCCGTCCCGGCCCACTGAGCCGCCCGCGACCAGTGAGCTCGACCAGCTACCCGACCGTGACCGGGAGGAGACCGCCGAGTGGCGGGCCTCGCTCGACGCCGTCGTACGCACCGCCGGGCCGGAGCGCGCGGCGTACCTGATGCGGCGTGTGCACGAGTTCGCCGAGGCGTCCGGGGCCCCGCTGCCGCCGCTGCTGTCCACGGACTACATCAACACCGTCCCGGCCGCCTCCGAGCCCGCGTTCGACGGTGACCTGGAGATGGAGTCCAGGATCACCGCGCTCAACCGCTGGAACGCCGCCGCGATGGTCACCCGGGCCTCACGGCTGGGGCTGGGCGGCCACATCTCCACGTACGCGTCGGCGGCCTGGCTCTACGAGATCGGGTTCCAGCACTTCTTCCGGGGCAAGGACGGCGACCGCTCCGGCGACCAGCTCTTCCTCCAGGGGCACGCCTCCCCCGGCATCTACGCCCGGGTGTTCCTCGAAGGGCGGCTCAGTGAGGGGCAGTTGGAGGGCTTCCGCCGGGAGGCGGGCGGGCACGGACTGCCGTCCTACCCGCATCCGCGGCGGCTGCCGTGGCTGTGGGAGTTCCCGACGGTCTCGATGGGGCTCGGCCCGCTCAGCGCCGTCTACCAGGCCCGCTTCAACCGCTACCTGCACGCGCGCGGCATCAAGGACACCTCCGGCTCCCGGGTGTGGGCGTTCCTGGGTGACGGGGAGACGGACGAGCCGGAGTCGCTGGCCGCGCTGACGCTCGCCTCCCGCGAGGGCCTGGACAACCTCACGTTCGTCGTCAACTGCAACCTGCAGCGCCTGGACGGGCCGGTCCGCTCCAACTCGAAGATCGTCCAGGAGCTGGAGGCACGGTTCCGCGGTGCGGGCTGGAACGTGGTCAAGACGCTGTGGGGCCAGGCGTGGGACCCCCTGCTGGCCCGGGACACCACGGGCGAGCTGGTGCGGCGCCTGGGCCAGGTGCCCGACGCGCAGCTACAGACACTGGCCGCGCGGGACGCCGCGTACATCCGCGGGAACTTCTTCACCGGCCCCGGCCTGTCCGCCCTGTCCGCGTCCCTGAGCGACGCGCAGGTGGTGGAGCTGTTCGAGAACTCCCGTGGCGGGCATGAGCCGTTGAAGGTGTACGCCGCCTACCGGGCCGCGGTGGAACACCGGGGCGCGCCGACGGTGGTTCTGGCCCAGACGGTCAAGGGTCACACGCTGGGTCCGGCGTTCGAGTCGCGCAACGCCAACCACCAGATGAAGAAGCTGACGATGGCTCAATTCCGTGTGCTGCGCGACACGTTGGACCTACCCATCCCCGACAGTGCGCTCGCCGGTGAGCAGGTCCCGTTCTGGCATCCGGGGACGGACTCGCCCGAGGTGCGCTACCTGCGCGAGCGGCGGGCCGCGCTGGGCGGCCCGCTGCCGCTGCGCCGGGTGACGGCGAAGCCGCTGCCCCAGCCGTCCGCCACGCCCTTCGAGGCGCTGGAGAAGGGCTCCGGCCATCAGGAGATCGCCACCACGATGGCGCTGGTGCGGCTGGTCAAGGACCTGATGCGGGACGAGCACAGCGGTGCGCGCTGGGTGCCGATCGTCCCCGACGAGGCCCGCACGTTCGGCATGGAGTCGCTGTTCCCCACGGCCGGCATCTACTCCCCGCAGGGCCAGAACTACGATCCCGTCGACGCCGACCAGCTCCTGCGCTACCGGGAGAGCACCACCGGGCAGCTCCTGATCGAGGGCATCACCGAGGCCGGTTCGGTGGCCGAGTTCACCGCCGCGGCGACCTCGTACGCCACGCACGGCGAGCCGATGATCCCGTTCTACATCTTCTACGCGATGTTCGGATTCCAGCGCACCGGCGACCAGTTCTGGGCGCTGGGTGACCAGATGGGCCGTGGCTTCGTGGTCGGCGGCACCGCCGGACGCACCACCATGACCGGCGAGGGACTGCAGCACGGGGACGGCCATTCGCATCTGCTGGCGGCCACCAATCCGGCGGCGGTCAGCTACGACCCGGCGTTCGCCTACGAGATCGCGGTGATCGTCCGCGACGGCTTGCGCCGGATGTACGGCGAGCGGCCCGAGGACGTCTTCTACTACCTGACCGTCTACAACGAGCCGAAGCACCAGCCGGCCATGCCTGCGGTTGCGGGCATCGAGGAGGGCATCGTCCGGGGCATCTACCGGTTCCGGCCCGCCGACCCCGCCGGTTCCGGGCCGCGGTTGCAGCTGCTGTCCTCCGGTACGGCCGTCCACTGGGCGCTGCGCGCGCAGGAGATCCTCGCCGCCGACTGGGGTGTGCACGCCGACGTGTGGTCGGTGACGTCCTGGACGGAGCTGCGCCGGGACGCGATGCGCGCCGACGACGCCCTCGCGCGCGGTGAGGAGCGCACGCCGTTCGTGACCCGGGCGCTCGCGGGCGCGCCGGGCCCCGTGCTGGCGGTGAGCGACTGGATGCGGCAGGTGCCCGACCAGATCAGCCAGTGGATCGAGCAGGACTACTACTCCCTGGGCACCGACGGTTTCGGGCTGTCCGACACGCGCGAGGACGTCCGCCGGTATTTCCGGGTGGACGCCGAGTCGATCGTCGTGACCGCGCTTGACCGGCTGGCCCGGACCGGGCGGATCGCTCCGGCGACGGTCGGGCAGGCCCGCGCGCGCTACGGCCTGGGGTCCTGATCGACGCCGGACGCGAGCGGCCGGATGTGACCGGCCCCGAATGACACAGACCAGTGAACGAGACGAACGACAGATCCGGCGGGCCTCGCAATCGCGCCCGCCGGTGTTGAGGAGTTGACACCATCATGACGGTATCCGTGACCCTGCCCGCCCTCGGCGAGTCCGTCACCGAAGGCACAGTGACCCGGTGGCTGAAGCAGATCGGCGAGCGCGTCGAGGCCGACGAACCCCTGCTGGAGGTCTCCACCGACAAGGTCGACACCGAGATCCCCGCCCCGGTGGGCGGTGTCCTGCTGGAGATCACCGCCGCGGAGGACGAGACGGTCGAGGTCGGCGCCGCGCTCGGCGTCATCGGTACGCCGGACGAGGCCCCGGCGAACCCGGCGCCGGCGCCGGCGGTGCCGGGGGTGCCGGCGGCGGCGGTGGCTGCGGTGGCCTCCCCGGCGCCGATCACGGCCCCCACACCTGCTCCCGCGCCCTCCCCTGCTCCCGCCCCGGCCCTCGCGCCAGTCGCCACGCCTGCGCCCGCGAACGTGCCTGCGGCCTCGCTTGGTGCCGTCCCGCCCGTGATCGCCCCGGCAGCCGGCCCCGCCGGTTCCTCGCTGCGCGGCCGTACGGTGCCGATGACCCGCATACGCCGTGCCATCGGGAGCAACCTGAGGAAGGCGCTGCAGGAGCAGGCGCAGCTGACCACCACCGTGGAGGCCGACGTCACGCGGCTGATGCGGCTGCGCGGCCGGGCCAAGGACGGCTTCCTCGCTCGCGAGGGGCTCAAGCTGTCGCCGCTGCCGTTCTTCGTGAAGGCCGCCGCCCAGGCGTTGCGGGCGCACCCGGTCGTCAACGCCCGGATCGACGAGGCCGCGGGGACCATCACGTACTTCGACACCGAGAACATCGGCATCGCGGTCGACACGGAGGGCGGTCTGATGACCCCGGTCGTCAAGGCGGCCGGTGACCTGACGGTCGCCGGGCTCGCCCGGGCCGTCCACGACCTGGCCGAGCGGGCCCGCGGCGGGCACCTCACTCCCGACGACGTGACGGGAGCTACCTTCACGATCTCCAACACCGGTTCGCGCGGGGCCCTGTTCGACACCGTCATCGTGCCGCCGAGGGAGGCCGCGATCCTGGGCGTGGGAGCGACGGTCAGGCGGCCGGCTGTCGTACGGGACGGTGACGACGAGGTGATCGGCATCCGGGACCTGGTGTACCTGTCCCTGTCGTACGACCACCGGCTGGTGGACGGGGCGGACGCGGCCCGCTATCTGACCTCCGTCAAGGCGATCCTGGAGGCGGCGGCGTTCGAGGACGACCTGTACGCCGACACCGCGGCGTAGGACGAGGAGCCCCGTAGAGCGGCCCGCGGCGTCTTCCCTGGGGAGGAGGCCGCGGGCCGCTCCGTGTCTGCGGGCTGCCGCCCTCACGACGTGGCCGGCGTCGAGGACCCGGTCGACGCCGGGCCTGGGCCCCGGTGGGCGAGGTCGCGGGTGCGGGCCCACGCGGTGACGGAGTCGCCCTCCCGCGTGCGGTGCACGGGAACGTCCGCGTGGCGCAGGATCGCGTCGATCCGTTCGTCGCCGGACAGGAACAGACCGTAGAGGGTCTCCCAGCCGCCGTGGAGCGCGTGCCGGGCCAGGCGCCGCAGCAGGCGGGTTCCCAGTCCGCGGCCCTGCCAGGCGTCCTCGACCAGCAGTGCCGCCTCCACCGCGGTGTGATCCGGTATCAGGTGGGCCACGGCGATGTGGCGTCCGGTGAGGTCCTGCACGGCCAGGTGGATGGAGCCGGGGCGGGCCAGCAGCCCGGGCAGGTAGGTGGCGGGGTCGGGCATCGCCCGGTGGTAGCGGCTCCACAGGGTCTGCGGCGAGCAGCGGCGGTGCAGCGCCACGGTGCGGGCGAGGTCGGCCGGGCCTGTCTGGGTGATCCGCGGTTCGCGGCGCATGGGTTCGTCCTTGCGGATCCGGGACCGGTGCGGGAGGTGGCCCGCCGGGCCGTCGGTCGGTGGGTCGGGGCGCGGGACGGCCGCGCCGGCCGGCTGTGGCACACGGGAGGAGCCGTGCGGACGGGGCGCTGTGGCGCCCGTCCGCACGGCTCCTTTCCAGTGGGGGTCAGCGAACCGTGTGTGCGGCGTCCTCGATGATCTCGGTGACCTTCCCGGGCTTCGAGACGCTCACCGCGTGCGAGGAGCGCACCTTCGTGGTGTGGGCGTGGGCGCGCTGGGCCATGAACTCCTGTGCGGCGGGCGGGATGTTGAGGTCCTGGGTGGCGACCAGGACCCAGGAGGGGATGGTCTTCCAGGCCGGCTCGGCGGCGGCCTGGGCCAGGGCGGCGTCGGTGATCGGCCGCTGGGTGAGGGCCATCAGGTCCGTCGTGGCCCGGGGCACGTCCGCCGCGAACTGGTGGCGGAAGGTGTCGTTGCGGATGTAGAGATCGTTGACGGGCAGGCCGTCGGCGTTGGTGGTCGGCACCGGGCGCAGCGCGTCGCCGAGGGTGCTGCCGGGGAACTTGGCCGCCAGGTCGGCCGCGCTCTCGCCCTTCTCCGGGAGGAAGGCGGCGAGGTAGACCAGCGCCTTGACGTTCGGATTGCCCGTGGCGGCGTTGCTGATCACCGAGCCGCCGTAGGAGTGTCCGGCCAGGACGATGGGTCCGTCGATGCCGGCCAGGACGTCCCTGAGGTAGGCGGAGTCGCCGTTCAGGGAGCGCAGCGGGTTGGCGACGGTGACCACCGGGTAGTGGTCGTCGCGCAGTCTGCGGATGACGTCGTTCCAGCTGGTGGAGTCGGCGAACGCGCCGTGGACGAGGACGACGGTGGGCTTGGGCGCCTCGGTGGCGGCGCCGGTGCCGGTGCCCTTGTCGGCGGCGGCCGATCCGGTGGTGGTGGCGAGCAGGCCGGCGAAGATGCTCGCGGCGGCGAGAGCGGTGAGTGCGGTACGGGGCCGGCTGCTGCGGATGGTCCGGGCGAGGCGGGTGGTGGGTTCCATGGCGGTGTCCCTTCGGACTGTGTCGGTGATCGGTGCCCGCGCCGTGTGTGGACGCGGGTGGGTGGTGGTCTTCGCGGACGGTGTCGGCGGACGGGCCGTCAGGCGGGTGCTGGTGGGCGGCCGCCGCGGCTCAGGGGCGGTGGCGGGCGGTGAGTTCCCTGTGCTCGCTCGGCGAGGGCTTGGGGATCTGGGTGCCGGGGCCGTAGAAGGCGCGGCTGAGCGCGAGGCGCAGGCGCCGGACGCGGGTGGGCGCGGAGCCGTCGGGGTCCCGGCCGGGCGGGGCCTGGAGGGGCCGGTACTGCTGGTGGGTGGTGAGGGTGTGCAGCCGCGCCGGGTCGAGGGGCTCGTGGACCTCGACGTACTCGCCGTGCGGCAGGCGCTTGATGACGCCGGTCTCGCGCCCGTGCAGCACCTGGTCGCGGTCGCGGCGCTGCAGGGCGAGCGCGAGGCGCTTGGTGAGGACGAAGGCCAGGACCGGGACGAGGAACAGGCCGACGCGTACGGTCCAGGTCACGGAGTTGACGGAGACGTGCAGGCGGGTGGCGATCACGTCGTTGGCGGCGCCGGCGAGCGCCACCGCGTAGACGCTGAGCCAGGCCACCCCCAGGGCGGTCCGTACGGGACGGTTGCGGGGGCGGTCCAGCAGGTGGTGGTCGCGGTCGTCGTCGGTGACCCAGGCCTCCAGGAACGGGTAGGCGCCCATCGCGAGGAAGAGCAGCAGGCCGGCCAGCAGGGGCAGGAAGTTGTCCAGGGCCAGGGTGTGGCCCCACAGGTCGGTCTCCCAGCCGGGCATGACACGCAGCAGGCCGTCGGCGACGCCCATGTACCAGTCCGGCTGGGATCCGGCGGCGACCTGGTCGGGGCGGAAGGGGCCGTAGTCCCAGACGGGGTTGATCTGGGCCACGGCGGCCATGAGGAAGATCACGCCGGAGACCAGGCAGAGGTAGCCGCCGGACTTAACGGCACGGACCGTGAACGGAAGCCCGACGACGTTGTTCTCGGTACGGCCCGGCCCGGGGTACTGGGTGGGCCGGTGGCGTACGGCCAGTGCCGCCCGGGCGGCCAGGACGGCGACGATCAGCGCGGGGATGACCAGGGTGTGCAGGGTGTTGAAGCGGGCGATCAGGTCGTCGCCGGGGAACTCGCCGCCGAACAGGAGGAACGAGAGGTAGGTCCCCACGACCGGGATCGACAGCAGGGTGCCGTGGACGACCCGCAGGCCGGTTCCGGACAGCAGGTCGTCGGGCAGGTCGTAACCGGTCAGGCCCGCGAACATGGCCAGGACCAGCAGGACGAAGCCCAGTACCCAGTTCAGCTCGCGCGGTTTGCGGAACGCGCCGGTGAAGAAGGCCCGCATCAGGTGGGTGAACAGCGCGGCGACGAAGACCAGCGCCGCCCAGTGGTGTGCCTGGCGGATGAGGAGACCGCCGCGTACGTCGAAGGAGAGGTGCAGGGTCGAGTCGAAGGCCCGGGAGACCAGTTGCCCCCGCAGCGGCGCGTACCGGCCGTCGTAGACGAGGAGGTCGGCGGAGGGGTGGAAGTACAGGCTGAGGTAGACGCCGGTGACCAGGAGGACGAGGAGGCTGTAGAGCGCGATCTCGCCGAGCAGGAACGACCAGTGGTCGGGGAAGACCATGCGGCGCACGGAGCCGGCCGGGCCGCGCAGGCCGGTCCGGCTCGCCGCCCAGGTGACGAGCCGTTCCCCGCCACTCCCCCGCTCCGGTTCGGCCGGCCGGCTGTCGTTGCCCATCTCGTCACCATTCGCTTGCGTCCCACCCGGGCCGCCGTGCCCGGTCCGTGCCGGACCGGTGCACAGCGGACACGGCGGAGCCGGTTCGTCCAGGACGACGCCCTGCTGCGCTGACTGCGCGATATGCACTGTCTGCGCCGTCTGCACTCTTCGGGCGTATTCATGAACTGCTGTCCCAGGCAAGACCGGTGAGACGCCGAAGGTGTGACACCGTCACGCGGGGTGGTGCCGGGAGGTGACGACGTTCTCCAGCCCCTCCCCCGCTGCGAAGTGGGCCAGCTGCCGTCGGATCAGCGCTTCGAGGCGCGGCCACAGATCGGGGGTGAAGGCGCCGACGTGCGGGGTGATCAGCACGCCGGGCGCGGTCCACAGCGGATGCCCCGGCGGGAGCGGCTCGGGGTCGGTCACGTCCAGGGCGGCCCGCAGCCGGCCGCCGTGCACCTCCTTCAGCAGGGCGTCGGTGTCGACGACCGCGCCCCGGGAGACGTTGACGAGCAGGGCGCCGTCCTTCACGCGGGACAGCAGTGCGGCGTCGAAGAGCCCGCGGGTCGCCGCGGTCAGCGGGGTGGACAGCACGATCACGTCCGCGTCCGCGACGAGCCCGGGCAGCAGCGACACTGCGCGCACCGGCCCTTGGGGCGTGTCCCGCTCCTGGCGCCCGACGCGGGTGACGGCGCACCCGAAGGGGGCCAGGAGGTCCTCCAGGGCGGAGCCGACGGCGCCGTGGCCGACGATGAGCACGGACCGCCCGTACAGGGTGGAGTGGGTCTGCGGGTCCCAGTCCTCGCGCTCCTGGGCGCGGAGCGATTCCGGTATGCCGCGCAGGGAGGCGAGGATCAGGGTCAGAGCCAGCTCCGCCGTGCCGGCGGCCGGGACTCCCCGCGCGTTGCACAGGGTCACCTCGCGGGGCAGCCGGTCCAGTCGTGCCCGCAGTTCATCGGTGCCGGCGCTGAGCGCCTGCACCGCCCGCAGGCGTGTCATGCGGGCCAGCGGCCCGGCGATGACATCGATGTCCTTGGTCAGCGGAGGCACGTAGAACTCCACCTCCGCGGGGTCCGTGGGGAAGGCCGAACGGCCGTCCCAGCGGGCATAGTCCAGGCCCGGGGGCAGATCGGCGAGACGGCCGAACTTCTCCGGCAGCCATACCTGGGGGGAACGCGCGGTCATGACGACGTACTCCGCTCTCACGACGGTCTCGGGGCCACCGGTCCGGGGCGGGGAAGACCACGGGCGGAGCCGGACCATTGACTGCGTACCGTGTGGTTCTGTGACAGCGGGCGGTGGTGGGTACAGTGGCTTTGTCCACGAGAACGCGGTTCTGGCTCAGGTTGTGCGATCCGTGCACTGTGAGTCACGGCTGAACCCTCTCGGACTGCCTGGGAAGTTGCCTCAAAACGAGCAGTGGCACGAGTGACTGGGCCGACAGTTCGTGGCTGTGAATGAGATCTTGTTCCGACTGGAAGAGCTGTTGCTCCCCTCGATCGCGGACGTCGCGGTGCTTTCGGTAGACGTGAACATCGCGATAGTGCGTGTTGATGCGCGATGCACCACGGTGGGCGCTGCGTGTCCGGGTTGTGGCGCGTGGTCAGCCAAGGTGCACGGCTCCTACCTGCGCTTCCCCTCTGACGTCCCGAGCGCGGGACGAAGGGTCGTTCTTCGACTGCGGGTCCGCCGGTTCGCCTGTCGGAACGTCGAGTGCGAACGTCGCACGTTCGTCGAGCAGATACCCGGCCTGACCCGGAGGAACGGTCAGCGGACCGAGCGCCTCCGCTCGACCTTGGCGGCGATCGGTCTCGCTCTGGCCGGCCGGGCCGGTGCCCGCCTGGCGCCATCGTGGGAGGGGCGGTCAGCCGAAGCACGGTCCTGCGACTGGTCGCCGCGCTCCCAGAACCGGAGGCGCCCGCCCCGCGGGTGGTCGGCGTCGACGAGTACGCCACCCGCAAGGGCCGCCACTACGGCACCGTCCTCGTGGACGTCGAGACCGGTCGCCCCGTCGACCTGCTACCCGACCGGGAGTCGTCGACCCTGGCTGCGTGGCTGGCCCAGAGGCCCGGAATCGAGGTGGTCTGCCGAGACCGCGCGCCGTTCTTTGCCGAAGGCGCCGCGGTCGGCGCCCCGCAGGCCGTCCAGGTCGCAGACCGGTGGCACCTCTGGCACAACCTCAGTGAGGCCGCCGAGCGGAGTATCGCCCAGCACCGCCGATGCCTGGGCGTCCTGGTGCCCGAGGCTCCTGAGACGCCGGAGCCGGAATCTTCCGACTCGCCTTGGCCGACCGGCCACCGGTTTGCCGACCGAACCCGGACCGTTCACGCCACGGTCCACGCCCTGGTGGAGGCGGGGCACAGTCGCCGCGCGATCCAGCGGCAGCTCGGCATGACAAGCCGAACCGTCAAACGGTACGCGGACGCTGCCAGGCCAGAAGACCTTTTCACCGGTCAGTGGCAGACAAGGCGCTCGGTTCTCGACGAGTACAAGCCCTACCTCGACGACCGCTGGAGCGAGGGCGGCACGAACGCCTGGAAACTGTGGGAAGAGATCGTCCCACTCGGCTACACGGGCAGTTACCAGCGGGTCCGGGCCTACCTCCGCCAGAAACCCACCTCACCACGGCCGGTGACGGCCCGTCCGCCTTCGCCCCGGATCGTCGCCGGGTGGTTCTCCGTCGCCCGGAAACCCTCTCCGAGACCGAACAGCTCCGCTTGAAGCACGTCCGGGCCAACTGCCCCGAAATCGACGCACTCACCAGGCACGTCCGGTCCTTCGCGACCATGCTCACCGAGCGCCAGGGCCAGCTCCTGCCAGACTGGCTCACCGCCGTGAGGCAAGACGACCTCCCCAGCCTCCACACCCTCGCCGCAGGAATCGAGCGCGACCGCGACGCCGTTGTCGCCGGTCTCACCCTGCCCTGGAACTCGGGCGTCGTCGAAGGCCACGTCAACCGCATCAAAATGCTCAAGCGCCAAATGTTCGGACGCGCAGGCTTTCAACTCCTACGGAAGCGCGTCCTGCTGGCATGAATCCGAGTGGGATGGGGCTGGCCGGATTCGAACCGGCGTCCTCCCACATGCGGTGAAGGCGCGACAACCGCTGCGCTACGAGCCCCATCCCGCCAGCGATCATACGAGCAACCCGCACCCAGCGCTCTGAATTTATCCAAGAGGACTGATCACTCAGCGCGACGACATCACACAACTTGAGCCACAACCGGAGAACGGAAGTCGTTTGTCGATGAGCGCGGGAGGCGTCCCGAAGGCGGCCAAGTCGATGCTCACGAGTTCGGGAGGCGCCCGCCGAGAATGATCTTGCTAGGGTCCACCCAGGGTGGGGCGTTCAACGCGTGGGAGGTGGGCAGGCAGTGACCCCCGAGGAGCAGGAGCTGATCATGGGTCTGGCGGTCGGACTGGGGGACGGCCCGACGCGCGCGCTCGACGAGGTGCTCGCCCATTTCGGCGAGGCCGATGGTGAGGCCCTGGCGCTGAGGGTGCTCCGGGACGCCATGGAGCGCCAGGACGCCGACGACGTCGAGATGGCGCTGATCGTGCATGCCGCGGCCGACGCCTCCGTCGAGGAGTTCCTGGAGCCGTTGACCGAGTTGTTCCCCGCCGAATGGCACAGGGACCACGAGGACATCGTGCGCATGCTGGGCAGGCTCCGCTCGCCCAGGACGGTGCCGACAATGGCCCTGGCAACCCACTGGGTCCCCGAGCACCTGGACTGGGACGAGAACCGGGCACTCGCGGTGAAGGCGATCTGGGCTCTCGGCGCCATTCCCGGCCCGGAGGCCCGGGATGTCCTCGAAGGGCTGCGCGACGACAGGAACGAGATCATCCGCGAGAACGTGCTGAACCAGCTCGCGCGACGCGGCGAACTCTGACCGCGGAGTCGTAGCCGCTCACACGGAACGCCCGGCCGCGTTTCCTCGGCCAGGTGTTCCGCCCCAGGTCGATCTCGCCCGAGCTTCCTGTACCCCGGCTGTCACACTCCCTGCCCATTCATTGTCATGTCGGGCATGCACACTGTCATCAGCCGACCTTCGGGCACCCGACGGGAATCCGAGTCCTACGCGGTCACCGCGGAGTTCTACGACATCCTCCAGGCCGACACGGACGAGGCGCGGGTCCGCCGCCTGTACGGCCGTGAGATCGCCCGGGCCCAAAGCGGCGTGCTGGACATCGGGGCCGGTACCGGGCGGGTGACGATGCTGGCGCTGGGCGACTCGCGGGTCGGCGTGCACGCCGTCGAGCCGGCCCGGGCCATGCGCACGTCCCTGCTGACCCGGCTCGCCGCCCTGCCCTGCGAGCAGCGGGACCGGGTCACCGTGCACCCGCGTCCCCTGGACGAGGCGGGCCTGCGCGCGGTCGCGGACGTGGCCGTCTGTCACAACATGGTGGGCTGTCTGCCGCCCGCCGTCCGCGAGAGGTTGTGGCCCGCCATCGGCAGGGCTCTCACGCCCGGCGGTGCGCTGTTCGTGCAGTTGCCGCCGGCCCGGCCCCCGGCCCGTACCGTCGTGCGCGTGTTGGCCGACCAGCGGGTCGGCGAGCACGTCTACGGCGGGCGCATGACGTTGTCGGCCGCCGGCTACCGCATCCGCGCCCGCGCCGACTACTGGGTCAGGGGCGCCGAGGGCGTGCTGCGGGAGCACAGCGAGACGTTCTGGATGTGGCCCGCCACGCGCGAGCGGCTGCTCGGCGAACTGGCGCAGTACGGATTCGCCCCGCTGGCCTGTCACCAGGACGCGGAACTGCTGGCCGTGACGCTGCGCCGATGACCTGGGGGGGCACCCGTACGGCATGCCCCCCCAGGGCATCGGCGCTGTCACAACCGGGCCTGCCGCACGGTCTTGTGGGCGACCCCTCCATCCGGCTCGCTGTGCGCGCCGTACCTTCTGGGACTGGATTCGACATGTCGCGTGTGAAGAGGTTCGTGATCGTCGGGGGCGGCCTGGCCGCCGGCAAGGCAGCGGAGGAACTGCGCGCGCACGGTCACGACGGGCCCCTCGTCGTCATCGGTGACGAGCGGGAGCGGCCCTACGTCCGGCCGCCGCTGTCCAAGGGCTATCTGCTGGGCAGGGAGGACCGCGCGTCGGTCCGCGTCCACCCCGACGATTGGTACGAGGCCAACGAGGTCGACCTGCTGCTCGGCCGGAGCGTGACGTCCATCGACCGGGACGGCGGCACGGTGTCGCTGGACGACGGCGGTCGCGTGCCGTACGACAGGCTGCTCCTGGCGACCGGTTCCACGCCCCGGCGGCTGGCCGTCCCGGGCGCGGAGCTGGACAACGTGCTGTATCTGCGGCGTCTGGGTGACAGCGACCGTCTCCGGGCCGTCTTCACCGAGGGCGCGCGGATCGTGGTGGTCGGCGGCGGCTGGATCGGCCTGGAGACGGCGGCGGCCGCCCGGACGGCCGGGGCGCACGTGAGCGTGGTCGAGCACGGCGAACTGCCGCTGCTGAAGGTCCTGGGACGCGAGGCCGCCGAGGTGTTCGCCGGGCTGCACCGTGAACACGGTGTCGACCTGCGTACCCGCGCCGGGATCGAGCGGATCACCGGGAGCGGCGGACGCGCGGACGGTGTGGTGCTCACCGACGGGACGCGTCTGCCCGCGGACGCCGTGGTGGTCGGGGTGGGCATCACGCCCAACGTGCGCCTTGCCGAGGAAGCGGGCCTGGAGGTGCGCGACGGCATCGTCACGGACGCGCACCTGCGGACCTCCGCCGAGCACATCTACGCCGCCGGTGACGTCGCCAACGCCCACCACCCGCGGCTCGGCCGCCATCTGCGGGTGGAGCACTGGGCCAACGCCCTGCACCAGCCGCGTACCGCCGCGCTGAGCATGCTCGGCGAGGAGGCGGTGTACGACCGGCTGCCGTACTTCTACACCGACCAGTACGACCTGGGCATGGAGTACACCGGGTACGTGGAGCCGGGCGGCTACGACCGGGTCGTCTTCCGCGGTGCGCGCGAGGAGCGGCGCTTCGTCGCGTTCTGGATGTCCGGGCGGCGCGTGGTGGCGGGCATGAGCGTCAACGTGGGGGATGTCATCGGGCAGGTCCGGGCCCTGGTGGAGTCGGGGGCCCAGGTCGACGACCCCTTGCTGTGCGACCCCGAGGTCCCTCTGCGGAGCCTGCTCGCGTGAGGCATCGCCGGATTCCTGTGCCCGTTCACCCCGTCCCGAGAGGATCAGCCATGTCCCCCGAGCCCGCCGCCGTCCTGGACGCCGGACCGTTCGACGGTGTCGACCCGGACGAGTTCGTCCGCGCGGCCATGCACTGGCACTTCGACGCGGAGACCGGTTCGCGCTACTGGCTGGAGCGGGCCGGCCGGCTCGGTTTCGACCCGCGGCACGATGTCAGGGGTGTGGCCGACCTGGCCTTCTTCCCCGATCTCGCCGACGAGTTGCGCGAGGTCCCGGTGACGGACCTGGTCCCGCGTGGCTACGGCGGCGGCGTGCGGCTCGTCAACGTCTTCGACAGCGGCGGGACGACCGGGGCGCCCAAGCGCGTGGTCCAGCTCGACGACTGGGTGGCGCACAGCACCGCGCACGTCGACCGGCGGCTGCGCGCCCACGGCCTGCCCACGGGAACCTCGTGGCTGACCGTGGCGCCGACCGGCCCGCACCTGGTGGGGGACGTCCTGCAGCGGGCGGCACGGTCCCTGGGCGGCCCGGCGCTGAGCGTCGACATGGACCCGCGGTGGGTGAGGAGGCTGATCGCCGCGGGCCGGGCCGAGGAGGCCGAGGCCTACACCGACCACCTGGTCGAGCAGTGCCGGCGGATCCTGGCGACCCAGGACATCGGCGTCCTGGCCGCCACCACCCCGCTGCTGGAGCGCTTCGCCCGCGAGGACGACCTCCTGGAGCGGATCAACGGCACGGTGCGGGCCATCGTCTGGGGCGGCACGCACATGGACCCCGACACCCGCCACCTGCTGGCCACGGACGTCTTCCCCGACACGCCCCTCATCGGCATGTACGGCAACACCATGATGCTCACCGCGTTGTTGGAACGGGTCGGGCCCGGCCCCGACGAGCCCTGTGTGTTCGACCCGGTGTCACCGTACGTGTTCCTGTCGGTCGTCGCCCCCGGCACCCGGCAACCCGTCGCGTTCGGGGAGCGCGGCCAGGTGATCGTCAGTCATGTCAGCAAGTCCATGCTCATCCCCAACAACGCGGAACGCGACACGGCGCTGCGCGTGCGCCCGTCCGGCGGGCAGGCGGGGGACGCCGTGGCCGACGTGGCACCGGTGCCCACCGTCGAGGGCGCCCGGGTGATCGAGGGCGTGTACTGATGGCGGCCGCCGAGACTCCCGCGCCGGTCCACCTGGACGCCCTGGGCCCCCGCGGCCCCTACCGTACGCGGGTCCCGGGCGCGGTGCGGGACGTGACCGGTGCCGAGGTGGCGCGGCTGAGCCTGGTGCCGCCGGTCTATGTGGCGCGGGCACTGTCCGCGCTGCGCGCGGCCGAGCCGGTGCCGGCGTCCCGTATCGACGCGCTCCTCGCGGCGGCCGCGGAGGAGTTCGCCACCGGGACCGTCGGCGGCCTGGACGTGCGTATGTACGAGGACCTCGTCAGCCGCACCTGCGGGATTCCGCTGCCGGTGGTGCGTGCCGCGACCCGGGACACCGCGCGGTTCGTGGCCCTGGCGCGGTCGTCGGCGGAGGAGGGCCGGCCGCGCGGGACGCTCCCCGGGGACGGACCCGGCCCCGGGCCCGTCCCCGGGCGTATGGGCGGCGGGTACGCCGTGTGGGCGCGGCGCGGTGATGTGTTCGCGGTCAACGCCTCCGGCAACCACCCCGGTGTCCACCGGCTGTGGCTGGAGGCCCTGGCGCTGGGCTACCGCGTGGCGGTGCGCCCCTCGCGGCGTGAGCCGTTCACCCCGCACCGGCTGGTCGCCGCGCTGCACCGCGCGGGTGTCCGGCAGGACCAGCTGGTGCTGCTGCCCAGCGACCACCGGGCCGCCGACGTGCTGGTCCGCGGCGCGGACCGCGCGGTGGTGTACGGCGGTGACGACGTGGTCGCCCGGTACGCCGGTGACCCCCGTGTGCTGCCGCAGGGGCCCGGCCGCAGCAAGATCCTCGTCACCGCGGACACCGACTGGCGCCGGCACCTCGACACGATCGTCGCGTCGGTCGTCGGCGAGGGCGGCACCGCCTGCGTCAACGCCACCGCCGTGCTCGTCGAGGGCGATCCGGCACCGCTCGCCGAGGCCCTGGCGGCCCGTCTGTCCCGACTGCCCGGTCTGCCGCCGCAGGACGAGCGGGCGGTGCTCCCGGTGTGCGGTCTGGAGCGGGCCCGGGCCCTGGACTCCTTTCTGCGGTTGGTGGCGGCCGGGACCCGATCCTGGCTGGGCGGTGACGGCATCGTGGAGGACCTCGGCGACGGGAGTGCCGTGCTGCGCCCGGCGGTGCACCAGGCCGATCGGGCCGACGCCGAGCAGCTGCGGGCCGAACTGCCCTTCCCCTGCGTGTGGGTGGCGCCCTGGAGCCGTGCGGACGGCACCGCCGCGCTGCGGGACACCCTCGTCCTGACGGCCCTCACCCGCGACCGGGCCCTGCTCGACACGCTGCTGGCGGAGCCCACCGTCGCCAATGTGTACGTCGGCGACCACCCGACCTGCTGGATGGCTCCCGGCGTACCCCATGACAGCTATCTGTCGGACTTCCTGATGCGCGGCAAGGCGTTCGTCGGCACCCTGTGAGGGGCTCAGTGGGGCATGAGCAGCATCAGGGCGGTGCCCAGCGCCATCGCTCCGTGGCGTGTCGGCCCGTACGGATCCGTCGTCGCCGCGGCGTGTGCGCGGGCGGCGGCCGTGGCGGTGGTGGCGGCGGGCAGGGGCGGGGTCATGGTCCGGGTCAGCGACCAGATCGCGTACCCCAGGAGGTACGAGGTCAGGACCGTGGTGACCACGGTGTCCTGGACGGGGTGTGCCGTGACGTGACCGAAGTGTCCGGTGGCGGCGTGCTGGTGGCCGTGGGAGGGGCGCAGCATCCAGGCCATCGCCGCCATGCCCGCCGCAGCCGGCAGTCGTGCGGTGAGCGCCGCCGTCGCGTGCGCCGTGCGGCGGGCCGGGCGGGGCAGGAGGAACCACACGGCGGCGGCCGTGAACAGGAGCACTGCCGTCCTGCCGGACAGCGTACGGCCCGGGCCCCAGGGCATCACCGCCATGGCGCCGCCCATGGCGGCGTGCAGAAAGTGGTCCGCCCGCTCGCTCCGCCCGGCGCCGCCGGGACGCAGGCCCTGCCACAGGGCGTGCGCCGCGACGAGACAGAAGAGCACTGTGAGCAAGCCGTGTTCCACGTCGAGGGGGGTACGCATGGACACCGTCTCCCACACTGTGTGCACCTTCCTGGTCTTCTGCCATACGTCTTCTGCCATACGTCTTCTGGCGTATGTACTCCGCCGTACGTCTTCTGCCGTACGCAGGCATGACCGTGTGCGCCCTTGATTCGTGACACGGTGTGCCGCCGGGAAGAACTGGCCCGCAGCGCCGCTTGTACGATGGTGCGCACGACGCCAGAAGGGACTCTTCATGCACGCCGGCAACCGGCCCGACCCCCTTGATCAGGCGATGGAGGACTTCCTGGCGGTACGCCCGCAGCTCTTCGGCATCGCGTACCGCGTTCTGGGCAGCATGGTGGAGGCCGAGGACGTCGTGCAGGAGACATGGGTGCGGTGGCAGAACACCGACCGTGTCAGGGTGAAGGAGCCCGCGGCGTTCCTGACGACGGTCGTCACGCGGCTGGCGATCAACCTGGCGCAGTCGGCACGGGTGCGCCGGGAGTCGTATGTGGGGCCGTGGCTTCCCGATCCCGTCGACACCACGGAGGATCCGCAGCTGGGAGCGGAGCGTGCCGAGGCCCTGGAGCTGGCGGTGCTGATGCTTCTGGAGAAGCTGAACCCGGTGGAACGCACCGCCTATGTGCTGCGGGAGGCGTTCGACTACCCCTACGGGCGGATCGCGGAGATCCTGGAGACGACCGAGGCCAACGCGCGTCAGCTGGTGAGCCGGGGGCGCAAGCACCTGGCCGCCGAGCGGACGGCGCGCGTCACGCGGACCGCCCACCGTCGTCTGCTGGAGACGTTCCTGTCCGCCGCGCGGACGGGCGATCTGGCGGTCCTGGAGGGCATTCTGGCCGCCGACGTCGTCAGCTACTCGGACGGCGGCGGTACCCGCGGCGCGTCCAGGATCCCGGTGGTGGGACGGACCCATGTGTCGCGTTACCTCGCGGCGTTCGCCCCGCTGTTCTGGCCGGGGACGGACGTGCGGTGGGTCGAGGCGAACGGCCTGCCGGCGGTGCTGATCTCCTCGGGCGGGCAACCGGTCGCCCTGCTGTCCCTGAGCATCCGCGAGGAGGGCGTCGACCGGGTCATGTGGGTGATGAACCCGGCCAAACTGGCGCCGTACGTGGCCTCTTTGGCGGGCTGACCGGCCTTCGGCCCCCTCCTCCCCCCCTGGGGCGGCGTCACAGGAGGGGCCGTTGCCCGGTCATGGAGTAGTCCGGCCCGTATACCGCACGGCGGACGACTCACCACGACGACCGGAGTCCTGCCGTGACCGATCCGCTCCAGCTGCCCGCCCTGTCCACCGAGAAGGACTACACCGGAGACGCGTTCTCGCCCCTCTACACGACGACGGTGACCGTCGTCGGCGGGGCGGCCTCGCACGGGCGTGCCTCGGGCCGGGCGCGTTCGTCCGACGGCGCCCTGGACCTGGATCTGCGGATGCCCGCCGAGCTCGGCGGCAGCGGGCGGGGGACCAACCCCGAGCAGCTGTTCGCGGCCGGGTTCGCGGCCTGCTTCCACGGCGCGCTGAGCCTGCTGGCGCGCCAGGAGGCGCTCGACCCCGCCGCCGTGTCGGTCCGGGCGACCGTCGCGTTCGGGCGCGATCCCGGGGACGGCGGCTATCTGCTCCACGTCGACCTGGTGGTGGAGTGGCCCGGTGTGCCGCGCGAGACGGCCTCGCGCCTGATGGAGCGGGCCGACGCGCTGTGTCCGTACGCGCGCATGGCCTGGAGGGGCACCCCGACGACCATCACCCTCGCTCCCTGACCGCTCAGAGCGGGAACCACGGGTCCGCGTCGGCCGCTTCCTCCTTGCGGACGGCGAAGACGGAGATGTCCTTCTTGCGCGCGTGCTGCGGCGGCAGGGCCGCGACCACGGGATGGTCTCCCGGCGCGGGGCGCGGGGCGCTCTGTTGCGGCGGACTCCCCTGGAAGAACTCCTGGTTGACCGACCGGTAGTGTGCCCAGTGCTGCGGCAGCTCGTCCTCGGGGAAGATCGCCTCCACCGGGCATACGGGCTCGCAGGCGTGGCAGTCGACGCATTCGTCGGGGTTGATGTAGAGCGTGCGCTCGCCCTCGTAGATGCAGTCCACCGGGCATTCGGTCAGGCACGCCCGGTCCTTGATGTCGACACAGGGCTGCGCGATGACATACGTCATCCCCTTTTGCTCCTCTCAGGGCTTCGAGCTCACCTATGTGACCGATGACGCGGCGAAGCTGTGACACCTGCACGCGGGCTGTGTTCAGCGCACCGGTATCCGTGTCACAAACCGTCGCCCGGCCCTGTCACTTGTCCGTGACCCACCCAGAGCGACGGGAGTGAACGTGTCCTTTACCGAACAACGTCTGGCCACCACGGTGCTGGTGATCGGCACCGGCGGAGCCGGCCTGCGGGCGTCGATCGAGCTGGCCGAGGCCGGCGTCGACGTGATCGCCGTCGGCAAACGGGCCAAGGAGGACACCCACACCTCACTGGCCGCCGGTGGCATCAACGCGGCGCTGGCCACGATGGATCCCGAGGACAGCTGGCAGCAGCACGCCGCCGACACGCTCAAGGAGAGCTATCTGCTCGGTGACCCCCGTACGGCCGAGATCGTCGCCCAGGGCGCGGCCCTGGGCATCGAGGACCTGGAGCGGTACGGGATGGACTTCGCCCGTGAGGAGGACGGCCGCATCTCGCAGCGCTTCTTCGGCGCCCACACGTTCCGGCGCACCGCCTTCGCCGGCGACTACACGGGCCTGGAGATCCAGCGCACGCTGATCCGGCGGGCGAGCCGGCTGGACATCCCGATGCTGGACACCGTCTACATCACCCGCCTGCTGGTCCACGAGGGCGCGGTGTTCGGCGCCTACGGCTTCGACCTGAACGACGGCACCCGTTACCTCATCCACGCGGACGCCGTCATCCTCGCGGCCGGCGGTCATACGCGTATCTGGCGCCGTACGTCCTCGCGGCGCGACGAGAACACCGGCGACTCGTTCCGGCTGGCCGTCGAGGCCGGTGCCCGGCTGCGCGACCCGGAGCTGGTGCAGTTCCACCCCTCCGGCATCATCGAGCCGGAGAACGCCGCCGGCACCCTGGTCAGCGAAGCGGCCCGCGGCGAGGGCGGCGTCCTGCGCAACGCGGACGGCGAGCGGTACATGAGCCGCTACGACCCCGAGCGGATGGAACTGTCCACGCGCGACCGTGTGGCGCTGGCGTCCTACACCGAGATCAAGGAGGGGCGCGGCACGCCCAACGGCGGTGTCTGGCTCGACGTGTCGCATCTGCCCCGACAGACGATCATGGCGCGGCTCCCCCGCGTCTATCAGACCCTCCTCGAACTGCAGATGCTCGACATCACGCGCGAGCCGATCGAGGTCGCGCCCACGGCCCACTACTCGATGGGCGGTGTCTGGGTCCGCCCCGAGGACCACAGCACCGACGTCCGCGGCCTGTACGCCATCGGCGAGGCGTCCAGCGGACTGCACGGCGCCAACCGTCTGGGCGGCAACAGCCTCATCGAGCTCCTGGTGTACGGGCGGATCACCGGGCAGGCGGCCGCCGCCTACGCGCAGTCGCTCACGGCGCAGCCCCGCAGCGCCTCCGCCGTGGCCGGGGCCCGTGCCGAGGTCGACGAGCTCCTCGCGGCCGACGGTCCCGAGAACGTCCGCGCCCTGCAGCGCGCCCTGCGCGACACCATGACCGAGCACGCGGGCGTCGTCCGGGACGAGCAGGGCCTGCGCGCGGGTCTGGCGGAGCTGGACCTGATCGAGAAGCGCATGGAGGACGTCGGGGTGCACCCCGACATCGCCGGCTTCCAGGACCTCGCCCATGCCTTCGACCTGAAGTCGTCCGCGATGGCCGCGCGGGCCACGCTCGAAGCGGCGCTCGAGCGCCGGGAGACGCGCGGCTGTCACAACCGCAGCGACTTCCCCGAGACGGACCCCGCCTTCCGCGTCAACCTCGTCTGGTCCCCGAAGACGGGTGTCACCCACGAGAGCATTCCCCCCGTTCCGCGGGAGATCACCTCCCTCATGGCCGAGGTCTCCAGCGAGGGAAAGCTCGTCGAGTAGCCGCGGACCGGCCGGACACCTCACGGCCGTGTCACACATGGCCGGACACCTCACGGCCGTGTCACACACGGCAGGGGAACCCCGCCGTGTCACACATGGCAGGGGAACCCGGTCTTTCCTTGCACACCCTGTCCTCGCGACAACCTCACACTCCCGAAAGGATCCCCTCATGAAGATCGTCGTCATCGGCGGTACCGGACTGATCGGCTCGAAGCTGGTCGCCAAGCTCACCGAGCACGGTCACGAGGCCGTGCCGGCCGCGCCCAACACAGGTGTCAACACCCTCACCGGCGAGGGTCTCGCCGAGGTCCTGACCGGCGCGTCGGTCGTGATCGACGTCTCCAACTCGCCGTCCTTCGCGGACGACGCGGTGATGGACTTCTTCCGCACCTCGACCACCAACCTCCTCAAGGCGGAGGCGGACGCCGGTGTCACCCACCACGTGGCCCTGTCCGTCGTCGGTACGGAGCGGCTCCAGGAGAGCGGCTACTTCCGTGCCAAGCAGGCCCAGGAGGAGCTGATCAAGGACTCGGGCATCCCGTACTCGATCGTGCACGCCACGCAGTTCTTCGAGTTCATGAAGGGCATCGCCGAGTCCGCGACCGACGGTGACACCGTGCGCCTGGCACCGGTCAGGATCCGTCCCGTCGTCTCCGACGACGTGGCCGCGACCGTGGGCCGTACCGCCGTCGGCACCCCCGTCAACGGGGTGGTGGAGGTCGCCGGCCCCGACGTGTTCCGGCTGGACGAGCTGATCGGCAAGGGCCTGGCCGCCAAGAACGACCCGCGCACGGTCGTGTCCGATGTGCACGCGCCGTACTTCGGTGCCGAGCTGAAGGAGGACACGCTGCTGCCCGGTCCGGACGCGCACATCGCGCAGACCCGTTTCGCCGACTGGCTGGCGCAGCAGCAGGGCTGATCCCGCACCGGGGCAGCGGCGGCGGGGTGAGCGCCGTACCGACGAAGGGGGCCCGCCGTGATCACGGCGGGCCCCCTTCTCCGTTCACCAAGCACTTCGGGGTGGCACCGTCGCCGGTGCCACCCCGAAGTCGTCCGGGCCGCGCTCACGCAGCCGCTTGCGCCTGCCGACGCATCGCCCGCCGGCGCATGGACCGGCGCTCGCCCTCCGTCGTACCGCCCCAGATGCCCTCCACCGAGCCCGCTCCGACGGCCCACGACAGGCACTGCCGCGCCACCGGGCACCGGGAGCAGACGGCTTTCGCCTCGTCGATCTGAAGGGCTGTCGGGCCGCTCGTGATGTTGCCGATCGGGAAGAAGAGATCCGGGTCCTCCCGAAGGCACAGGCCGCCGTCTCGCCAATCCATGGAACACCTCCACCTCACACGCTGGTGGCGAGGGGCCACCACCTGTCACTGGGAAGGACCGAAGGATCGGCCCATGTGTGACATCGGCGCCGGGCCGTCGAAATGTGGCAGAAAGTGCGTCGCGTACCTGTAACGAACTCCCTGGGTGTCCGGTCTGTTGGAACGGAGGTTCCCGCAGGACCGCGCACCGCGGACCGGGCGCCGCGGACCGGGCCCGTGCGACGGGGCCGGGCGGATCCCGGCATGCGCCTCGCCTCCGTCTGGAACCGGCAACAGGAAACGGAGACCGAGGACATGTACGCAGAGACGATCCGTGTGGAAGGCGACCTGCATGAGGCCGTGACCGTCTTCGTGAAACTGCGGCCGCGGCTGTTCGGCATCGCCTATCGCGTGCTGGGCAGCGCGGTGGAAGCCGAGGACGTCGTCCAGGAGGTGTGGCTGCGGTGGCAGCACACCGACCGGACCGTGGTGGTCAGCCCCACGGCCTTCCTGTCGAGCGCCACCACACGGCTGGCCATCAACGTGGCGCAGTCGGCCCGGGTACGCCGGGAGACCTACATCGGTCCGTGGCTGCCCGAACCCATCGACACCAGCATCGACCCGCAGGCCGGCGCCGAACGCGCGGAGGCGCTGGAACTCGCCCTGCTCCTGGTGCTGGAGAAGCTCCCGCCGACCGAGCGCGCCGCCTACGTGCTGCGGGAGGCCTTCGACTATTCCTACCCGGAGATCGCGCAGATCCTGGGGCTCAGCCCCGTCAACGTGCGCAAGATCGTGAGCCGGGCCCGCAAGCACCTCTCCGAGGACCAGCGCGACAGTGTCGACGCCGCCGAACACCGCAGGCTGCTCGACGCGTTCGTCACCGCGGCCCGGCACGGGGACGTCGCCTCGCTGGAAGCCCTGCTCGCCCCGGACGCGGTCAGTCTGTCCGACGGGAACGGCATGCGCGGGGCGGCCCGCGTCCCGGTGATCGGCCGGGCCCGGGTGGCGAACCTGTCGACCGCCCATCCGAGGTTCTGGCCGACGGTCGAGGTGGAGAGGGTCGAGGCCAACGGCCGCGGCGGAGTCCTGCTGTACCGCGACGGGCGGGCCAGTACCTTCATGACCGTCGCGGCCACGCACCGGGGCATCCACCAGGTGATGTGGGTGTTCAGCCCGGGCAAGATCGCCGCTCTGCTCCGCTCCCGCGCACAGACGCGCGAGGCCGCCCTCAGCTCGTACTGACGATGTGTCATATACGGTCTGGGGCCGCGCTGTTCCAGGCACGCAGTTTGTCGGGGTTGAGGACGACCCAGATCCGGGCGACACGGGAGTGGACCAGGTCGAGGGTGATGACCGCGGCGACCCGTTCGTGCCAGCGGGCGACCAGCCCGGCTCGTCCGTTGACCGGCCAGGTGTCCACGGTGGTGCGCGGCTGGGCGGACAGCAGGGTGAGCAGGTTGCGCGCGACGTGCTCGTCGCCGATGACGGGCGTGGTCAGCGCGCGCACCTTTCCCCCGCCGTCGAAGTACGCGATGACGTCGTCGGCCAGTACCGCGCGCAGGCCGACGGGGTCCCCGTCGGCACACGCCTGCCGCACGGCCCGCGCGGTCTGCTCCTGCCGGCGTCCCGATGCCGGGCGGCCGCTGCGGGCGCGCAGACCGTCGCGGGCGGCGGCGGCCGGATCGGCCCGGTCCGCGACGGATCGCGCCGCGTCGCGCGGTGTCGTACGCGCCGGCGCCGCGAGTATGCCGTCGAGGACGAACGCGGCTCTCTGCGCGGGTGACAGTGTGCCCACCGCGCGCAGCAGCACCTCGTCGGCCTCGCTCTCCGGACCGGCGTCGCGCGGCTGCCCACGGGGCACGGACGACGTACGCGCGTCAGCGTCGGGGCCCGGCGGGGACAGCCGCGCCAGCGCGAGACCGCCCACCACGTGGGTCAGCCAGATCCTCGGCGTGCGGATGCGCGAGCGCTGATGGTCGGGCAGTGCGTACCACTCCCGGTACGCCTCGTCGGTGACCCGCTCGGCCGCGACCGGACTGCCCAGCATCCACCGCGCGACCTCCACCAAGTGCCGTCGCTCGTCGAGCAGTTCCGTGAGCGGCACGGTGTCACCGATGTGCTCCATACCCCACTCCCCCTTTCCGCCGCACGGCCCAACACACTGTCACACAGACTCGCACTCCTCGGTCCTATTTAGTGGCAATACAGTGTGTCGTGTGGGCGGGCCGCCCCTTGGAGCCTCTTGCCCGGGCCGCCGCTCACTCTCACGTTCCAAAAAGGGGAATCATCATGCGCACCACAGCACGTGCCGCTGTCGTCGGAGCCTGCCTCATAGGGCTCTCTCTCGTTCCGGGGGCCGCGCAGGCCACCCCCGGCGGCCCCGGGGTCAGTGGCAGGGTCCTCGCCCAGCGGACCATCGGTGACACCGACTACATCCTGCGCGAGGTCACCATTCCGCCCGGACAGGCGACCGGGTGGCACTTCCACGACGGCACCCTGTACGCCCGCGTCAAGCAGGGCACGCTGAGCCACTTCGACTCCTCCTGCGCGTCCGACGGCGTGTACGGGAAGGGCAGCTTCATCAAGGAACCGTCGGGCGCTGATCATGTGCACATCGGTGAGAACCGGGGGGCGACGGACGTCGTCCTTGAGGTCCTCTACGTCCTGCCGCACGGCGCCCCCTTCTCCCGGGACGCCGCGTCCCCCGGCTGCGAGCTGCCGTAACGAGCCGGCTGTCACAGCTCCCTTCACTGCCCGGTCAATGCGGGTACGGACGGCCCGCGGCGCGCTGCGCCGCGGGCCCTGCGGCGACGAAGGAGGAGCATGGCAGGGACAGACATCAGCCGCGTCCTGGCGGCCGCCGGTCCCCCGAGGCCCGTCCACCGCGGCTGCGGCACGGGCCGGGGAGGGCGGCGAGGATGACGCGAAACGCCGACCGCCCGGCCGATCCCGCCGCCGTCACCGTCTCGCTGGCCGCGGAGGCCGCCGTCCTCGAAGGGCGGATCGGGATACTCCGAGAGGCGATCGACGAGGTCGACGCCCAGATCCACGCGGTCTGCGATCGGATCCGGCGCCTGGAGCGGCCTATGGCCGCGAGCGGTGACGGCGAGTCGCCGCCGGGCGAAGGAAGCGGCACGGGACTCACCTCCTCGCCGGCGGGCCGTCCCTGACCGCCCCTGCCCGTACAAGCGGCTCGGCCCGGCCAGCCTTGTCGGGCGGGCCGGGCGGGCCGGGCGGGCCGGGCGGGCCGAACGAGCTGGCGTCTCGGCTCCCGCGTACAACGGTGTGTTCTGTACGGGTCCGCCCGCTCTGTTCTCGGTCGGCGGGGCCGCTGCATATGATGTCGGGCACCATCCCCCGGTGCCGTGCCGGGTGGCGGACCCGGACATCGAGCGGTCCCGCCAGGACACAGGGTTGAGGACGAGAGGAACCCATGGGCTCCGTGACCCAGACGGCTCGCAACATCGAGAGCACCGCCGAGAGCCTCCAGGAGGACCTGGCCCGGCTGGAGATCCAGAAGCAGGCGCTGGAGCGGGAACTGGCCGCGGTCACCGCGCATCTCGGTTCCGTGCAGCGGGCGCTCGACGCCCTTCAGGCCCTGATGCCCGGCGCCGTGCAGGCCCCGGCGTCCCCCGTTCCCGCCGCCCCGCCCGCCCCCGTGGACGTGCCGTCCCCGGCGCGGCCGAGGACCGCGCGCGCCGCGGCGTCCTCCGGCCGCGCCGGCGCGCGCCCGGCCGCCAAGACCGCGAAGGCCGTCAAGGCTGCCAAGGCCGTCCCGAGCGCCGCCGCCGACGGCGACGACGAGGGCAAGACGTACGGCAGGCTGACGGAGCAGATCCTGGCGTACTTCGCGGAGGCGGGAGACCGCGAGGTCCGCGCCCGCGACGTCGCGTCCGCGCTGGGACGCGACACCGACAGCGGCAGCATCAACGCCGTCCGCAGCACCCTCGACCGGCTGGTCGGAGCCTCGCGCGTACGGCGGGCCGGCCGCGGGCTCTACCGCGCCGTCACGCCCTGACCCGGTCCTCGGGCTGCGCGGGCTCCTCGCCGCGGCGCGGCTCACCTCGGGAGACGAAGGCCTGCCTGGGGTGCTGTACGGAGAGCAGCGAGACGATGTCGCGGCCGTAGAGGACGGCGGTGGCCCACACGGCGAACACACGTGTCTTGCGTTCCCAGCTCGGTATCGCCAGGACGTGGTATCCACGGTGCATCAGCCAGGCCGGGAACCCCTTGATGACCAGGCCCCGGTACTGGAAGATGCCGCGGCCCAGTCCCAGTGTGGCCACCACGCCCAGGCTGCTGTGTACGTAGTCCTTCGCCGGACGGCCGCGCAGCGACGCCAGGATGTTCTTCGCCAGGCGCTTGCCCTGCCGGACGGCGTGCTGGGCGTTGGGCACGGTGCGGGCGCCCGGCCGGCCCGCGGCGAGATCGGGCACCGACGCGTCGTCGCCCGCCGCCCAGGCGTCGGGCACCA
The DNA here is from genome assembly GCF_040303965.1 of Streptomyces sp. NPDC094032. NCBI lineage: Bacteria > Bacillati > Actinomycetota > Actinomycetes > Kitasatosporales > Streptomycetaceae > Streptomyces > Streptomyces sp. NPDC094032. The sequence goes on along the minus strand of NZ_JBEOUE010000031.1, from coordinate 7,032 downwards.
CCTCGGTGTCCGTGGTGACCCGCAGATCCGCCCGTACGGTCAGCAGGCCGCGCTCGTCGACGGGCAGGTCGGTGTGGTTGTGCACGATGGGGTTGGCGGCGTTGCCCGCCGTCCACACCAGCAGGCCCGAGTCGTACTCGGTGCCGTCCGACAGCCGGACCCGTCCGTCCTCGGCGGAGAGGAGCTGGGTGTTCAGGTGCACCTGGGCCCCCCGCTTCCGCAGTGAACGCACCACCCAGGCGCCCGGACGGTCGGTGACCTCGGGCAGGATGCGGTCGCGCGCCTCGACGAGATGGAAGGCCGGTTCGTCCACGTCGATCTCCGGATACCGCTCCAGCAGCGCGGCGGCCAGTGCCAGCAGTTCACCGAATCCCTCCACTCCGGAGAATCCGCCGCCGACGACGGTGACGGTGAGCAGCTTGCTGCGTTCGGGTCCGTGCGGCAGGAGGGCCGCGCGGTCGAACGAGGTGAGGAGGCGGTCGCGGATCGCCACCGCCTCCTCGACGTGCTTCAGCCCGTAGGCCTGGTCGCTCAGCCCCGGGATCGGGAAGGTGCGGGTGACCGCCCCCGCCGTCACCACCAGCACGTCGTAGTGCAGGTCGAAGGAGGGCCCGAACTCCGGGCGGACCGTGACCGTGCGCGCGCCGTGGCTGATCTGCGTCACCGAGCCCGCGACCAGGCGCGTGCGGTGCAGGTGGCGCCGGAGCGAGACCGCCGCGTGCCGGGCCTCGACCGAACCGGCCACGACCTCGGGCAGGAACGGCTGGTAGGTCATGTACGGGCGGGGGTCGACGACGGTGACGCGCGCCTCGCCCCGCCGCAGTTTCTTCTCCAGGCCCCACGCGGTGTAGAAACCCGCGTAACCGCCACCCACGATCAGGATCTCACGCACGGTGTCCTCTGTTCCTCTAGGTCTTCCCCCTGTAGACCGGTCGCGAACACTAGGTGTGACACCGTGACCCGGCCACTGCGGAGGGGGGACGCCGTACCTGCCTGATAGGTGGTCAGTGACTCGCGTGCGAGTTCCAGTGGCCCTCGAGGATCTGGGCGACCTCGGCGGGGCGCTGGAGCGGCGGCCAGTGGTTGCAGTCCATCTCGACCACGGCGGAGGCATGCAGCGAGGCGCCCAGTTTGCGCCCGAACTCGATCTGGCACGCGGGGTCGAGCGCTCCCCAGAAGACCAGGCAGGGCGCCGAGACGGCCGAGAGTCCCGGTTCCCACTCCGCTCCCATGGTGACGGCGGAGCGGTACAGCTTGAGGACGGAGTCCTTCATCGGCTCGTCCACACGACCCACCATCTCCTGGGCCAACGGCAGGGGTACGTCGAAGCCGGCCGCCAGGTCCGCGGCGAACGGCTCCGCGCGCAGATCGCGCATGAAGCGGTCGCCCTCGACCTGGTCCTGCCAGATCTTCGCCAACGGATGCCACACGTAGGAGGAGTTGACCGGCCCGTTGCCGCCGGCCCAGGTGCGGACCAGGTCGGGGCGCAGGTACGCGACGCGGAGGGTGAGGATGCAGCCCCAGTCGTGACCGACCAGGTCCACCGGCTCGCCGACCCTCTCCAGGCGTCGGATCAGCCAGTCGACGTACTCCTCCTTGGAGGAGCCGAAGCCGTTGGGACGCTCGGCGCCGAAACCGGGCAGGTCCCAGGCCTCCACGTCGGTCCTGGTCAGGTGCCGGCGCACACCGTCCCATACGTGGTGGGTGTCGGGCACGCCGTGGATCAGGATGGCAGGCATGAGTGATTCCTTCTTCAAGAGACGGCTGCGTCTCGGGGAAAGGGAGATCTCATCTTGTCACACCGTGTGTTTCCTCGCGTTGACCGTACGGTGTGACCCGGGCCTCCCGCGCCACGCCGGCCGGCCTGCGGGGCGGGCCTGTTCCGTGCGCGCAGGCCGATGTCACAGGTGCCCTTTCTGCCCGGTCTGCTGTGCAAGGAACGCTGCGGCCACCGCGGTGGTGGGGCGTTGCAGGGTGCAGGAGGAGAGGACGCCCCATGAGTGACACCGGTGAGACAGTGCCGATCGCTGAACTGCTCGACGAGCGGCGGCATCTGCTCGACATCGCCTCCTGGATGCTGGGCACGGGCCCCGAGGCCGAGGACGCCGTCACCCACGCCTACCGGCGCTGGTACGGCCTGACCGACGCCCAGCGCACCCGGATCACCGAACCGCGCACCTGGCTGACCAGGACCACGGGCACCATCTGCCTGGCCCGGCTGCCCCTGCGCAAGGGCTCCTCGGGGATCGCCGGTGGGGCTGCCGCCGAAGTGGACCGGGCGCTGACGGAGGAGATCAGCGATGTCCTGCGCGGCGCGCTGGACAGACTGTCCCCGGCCGAACGGGCGGTGTTCTTCCCCGACGACGTCCCGGGCGTGCCGCAGCAGGCGGTCGCGGAGACTGCGATTGCGGAGACGGCGGGTGCGGAGACGGCGGGTGCGTCGTCCGGCCCGTGGGGCGAAATGGCGGCCGGTACCGGCACCGGCCCACGCGGCCACCGGACGCATGCCACGACGCCCCGCCAACACGACCGGATCGTCCACGCCGTCCGAGGGGCGTGCGCCACGCTGGACGCCGCGCGCCTGGAGTCCCTGCTGACGCCGGACGTCAGCGCGTACTTCGACGGCGGCGGCAAAGTTCGCACCCTCCCCGGCCCGGTACACGGCAGCCGGCACGTGGCCCGCGCCCTGCTGACCCTGCTCGCCCCACGGCCCCACACCACCCTGCAACTGCGCCCCGCCAACGGCCGCACCGCGATCGTCGTGCGCCACCGCGACCGGGTCGCCGCCGTCATCAGCTTCGGCGTCACCCGCGGTGTGGTCACCCGTGTGTGGGCCGTCCTCAACCCGGACAAGCTGCGTTCCTGGAACCGTGATCCCGCCCGCGCCGCCGAACACGGCGTACAGGACGTGTGACACACGACGACGGATGCCACGCCGACGACACACGCACCCGTTGCGCGTTGCCGGCCGGAAAAGAGCCCGGCCGCAGCCCCGGACGCCGTTCGCGGGGGTTCGAAGGCGTCCGGGGGGCCATGACAGCCGCCCGGTTCCGCGCAGCGTATGCGGCAGCGGGGGCGGGTGCGGCAGTGTTCCGACGCGTTCGTGCAGTACGCGCAGTACGCACCTAGGCACCGGAAACACTGCGTTCACCCTAGCGCACTTCACCACACCAAATGACACTGTTGGCATCGGAAAGCGACACGACCCGCACTATTCAGCGACATCGTGCAGGAGTTCTCGCTCTCAGGAAGCCTCCGCGGCTGTCACACGATGAGCCGCTGTCCGGTCAGTCATGCGAGCACCGAAGAGACACCGACGGTGACTCACACCAAAAACACGCATCTCAGTTACCACTATGGAGTCGGCATGCTGTCCGAACGGTCCGCGCAGATCGTCCGCACCACACTCCCCGCCGTAGGGGCGTCCCTCGGTACCATCACCGAACTCTTCTACCGCCGCATGTTCGAGGAACGGCCCGAACTGCTCCGCGACCTGTTCAACCGGGCGAACCAGGCCAGCGGCACCCAGCGCGAGGCGCTCGCCGGCGCCGTCGCCGCCTTCGCGACCGCGCTCGTGGACCACCCCGACGAGCGTCCCGACGCGATCCTGGGCCGCATCGCCAACAAACACGCTTCGCTCGGCATCACCTCCGACCAGTACACGCTGGTCGCCCGCCACCTTCTCAACGCCGTCGCCGAGGTCCTCGGTGACGCCGTGACCCCGGAGGTGGCAGCAGCCTGGGATGAGGTCTACTGGCTCATGGCCAACGCCCTCATCGCCCTGGAAGCCCGCCTGTACGCGCAGGCCCGGGTCGAGGACGGCGCCGTCTGGCAGACCATGGAGATCACCGGCCGCCACGAGGAGACCCCCGACGCCGTCTCCCTTGTCCTGCGCCGCGCCGACGGGACACCGACCGGCCCGTTCGTCCCCGGCCAGTACGTCAGCGTACGGGTCGAACTGCCCGACGGGGCCCACCAGATACGGCAGTACAGCCTCTCCACGGCACCCGGCCTCAAGACCTGGCGCATCACCGTCAAACGGGAGTACTCCGCCGACGGCCGCGTCCCCGAGGGCGAGGTCTCCTCCTGGCTGCACACCCACGCCCGCCCCGGAACCACCCTCCAGGTCTCCCTCCCCTTCGGCGACCTCCTCCTCGACCAGAGCGAAAGCCCGCTCCTGCTCGCCTCGGCAGGTATCGGCATCACCCCCATGCTGGCCATGCTCGAACACCTGGCCGCCACCACACCCCACCGCCCCGTCACCGTCGTCCACGCCGACCGCTCCCCCGCCGACCACGCCCACCGACTCGAACTCACCACACTGACCAACCGCCTCCCCAACGCCTCACTCCACCTCTGGTACGAGGACACCGACCACCCCGACCTCGACGCCGTCGCCGACCACATCAACGAAGGCCTCGCCGACATCACCCGCCTCTCCCCCACCCCCAACACCACCGCATACCTCTGCGGCCCCCTCGCCTTCATGAAAGCCGTCCGCACCGACCTCCTCGACCACGGCCTGAGCCCCCGAACCATCCACTACGAAGTCTTCGGCCCCGACCTGTGGCTCAGTAAGCCGTAACCCCCAACCCGCCACAGACGCTGCGCGCCAACGCCGAACGCCGAACGCCGTCGTCTTGGCCGGACAGACCGTCCGGCATGGCTGGAGATCGGCGCTCGGCCGGTTTCGCCGGGCGGGTTGTCCGGAACGGGGCTTCAGACTCACGACAGCGCACCCGTACTGTGCGCGTGCGGACCGCTACGGAACGTACCCGAGGTGGGGTGGATGTCAGTGCGTCGTGCATCCCCGCTTCATCATTTCCCGTGCACCCGTACCGGTCACCCTTCGCGCACGTCCAGCCGTTGAAAGGTGTGGAAACGCCCGTGGTTCTTCCCGACCGTGCTCCGACCAAGCCCGCCACCGCGCTCACGCGCGATCTGAACGCGTCCGTCGTCGTTCCCGACCCGGCTTCTGATGCCGAGGCCGCGTTCGCCGCCCAGGGCCTGATCGCGCCGCTGCCCGCCGACTTCACCGTCGACAAGCAGGGCGGCGGCCCGGTGCCCGCCTGGTCCCTGGCACCGTTCGAGTTCCTCACCGGTGATGCCCCGGACAGCGTCAACCCGAGCCTGTGGCGCAACGCCCTGCTGAACATGAACGTGGGTCTGTTCGAGGTCGTCGCGGACGCCGTCTACCAGGTCCGGGGCATGGATCTGTCCAACATCACCTTCCTGGAGGACCCCACCGGAGCCTCCCGGGAGATCGTCGTCGTCGACCCCCTCATCAGTGAGGAGACCGCCGCCGCCGCGCTCGCGCTCTACCGCGAGCACCGCGGCGGTGACCGGATCATCCGCGCGGTGATCTTCACGCACTCCCACATCGACCACTACGGCGGCGTGCTCGGTCTGTGGGACGACCGGGCCCTCCCCGCGGGCGTCGAGATCATCGCCCCCGACGGCTTCCTGGAGCACGCCGTCAGCGAGAACGTATACGCCGGTAACGCCATGCAGCGCCGCGCCCAGTTCATGTACGGCTCCCTGCTGGAGCGCTCCGCGCAGGGGCAGGTGGACGCCGGGCTCGGCAAGACGAACTCCCTCGGCACCTCGGGTCTGCTCGCCCCGACCTTCACCGTCACCTCGGACATCGCCGCGCCGGGCATCGTCCACACCTTCGGCCCCGTCAGGATCGAGTTCCAGCTCACCCCCGGCACCGAGGCCCCGGCCGAACTGAACTTCTACCTCCCCGACGTCCGTGCCCTGTGCATGGCGGAGAACGCCACCCCTACCCTCCACAACCTCTACAGCCTGCGCGGCGCCCAAGTCCGTGACGCCAAGGCGTGGTCGGAGTTCCTGATCCAGTCCGCCGACTGGTACGCCGACCGCTCCGACTCCCTGTTCGCCTCGCACTTCTGGCCCCGCTGGAACAGCGAGGAGGCACCCGGGACGGTCCGCTCGTTCCTGACCTCGCAGGCCGACCTGTACCGGTACCTGCACGACCAGTCGTTGCGGCTGGCCAACCACGGCCTGACCATGCCGGAGATCGGCGAGGAACTCGACAACGCCGTACCGCAGGCCCTGTCGGGCCAGTGGTTCAACCGGGGCTATTACGGCACCGTCAACCACGACTCCAAGGCCGTCTACCAGCGCTACCTCGGCTGGTACGACGGCAACGCCGCGCACCTGCACGCCCTGCCGCCCGAAGAGGCCGGCGCCCGGTACGTCGATGCCTTCGGTGGCGCCGACAAGGTCGTGGACATCGCCCGGGCCTCCTTCGACGACGCCAAGACCGCGCAGGACTACCGGTTCGCCGCCGAACTCCTGACCCACGTGGTCTTCGCCGACCCCACCAACAGCGCCGCCCGCGGCCTCCAGGCCGACATCCTCGAACAGCTCGGCTACCAGGCCGAGAGCGGCCCCTGGCGCAACTTCTACCTCGCCGCCGCCAACGAGCTGCGCGTCCGTCCAGCGGACAGCCCGGTCGCCCTGCCCTCGCCCCAGATCATCACCCCGCCGGTCCTCGCCGCGATGCCGCTGGACATGCTCTTCGACTACCTCGGCATCCGCCTCAACGGGCCGAACGCGGCCGACCACTCCCTCACCATCGGCCTCACCATCACCAACGGCATCCCGGGCGACCCCACCACCTACACGCTGCAAGTACGCAGCGGAGTCCTCGTTCAGTACCCCGGCACGCTCAAGCCCACCACCGATGCCGTCTACACCATCACCAGGGCCGGACTCAACGACCTCGCCATCGCCGCCGCAACCCCCGACCAGCTCCTCGCCTCCGGCGCGCTCACCATCACCAGCGGCACGATCGCACCGCTCAACACGCTCAACGGCCTCCTCGACACGTTCGAGTACTGGTTCGGGCTGACCACTCCCTGATCCCGGCCACCCGTCGTGGGGGGGGGGCGGGGGGGGGCCGCCCCCCCCCCCCCCCCCACCCCCCCCCCCACCACCCCCCCCCCCCCAAACCCCCCCCCCCCCCCCCCCGACCCCACCCCCCCCCCCCCCAACCCCACCCCCCCC
>NZ_JBEOUE010000030.1:0-76873 GCF_040303965.1 Streptomyces sp. NPDC094032 | reverse complement strand
CCCGGGCTCACCCCCCCCCCCCCCCGGGTGGGGGCGCGCCGCCCCCCTGTGGGGGGGGCGCCCCCCCCCGCCCGCCTCCCCAAACGACCCCACCCTTTTCCGTGCTCCACCAGAATGCGGTCATGAGTGCAGAGGCGACCGCGATCCGGCTGGGCAGCACAGTGGCGACACGGGCGGTACAACTGTGGCTGGCCCCCAAGGAGCGGGAGCAGCGGGCCGGTTCGTCCATGAGCGAGCTGATCCGCGTACGGATACCGGGACTTCGGGTCCAGCGGAGCCTGACCCGCCAGTTCGAGCAGATCGCGGACGCGGTGGCCGGCCGGATGCAGCCCCTGCTCGAACACGAGTTCCGGGATCTGACCACGGAGGGGCGCGCGGCCGTACAGCAGGCGGTCATCAGCACCTTCGCCGGAGCGGACCTGTCGGACGAGGCGATCCTCGGCTCGGACGCGGACCCCGTCGAACTGGCCCGGCGCATCCGCCGGTCGGCGCCGGTGCCCGTCGGCTTCTCCGACGCGGAGACGCGGTTCTACGACGTGCTCCTCGACGAGTGCTGCGACTGCTACGTCCGGGTGCTGCGCGGGCTGCCCGTCTTCACGGAGCGGGCCGTGGGTGAACTGCTCGCCAGGGCCACCTCGTTCGGCGACGAGCTGGAGAAGGTGCTGGAACGCCTGCCGGCCCGGTCCCTGTACGCGCCCGAGGGCACCGGCGAGGACGAGGCCTTCCGCCGCGAGTACCTGAGCCTGGTCAGCCGTTCCATGGACGAGATCGAGCTGTTCGGCCTCGGTCCCTCCGACAGAGCCCCGCGCACCCGCCTCTCCGTGGCGTACGTGAGCCTGCGGGCCTCGGAGGACGACGGGGAACGGCGGCCGGCGCGCGCCCGTCCGGTGCTGCGCGGCGGAGCCGGGCAGTGGGAGAGGCACGAGGCGGAGCGCGCGTCGAGCATGCGCGTCGAGGCCGCGCTGAAGGACTCCTGCAAGGTCCTGTTGCGCGGTGAGGCCGGGTCCGGCAAGACCACGCTGCTCCAATGGCTCGCGGTGACCGCCGCCCGGGGCGCCTTCACCGGTGCGCTGGCCGACTGGAACGGCCTCATCCCCGTCGTGATCAAACTCCGCCAGTACGCGGGAGCCCCACCACCACCGCCCGAGGCGATGCTGGACCGGCAGTTCGGCCAGCTGGCCGGAGTGATGCCGAAGAGCTGGATGCACCGCGTCTTCCGCGAGGGGCGGGCCCTGCTGCTCGTGGACGGCGTCGACGAGCTGCTCGCGAGCGAGCGCCGGGCGGTACGGGAGTGGCTGCGCGGGCTGCTCGGCCTGTATCCGGACACGCGGATCGTCGTCACCTCCCGCCCGGCGGCGGCCCGGGTGGACTGGCTCCGCGACGAGAAGTTCACGCCGTTCCATCTGGAGCGGATGACCCCGTCGGACCTCACCGCCTTCGTCCGGCAGTGGCACGCGGCCGTACGCGGACAGGGCGACGACCTGCCCTGCCCCGAGGAGGAGCTCTCCCGCTACGAACGGCTCCTGCTCACGAGCCTCCAGGACCGCCCCCACCTCCAGTCGCTCGCCATGAACCCGCTGCTCGCCGCCCTGCTGTGCGCGCTGCACCTGGCCCGGCGAGGCGAGCTTCCGCGCAACCGCATGGAGCTGTACCGGATGGCTCTCGAAGTCCTCGTCCAGCAGCGGGACGCGGACCGGGGCGTCGTACGCAGCGAGCTGCCGGTCGCGCTGACCCTCACCGACAAGCTGTGCCTGCTGCGTGACCTGGCCTGGCGCCTCTCCGACAACGGCCGCAGCGAGATCGGGACGGCCCAGGCGGCCGCCCACCTCACCGCCAAGCTGGCGGCGATGCGCCACCTGGAGGGCTTGGACGGCGCCGCCGTACTGGACCACCTGCTGCACCGGTCGGGGGTGCTGCGCTCACCGGTGGAAGGACGCGTCGACTTCGTCCACCGCACCTTCCAGGAGTACCTCGCCGCCCACGAGGCCGCCGGCGAGGACCGCATCGGCAACCTGGTGGGCCGCGCCCACCTCGACCTGTGGCGCGAGACCGTGATCATGGCCGCCGGCCACGCGAACCGCACCCAGCAGGAGGAACTGCTCGGCGGCATCCTGGACCGCGCGAAGACCGAACTCCGGCACGCCAGGCCGCTGCGCCTGGTGGCCGCGTCGTGCCAGGAGACGATGGCGGCGATTCCGGAGGCGGTGGCGGGACGGCTGGACGAGGCCATGGTGCGGCTGGTGCCGCCTAGGCGGAGCGGGGAGGTCGCCTCGCTGGCGGCTGTCGGTTCGCCGCTGATTCGACGGTTGCCGCCCACGCTTGAGGGGCTGAGCAGTGCAACGGCGGCGGCAACGGTGCACACGGTGGCCAGGATCGGGGGTGACGCGGCGTTCGCCCGGCTGGAACGGTACGCGAGCGACGACAGGGAGGACGTCCACCGGGCGATCATCCGCGCCTGGGAATACTTCGACGCCGACGCCTACGCCGAGGCGGTGCTACGGCAGCTCCCGTTGGACGACCTCGCCGTCCATCTGACGCATCCCGGTCAATGGGCGCCGCTGACCCGGCTCCGAGACGTGCGCTGGGTCACTGTGGACTACCGGTTCGAGCAGGCGCTTTCGCGCGTGACCGAACTGCCTCCGCTGCACGGACTGTGGATGAGCGACATCCACGGGGATGCCGACCTGTCTCCGCTGCGCTCCTGGTCGCATCTGGAAGCTCTGTTGCTGGGGAGCCTTCCTGCCGGCCACGACCTGACCGTGCTGACCTCGCTCACCCGTCTCGTTCATGTCACGCTCCAAGGCAATGGGCGGCTGCGTGGACTCGATGATCTGACCCACCTGAGCGCATCGCTCGTCCTCTTGCTCTTCGGGTACGACCTCAGTAAGTGGAATCCCCGGTTCGCTCAAGAATCACCATTGACCCCATGGGTCCATGCACGATCGTGCGTTCTGCCCGAGGATGTCTCCGGTCTCCCTGTGAAGCTGCGTCTCCTTGACTGCCGCACCCCGGACGGGCGCCCTCACCCGCTCAACAAGTAGGCCCCCACACCAAAGGGCCCCCCACCACATCGGTGCGGGGCCCTTCGGCGCGAGCGTCAGCGCCAGCTGTGCGGGGCGCGGAAGCCGTTCTCGCGCTCCAGGCGGCGCCAGCCGGCCGTGGAGCGGCCGTGGGCGGTGGCCGGCTCGTCGGGCTGGGAGGCGGCGCGGGCGAGCAGGACCGCGGTGATGGCGGCCAGCTCCTCGGGGTCGGCGTGGCCCTTCTCGACGCGGAGAAGGTTGGCTGTGGCAGGCGTGGTCACTTCGGGGGGCTCCTCTTACTGAGGCGGGTTGCCGTGCTTGCGGGACGGCAGGTCGGCGTGCTTGGTGCGGAGCATCGCGAGGGACCTGGCGAGTACCTCGCGGGTCTCGGCGGGGTCGATGACGTCGTCGACCAGGCCGCGCTCCGCGGCGTAGTACGGGTGCATGAGCTCGGCCTTGTACTCCTTGACCATGCGCGCGCGCATGGCCTCGGGGTCCTCGGCCTCCGCGATCTGCTTGCGGAAGATGACGTTGGCGGCGCCTTCGGCGCCCATCACCGCGATTTCGTTGGTGGGCCAGGCGTACGTCAGGTCGGCTCCGATGGACTGGGAGTCCATGACGATGTAGGCGCCGCCGTACGCCTTGCGCAGGATCAGCGAGATCCGGGGCACGGTCGCGTTGCAGTACGCGTACAGCAGCTTCGCGCCGTGGCGGATGATTCCACCGTGCTCCTGGTCGACGCCGGGCAGGAAGCCGGGGACGTCCAGAAGGGTGATGATCGGGATGTTGAAGGCGTCGCACATCTGAACGAAGCGGGCGGCCTTCTCGGAGGCCTCGATGTCGAGGACACCGGCGAGGGACTGCGGCTGGTTGGCCACGATGCCGACGACCTGGCCGTCCAGCCGGGCGAGGGCGCAGATGATGTTGCGGGCCCAGCGCTCGTGGATCTCCAAGTAGTCGCCGTCGTCGACGAGCTCCTCGATGACCTTGTGCATGTCGTACGGGCGGTTGCCGTCGGCGGGCACCAGGTCGAGCAGCACGTCCGAGCGGCGGTCGGCCGGGTCCTCGGAGGCGACGGTCGGCGGGTTCTCGCGGTTGTTCTGCGGGAGCATCGACAGGAGGTAGCGCACCTCGGCGATGCAGGTCTCCTCGTCGTCGTACGCGAAGTGCGCGACGCCGGAGGTCTCGGCGTGCACGTCGGCGCCGCCGAGGCCGTTCTGGGTGATCTCCTCGCCGGTGACCGCCTTAACGACGTCCGGTCCGGTGATGAACATCTGCGAGGTCTCGCGGACCATGAAGACGAAGTCGGTCAGGGCGGGGCTGTAGGCCGCGCCGCCGGCGCACGGGCCGAGCATCACCGAGATCTGCGGGATGACGCCCGAGGCGCGGGTGTTGCGCTGGAAGATGCCGCCGTAGCCGGCGAGGGCGGAGACGCCCTCCTGGATACGGGCGCCGGCGCCGTCGTTCAGGGAGACCAGCGGGGCACCGGCCGCGATGGCCATGTCCATGATCTTGTGGATCTTGGTGGCGTGGGCCTCGCCGAGGGCGCCGCCGAAGATCCGGAAGTCGTGCGCGTAGACGAAGACCGTGCGGCCGTCGACCGTGCCCCAGCCGGTGATGACACCGTCGGTGTACGGCTTCTTGGCCTCCAGGCCGAAGCCGCTGGCGCGGTGCCTGCGGAGCTGCTCGACCTCCTGGAAGGAACCGGCGTCGAGCAGCAGCTCGATGCGCTCGCGAGCGGTCAGCTTGCCCTTGGCGTGCTGGGCCTCGGTCGCTCGGTCACTCGGGCCACGCCGAGCCTGCTCGCGCAGCTCGTGCAGCTCGGCCACACGGCCACGGGCGTCAGCGGGCTCGCTCGGGATCTGGTCCACAACGGTCATGTACCGACCCTACGAAGTCATCCAAGGAAACCCCGCCGTCGACTCCGTACAGTCTCCCGTGTCGAATCCTGGTGGGGCCTTACAGAACCTTTGCCCCACCAGGCCGAGTCAACAGCCAGACACCCCCGGTGATTGTAGGGTTCCTACACAAGGACCTCGCAACGGTGGGTGGCCCCCGCGGTACCGGGGGTGATCCGCAGCCGGAGCCCCGCGCCGGTGGCGAGCACCTCCACGGTGTCGTCGTGGGCGGTCACCGCGCGCACCGGCCGGTCCCAGACCAGCTCGAACGGCTGCCCCGAGCGCACCGGCTCGCTCACCCGCAGCGACACCGTGGAGCGCCGCCGCCGCAGCAGCAGGCTCGCGGGCGCGGACACGGTCAGCCGGTCCACCGTACCGGCCTGCCAGAAGTTGGCGGCGGTCAGTCCGAGGGAGGCCACGGCGACGGCCTGCCGGGCCGCGTCGTTGGCGAGGATCCGCAGCCAGCCGGGGTCGGCGGCGCGGGCGGCGAGGGTGCGCGGCGAGGCCCCCGGCATCAGGAGGTAGGTGTACGAGGCGTCCGCCGGGTCGGTGCCGTGGTCCAGCCAGAGGGTCTGGTAGCGGCGGGTGCGGCGCTCGGTGGAGCTGGTGGTGTTGATGTCGCTCCAGGCGCCGGTGCGGTCCTCGCGCAGGGTGCGCAGCTCCCCCGTACCGCCAGGAAGGACCCAGCCGCCGTGGCCTTCGAGGTGGGCCCAGCCGTCGCCGGTGGTGAGGGCCTCGGTGCCGGCCTCCCCGAGCAGGCGGTTGTCGACGACGGTCTCGACGGGGACGCCGTCGCGGGCGGTGATCCCGGCGCCCAGGCAGATGACGGTGTCGGCGGCGCAGAACCAGGACTTGCGGGCCTCCAGGGTGGAGCCGAGGCCCTTGAGGTGCTGCCCGACGGCGGCGAACTCCCCGTCGGTGGCGCCGCCGACCCACTTCACGGCCGGGCGGGCCGCGCCCCACTCGCCGCCCGCGCGGTCGGCGAGGCGCTTGGTGGAGACGGTGGTGCCGGGCAGCCGGTAGGGGTCGACGGTGGGCCAGAACCAGTCGGTGTACTGGTCGCCCCGGCCGCCGGTCCACCAGGAGAGCATCCCGGCGCCGGTGTGCCAGCCGCGCGGGTGCTCGCCGTTGCCGCACTCGTAGTAGGCGATGCGCTCGGAGGCCATGGCGATGTTGGCGGCCCAGCCGGGGCGGCGGTGCACGGCCCGGTCCATGGCGGCGAACAGGCGGTGCCCGGTGGGCTCGGGCGCGGCCGGGGCGGGCGCGGCGGCGATGGCGTGCAGCCGGGCGAGGTCGGCGACGCCGAACTGGCGGGCGGCGAGCACCGGGGAGACGGTGTCCCGCTCGATCCAGCCCTTCACCCGGGCGTGCCAGCGGGTCCGCTCGGCCGGGCTCGCGCCGCCGGCGAGCAGCGCGATGGCGGCGATGAGGCCCTGGCCGTGGAAGTGGTCGGAGCGCATGATCTTCCGCTCGTCGTTCTTCAGGTATCCGCGGCTGACGGCCCGCCCGTTGACGCTGTCCATCATCAGGCCGTCGTAGAGGAGGGGCGCGTAGGCGTGCTCGACGCTGTCGAGGACGATCTGCCGGTTCGGGTCGGTGACCTCCCAGGCGGAGCCGGCGAGCAGGGTGAAGAGCCGGCCGAGGCCGTCGAGCATGACCTGGCCGTAGGTGCCGGAGTAGGCGACCCAGGTGTGCTGGACGAAGGACCCGTCGGCGTAGAGGCCGTCGCCCTTCGTGACGTACGGGAAGACGGGCGAGAGGGCGTCGCGGGCGAGGGCCAGCTTGGCGGGGTCGGCCCCGAGCACCCCGCGCAGGGCGACCGAGCGGCACAGGTCGACGCGGTTGGCGCCGGTGGAGGTGCCGGTGTACGCGCCGATCGCGGAGTCCGGGACGAAGTGGTCGACGGCGGCGCAGGCGGCGGCGATCCGCTCGGCGCCGAGCAGCGGGTGGAGGGCGGCGACGATGTCCATCAGGAGGCGCGGGGAGCCTATCTGCCACTCCCACCAGTTGCCGTAACGGACGGTGCCGGAGTGGTAGACGCGCTCGGAGAGGTGGTCGAGGCCGCGCAGGACGTCGGCGAGGAGGGCGGGGTCGCCGGTGGATCCGGTGCCCTCCTGGACGTACGCCTGGGTCATCGTCCACAGCCGCCCGTAGCCCTGGGTGATGCCGGCCGGCGGGTCGAAGGGGGCGTCGGGCCACAGGGAGTTCGCGGCGGGTGCCATGGCGGCCCGGAAGCCCCGGGCGAGGGTGCCGGTCTCGGCGAGCCGCGCGGCGTAGGGCTCGGCCCCGGCGTCGTAGCCGGAGCCGAGCTGGAGGTCGAGCCAGCGCCGCCGCAGGGTCTCGAACGGCTCGAACGGCTCGTCGGCGGCGTGGGCGTGGGGTGCGAGGGCGAGGGCGGCGAGGGCGGCGAGGGCGGCGGAGCCGGCGCCGAGGAACGTGCGGCGGGACCAGTCGCTTGCGCGGGGGACGGGCACGGGAGCCTCCCGGGGGAAGGGGTGGGGACCGGTAGGCGCCCGGTCTAACACCCGTCGCCCGACGCAATCAATGAGCACAGCAAACGCTTTCTGTCTTGCTGCGCCTACGACCAGCCCTATGCACTCAGCCGCAGTGGAAGCGCGCGTTCCCCCAGTCCGCGTGGTCGTTGCCGTTGCCGTCGCCGCCGTCCCCGACGACGAGGTCCACATACGCGGCCCCGGTGACGTCGGCGGTGAGCGCCCAGGCGGGGTCGGCCGCCCTGAGGACCGGGGAGGCCGCCCGCTCCGTCCCGTCGGCGCGCACCGAGAAGCGGACGGAGCCCCGGCTGGTCTGGACGTCGTCCACGCCGACCTCGGCGGTGAAGGAGGTGCACCGGCCGCCCAGGTAGTAGCGGACGGTGGCCGGGGCGTGGCTGCCCAGGCCCTTGGCGTAGGTCACTCCCCCGATCCGCAGCGGGCCGCCGTCGCCGGTGCCGGTCTCGCCGTTGGAGAGGTCCCGCTCGATCGGCCCCCAGCCGTTGGCCGAGGAGGTCCAGTCGAGGTCGCTGGCCCAGCTGTCGGCGGTGGGCGGCGGGGGCAGGGTGCGGACGGTGGTGGCGGCGGTCACCTTCCGGGGCCCGTCGCCGGTCTCGTACGCGAGGCCCGCGCCGAGCTCGTACGCCCGGTAGGGGGCGTCCACCGGCGGGGTGACCCGCCAGGTGGCGGCGGCCCGCGCGCCCGGGGCGACCGGGGCGAGAGCGACGGGCCCGGCGGGCTCGGCGGTCCAGCCCTCGGGGAGGGTGAGGGTGGCCCGGGCGCCGGAGACCTCGGCGGCCTCGTCGTTGCCGAAGGTGGCGGTGACGGTGTTCGGGCGGCCGGGCTCCAGGGTCTCGGGCGCGGTGACGCCGAGGGTGCCGCAGGCGGGGCGCTCGGGGGCCGGGCCGAGGTCGGTCACGGTGAAGCCGTCGAGCGTGAAGTCGGCGCCGTCGGGGGCGTCGGCGCGCTTGCGAAGGCCGGTCCAGGTGTCGCCGCAGCCCGCCGTGACGGTCTCGGAGAAGTGCCCGGTCGTCCTCTGCTGCCCGATCGGCGTGCGCCGGGTCTCCACGGGGGCGCCGGGGCCGCTCGTGCGGTCGTAGCCGGTGACCCACTCGTAGGCCCCGGCGTGGCTGGACTGGTAGGCGAAGGCGACGCGGTAGGCGCGCCCGTCGCGCATCGGGACGGTCCAGGGGGCGGTGCGGTAGACCAGGCCGCTGTTCTCGTCGTGGGACTTGAGGGACTCGGCGCCGCCGAGGACGTCGTCGATCGCCTTCCCGTTCCAGTCCGCCTGCGTGTACGGGGCGTGGAGCTGGGCGATGTGGGTGCGCGGGTCGGTGGTGCCGCCCGCGTCGCCCTTGAGGAAGGGGCCCCAGCCCTGGTCGACGGCCTCGAAGTCCTCGTACACGAGGGTTCCGGCCTTCGCGGCGGGGTCGTTCGCGACGATCCGGACGTCGTCGATCCGGACGGTGGCCGCGCTGCCCGGCGCCGCCTCGATCCTGAGCTCGGTGCGCGCCCCGGCGGTGAAGGTGACCTTGGCGCGCTGGAGACGGGTGCCGTTCCAGTCGGCGGCGGCCACCCGGTCCTCAAGGACCGAGCGCTCGACGGTCACGGACCGGCCGCCGACGGAGAGCGTGGTGGGGCGGGTCCCGCCGGGCTCGACCTCGATCAGGGCGGAGGCGGTGTACCGGGCGCCGGGGGTCAGTCCGGTGATCCGCTGGCGTACGGAGGCGGCGGCGGGCCCGGTGAACCGCGCGCTGGTGCGGCCCTGGGCGTCGGTGTCCCGGGTGACGGTGCCGGTCTTCGTCCAGGAGCGGAGCCCCGCGTCGTTGAAGCCGGGGTCCTTGACGGGGGTGCCCTGGCCCCAGCGGGGGGCGCGCGGTGCGGGCGCCCGGTTCGGGTAGAGGACGTAGGGCTGTCCGGCGGCGGCGTCCAGGGTGACGCGCCCGTCCACGGGCCGGACGGTGCCGGTCTTCACGCGCCCGTTGTCGGTGAGCCGGTAGACGGTGTACGCGCCGGTGCCGGGCACGGCCCAACTCGTCGTCCCGCCGGTCTTGTTGTAGTGGTACAGCTTGCGCCCGCCGTCCCAGGGCAGCAGGTAGGCGTCGCCGTCGAGGACCTTGCGGCCCTGCTCGTAGAAGGTGCGGCGGCCGTTCTCCACGGTGCCGCGGACCCCGCCGGTGAAGGTGATGTCGTCGCCGTCCCAGCGGGTGATCCGCTGGTGCTGGAGGTACTTGGCGGGCAGGTTGCGCTGCCAGATGTTGGCGGTGAAGGCGGTGTAGTCGGTCTCGCCGGTCCAGCCCTCGAAGTCGACGAGGGCGGTCTGGCCGAGGACCGGGTGATCGTTCCAGACGTCCTTCTCGCCGTTGCGGATGAAGCGGATGATGCGCGAGTTGAGGCCCTTGTTGGTGGCGCCGCCGTAGTCGAGGTCGTTGGCCCAGTGGGACCAGAGGGAGTTCCGCTCGAACTTCTCGGACCACTCGGTGGCGACGTTCCAGCCCTGGGCCGTCGCCGCCCGCATCGTCTCGTCGGCGATCCAGCCGTGGGTGTAGTAGACGTCGATGTACAGGGTGGACAGATTGGGGTCGGTCTCGTCGCGCAGCTGCTGGAGGCGGCGGGCGAGGTCGCCGCTGTTCACGTCCCGGCGCTGGTCGATGTAGTAGCTCTGGTTGAGCCAGTTCCAGCCGGGCTTGGTCTTGTCGACGAGGGTCTCGCTGAAGTTCTTCGCCTCGGGGTACGACTCGGTGGCGTTGATGTGGACGCCGAAGCCCGCGCCCCACTTCCGGCCCTCCTTGAGGAGGGTGTTGAGGTCGGCGAGGCCGCCGGCGCGCTTGTTGTAGTTGCCGCCGTAGTCGGGGTGGGCGGAGTCGTGGCCCTCTGAGCCGTATCCCTTGAGCAGGGCGAACTGGCCGAGCCCGTCGGTGGACAGCGAGATCCGCTTGACGTCGTCGAGGGTGCGCAGGAAGGGGTGGGTGGCCTGGGAGGCGAAGTTGAAGGGGATGTGGGCGACCACCCGGTCGGGGGTCCCCTCACTGCCCGAGGCCTTGACGCCGATGGTCCGGAAGGCGACGGCGCCGTCCTGCCAGTCGGTGCGCCCGTCGCCGTTGGCGTCGGGGGTGACGACGACCTTGGCCCAGGGCAGGGCGTCGCCGCTCGCGGGCGCGGGGGCTCCGGCGCCGCGGTAGGTCCACTGGCCGGACCAGACGCCGACGCGGGTCTCGGTGCCGGTCCTGCGGGCCTGGTGCCAGAGGCGGGCGCCGTCGCGGGCGGCGGGGCCGGAGGGATTGTCGTAGGAGGAGTTGGACTCGACGGCCGCGGCGAGGCTGCCGGTGTTGACGATCGCGTACGTGGCGCCGACGGCGCCCGGCTCGGCCGGGGTGGCGTCGGTGACCTTGGCGAAGACGTCGGCGGTCCGGGTGGAGTCGGGGTCGAGCCGGGTGAAGGCGGTCTCGGCCCCGGGGTCGGCGGAGCCGACGGAGACCAGGTCGTGGCCCGGGATGTCGAGGGTGGCGACCCGGAAGGCCTCGGTGTCGCGGACCGCGGTGACCCGGAAGGTGGTGGCCCGGCCGCTGACGCTCAGCCGGGCGTCGATCTCGACCCCGGGCAGGTCGGGGAAGGCCAGGGTGTACGCGGCGGAGTCGCGGGTCACGACGGGCGCGCCGGTGGCCCGGACCGGGTAACCGGTGCCGTTGAGGACGACCTGGGTGACGGGGGCGGTGCTGCCGAGCAGCCGGGCGCCGGTGGCGCGGTCGGTGTACGAGAGGACGCGCGGGAAGTCCTCGGCGACGGCGACGGAGAGCCGGGCGGAGCCGATGACCGTGGCGGCGGTCGTCGGGCGCTCGCCCCCGGAATCGGTGCCGGCGCGGGCCGGGCCCGCGAGGGCGAGGACGGCGGAGGTGGCGGCGGCCAGCGCACAGACCGTGCGCAGCCGCCGCGCGGCGGAGGGAGGGTGTGGGTGCGACATGCGCACCAGTTGGCCCGGGGTGGCGGAGCACCGTCAACGAGATCGTCCGCCGACGGCCCCGCCAGTCCAACAACCCCCTCCGGTTAGTCCAAGTGGAGCCGGTGGTTCGGGGTGGAGCCGGTGCTTGGGCCTGGAGCCGGTGGCTCAGCAGCCGCCGCAGTTGTAGAAGGTCACGTCCCAGTGGTTGCCCTCGTCGGCGTAGACGTTGCCGGCGCCGGACTTCCACTGCGGGGCGCCGTCGCCGCGCAGGCCGATGTAGGTGAACGTGTTCTTGACGTAGTTGGTGACGCAGGTGCCCTTGGCGAAGTCCAGCTTGTAGCCGTTCCAGTGCGAGTAGGTGCCGCTGGCGTGGCCGGTCTCGGTGCCGCCGGTGATGTTCAGGGCGCAGCCGCTGGCGCTCTTCAGGGTCTGGGCGCCCTGGGCGGTGGCGAGGTTGAGCTGCTCGAAGGACGTACACGTGGCGTTGTTGCGGTCCGAGCAGCCGCCGGACGAGGACCAGGTGATGCCGGAGGAGCTGAACATCGAGGTCGCGGTGGAGTGGCTGATCTTGGTGACCGTGACCGCGGCCTGGGCGTCGGTGGGGGCGGACAGGGCGCCGACGCCGGGGGCGAAGAGGGCGGTGACGCCGAGCGCGAGGGCGGTGAGGGCGGAGCGGTACCGGTGCTTCATCGGGGGTTCCTCCTGCGGGTGACCGTGACGGTTGGGGACGGCTGTGCAGGTGGTGCGGTGGTGCGTGGCGCGCAGGGAGATGGTGCCGCAGTTCTACGCGCGTCCGCCAGAGGGCGTCGGGGCCGGGCGGGTGAACATCTTCCCTAGATGTTGAAAGTTGAACGGAATAGGTCTATCGTCGTTCTCGTTGAAGGTTCAACAACACGGGATCCGGCCCCGCCCCCGCCGCCGGGAAATCTGATCAAGGAGCACGTCATGGGCATCTTCAGCCGCAAGAACGAGACCGCCGCCGCCACCGCCGTCGCGACCCTCCCGGTGGACCCGGCCCTCGCCGCCCTGACCGGCGACTACACGATCGACCCGGCGCACAGCAGCATCGGCTTCACCGTCCGCCACGCCATGGTCACCAACGTCCGCGGCACCTTCGCGGAGCACGAGGGCGCGCTGAAGCTGGACGGCTCCGACCCGGCCTCCTCCACGGCCGCCATCGACGTCAAGATCGCCTCCATCGACACCGGCATCGCCGACCGCGACGGCCACCTGCGCAGCGGCGACTTCTTCGACGCCGAGCAGTTCCCCCTGATGAGCTTCCGCTCCACCCGCGCCGAGCAGCTGGGCGGTGACAAGTACCGCATCACCGGCGAGCTGACCATCAAGGACGTCACCAAGCCGCTCGCCATCGACCTGGAGTTCAACGGCAGCGCCACCGACGTCTACGGCAACGAGCGGGTCGGCTTCGAGGGCAACGCCGAGATCCTGCGCTCCGACTGGGGCCTGACCTGGAACGCGGCCCTGGAGACCGGTGGCGTCATGGTCAGCGACAAGGTCAAGCTGAACTTCGACATCTCCGCCATCAAGAACGCCGCCTGATCCCCCCGGGAAAACGAGCGCGCCCGCCTGTCCGCTTACGCGGAAGGCGGGCGCTCGGCGTTTCCGGGGCCTTCAGGCCCGTCCCACGACGAGGGCGGGGGCCGTTGTCAGTGGCTGGGGCTAGCGTCGACGGCATGGAATTCCGTATCGACAGCGGTCTGTTGACCGACGCCGTGGCCTGGGCGGCCCGTGTGCTGCCGGCCCGCTCCCCCGTGCCCGTCCTCGGCGGCCTGCTCCTGGAGGCCGCCGACGGCCGGCTGCGCGTCTCCGGGCTCGACTACGAGGCCTCCGCCCGGATCGAGGTGGAGGCCGACACCCTGCGGGACGGGCGCGCGCTGGTGCTGGGGCGGCGGCTGCTCGACATCTGCAAGGTGCTGCCGCCCGGTCCCGTGGCCTGCGCGGTCGAGGGGGCCCGGCTCTCGGTGACCGGCGGCGACGCCCGCTTCGGGCTCTCGCTGCTGCCCCTGGACGACCACCCGGCCCCGCCCGCGCTGCCGGCCCTGCGCGGCACGGTGGACGCGGACGCCTTCGCGGCGGCCGTGGGGCACGTGGCGGTGGCGGCCGGCCGGGACGACGCGCTGCCGGTGCTCACGGGGATACGGCTGGGCCTGGACGGCACGACGATGACCCTGGCCGCGACGGACCGCTACCGGTACGCGGTGCGCACCCTGGAGTGGCGGCCCGAGGAGGCGTCCGGCGCCGAGGCCGCCGACGTGGTGGTCCCGGCCCGTCGGCTCACCGACATCGCCCGCTCGCTCGCGGGCACGGGGCCGCTCCGGCTCGCCCTCGACCAGGGCTCGATCGGCTTCGAGAGCGGCGGCATGCGGACCACCACCCGGCTCCTGGACGGGCGGCTCCCCCGGCACGACAAGCTGTTCACGCTCGGGGAGCACGCGGTCGCGGTCACCGGGCGGGCCCCGCTGGTCGAGGCCGTGAAGCGGGTCGCGGTGGTGGCCGAGGGCGACAGCCCGGTCCAGCTGGCCTTCGACGCGACCGGCGTCCACCTCCAGGCGGGATACGAGGACGACGTCGCCTCCCAGCGGCTGCCCGCCTCGCTCACCGGGGCCGAGTCGCTGACGGTCGCGTTCAACCCGGGCTATCTGCTCGACGCCCTGAGCTCCTTCGACGCGGCGGAGCTGCGCCTCCAGCTGCTCGGCCCCGGGCAGCGGGCGTTGATCACGGACAGGGAGGGCGGGACGCACCGGCATCTGCTGATGTCGGTGAAGCCCCTGGTCTGACAGGGGCGTTCACCGCATTTCAGATACCCATAAAACCTGACGAACCCGGCGAGCCCCGTCGGTCTGCGGGGCCGCCGGGCGCGTGATACCTCTAGCGCATGGATGATCCTTTTTGCCCGACTCGCGCCATTTATCCGACCCTTCACTCCTCCTGGGCCGGCTCCGGTCTCGTCCCGGCCAGCGCCCCGGCCCGCTCCCGCAGCGCCACGGCGTCGGCCTGCTGGGGAAAGGCCCGCAATCCGTAGTGCAGCCTGGCCAGGGCCTGTTCGGCGCGGGCGGACCGGATGTACGCGAAGTGGTGCAGGAACCGCTCCCCGTGCCCGACGGCCGCCTCCACCTCCCCCGCGGCGAGCAGGATCTCGGTCAGCCGCGCCTCGGTGAGCGCGTGGGCCCGGTGCTGCTCCGGCGGGCGCAGGGCGAGGGCCTGCCGGAGCGCCCGCACCGCATCCTTGCGCTGCCCGAGGGCGTGGAAGACCTCGGCCCGCTGGTAGTCGAGCCCGGAGCGCGGATACACCGAGAAGGGTCCGGCCCGCCCGGTCGCCCGCTCGTGCAGGCGCTCCGCGTCGGCCATGTCGGCCCGTGACGCCCGCCCCTCACGCCGGAGGGCGTGCGTGAGCGCGCGCTGGACCAGGGTGAAGGAGACCGTCGCGTCGTCGGCGGTGGTCCGCGCGGCCCGTACCGCCTCCTCGGCGTACGCGGCGGCGCTGCCCCGGTGCCCGAGCCGGGCGGCCTGCGCACTGAGGGAGCGCAGCACGATCGCCCGCATGCGCGGGTCCCCGGCCTCCGCCGCGAGGCCGAGCGCGAGCCGGTAGTAGCGCTGGGCGGCCCCCGGCTGACCGGCGTCCTCCGTCGACGCGGCCAGGACATGGGTCAACTGCGCGGCCCCGGTGAACAGTTCGGCGCGCAGCCCGGGCGGCGCGGTGGACCGCAGCGTCCGGGCCACGTCGTCGCCGAGGAAGGCGGCGAGCGCGGTACGGGCGTGCGCCCCGCCGTGCGCGGCGGCCAGGTCCGAGAAGACCTGGGTCAGCCGCCGCATCAGCACGACGTCGCCCGCGCTCACCCGGTGCGTCATGCGCGGCGCGGTCCTGCCCGGCCGGCCGCGCCGGGGCGGGGGCACGAAGGCCGTGTCGTACACGATCTCCGCCAGCGCGCCCCGGCGGGTGGGGCTGGTCTCGCTCCGGCAGAGCGCCACGAGTTCGCCGACCGGGTCGGGGCGCGGCGCGGGCGTCCGGGCCCCCGCCTCGGCGCGCTCCGGGGCCCGGACGAGCCCGGTCTCGTCGGGGGTGACCACGCGGTTGAGGCGCTGGCTCAGCGCCTGCGCGGCCAGTTCGCCCGCCGGGGGGCGGGGGAAGGACCCGGAGAGCCAGTGGGCCACCGCCGTGCGGTCGTACCGCAGCGGAATGCCCTGCCGGGTGCCGAGGGCGTTGACGGCGCGCGCCAGGTCTCCCGCGCTCCACCGGGCCTCGGCGAGCAGCCCGTTCAGCGGATGGCCGGTACGACGGGGTGACACGGTATCCGCCTCCACTCTCTCTTCGACGTCCATGCGGTGCGGCGGTCTCCACGATCGCCGTGCGGTCTGTACGCAGTCTGTACGTGATCTTTCCTGGATGGTGCCCCGGGAACGAGAGCATCTCCCCCCTCAGGGCAGTCGGACCACCTGGGCCGCGTACGAGACCCCGGCCCCGAAGCCGGTGAGCAGCGCGAGCCCGCCCGAAAGGCCGGGCCGTTCCGCCAGCAGGGCGTCCATCGCCAGCGGGATGGAGGCGGCGGAGGTGTTGCCGCGGTGGACCACGTCCCGGGCCACGGCCACGGTCGGCGGCAGGGCGAGGGCCTTGACCAGACCGGTGATCATCCGGTCGTTGGCCTGGTGCGGGATGAAGGCGCTGAGCTCCCCGGGGGCGACGCCCGCCCGCCGCAGGGCCTGGTGCGCGTTCTCGGGGACGTGCGCCATGACCCAGCGGTACAGCTCAGGACCCCGCATCCGCAGATACGGCGGCCCGCTGACGCCGGGCGGCGGGTCGGCCGGGTGGCCCGGGGCCCGGGTGAGGAGATCCCCCTGGGCGCCGTCGCTGCCCCAGGCGGCGGCCGAGATCCCCGGCTCGTCGGCGGCGGCCACGACGACGGCCCCGGCCCCGTCGCCGAAGAGCACGCTGGTGGTGCGGTCGGCGGCCTCGACGATGTCGGACATGCGCTCGGCGCCCACCAGCAGGACCCGGCCGAACTCCCCGCCGGAGACGAGACAGCGGGCCAGTTCGAGCCCGGTGGAGAAACCGGCGCAGGCGGCGGAGACGTCCAGCGCGCCGCGTGGCGCCGGCCGGAGCCGGTCGGTGATCGCGCGGGCGAGGGAGCCCCCGTCGTCGAGGTGGCTCATGGTCGCGGCGAGGACGCAGTCGATGTCCCCGACCGCGAGTCCGGCCCGCCGCACGGCCCGGCGGGCCGCCCGCTCGCCCATGAACGCGAGGGTCTCGTGCGGGGCGGCGAAGCCCCGGGTCCGGATGCCGCTGCGGGCCCGGATCCAGCCGTCGGAGGAGTCGAGGCCGTGGACGGCCACCAGTTCGTCGTTGTCGAGGGAGCGCACCGGGTGGTACGCCGCCACCGAGAGGATCCGCGCGTGCCGTCGCGGTGCGCCGTCGGCCGTCCCCATGGTCAGAAACGCTGGACGGGCAGCGGGCCGTACGCGGCGGCGTCCTCCCCGGGGGCCTCCCAGGGGGCGCCGGGCGGCGCGCCCTCGCCCACGAGGACCAGCTCGACGCCGCCCTCGGCGACGGTCTCGGCGCCGACCCGGGCGGTGCCCCGGAAGGTGGCGAGGGCGCCGGCCGCCCCCATGGCGCCCTTGGGGTCCTCGGCGGCATGCTCGACCACGCCCTCGAAGACGACGGTCTGTCCGGCGTGCGCCAGCTTCTCGGCGCTGAGCCACCAGGTGACGGGCCGCCAGCGGGCGCCGGTGCCCCGGGCGGCAACAGCCGCGTCGACGAGCGCGGTCATCCCGGAGGAGAGGGTCGCCACGGGCAGCACCGGATGCCCGGCGAAGTGGCCGGGGCACATCCCGGGGGTGACGGCGAGCCGGGCGCTGCCGTGGCCGCCCCGGACGGTGAGGTCTTCCAGGGGCAGCGCGCGGGCGTACGGGTTGGCGGCGGCCGGGACGTCCGGTACGGGCTCGCCGACGACGCGGGCGAAGACGCCCCGGGTCATGACGTCGTACTCGACGTCGAGGGTGGCGAGGAGGGTGCCGTCGGCGGCGTGCAGGGCGGTCTCGGCGGCGGCCCTGCGCGGCGCGGGGAAGCCGGCGCGGGCGCGTACGGTCAGGCCCTCGGCGGCGAGGGCCGCGGTCGCGGCGGCGGACAGGTGCCAGCGGCCGCGGGCGGCCCGGGCGAGGTAGAAGTGGCGGCCGGGACGGGGGTTGACGGTCGAGGCGGCGCAGAGGCCGGCTATGGCGAGATGACGTCCGATCTCGGAGATGCCGAGAGGGGTGGTCTGAAGTCCTGCGGGAGCCTCGACGGGTATGTCCGCGACGATCTCTCCCGGGGCCACCCGGGAGAGATCGCGCAGCGCGAAGTAGGGGGGTTCGACGCAGATCAGGCCGTCGACGTCGAGCGGTTCCAGGGTGTCGTTGCGCACGGTCCAGCAACCTTTCCGGTGGTCCCGGCGGCGCGGGAGGCGCCGCCGGGACCAAGGTCACCGATCACCATGCGTGCAGGCACGTTTGCTCAACGCGTTCAACGCGGGGGTCCGAGCGATCAGAACCCGCCACCGCCGTCGAAGCCGCCTCCGCCGCCGTCGAACCCGCCGCCGCCGTCGAAGCCGCCGAAGTCGCTCGACCCGAAGTCGCCGGAGCTGAAGTCGGCGCCGGAGAAGTCGCCGCCCTGGAAGTCCGCGCCGCCGTACTCGGCCGCGTACGCCGGGGTGGCGAGCATCGAGCCGAGCATGGTGCCGACGAGCAGGCCCGGCAGCATCCCGCCGCCGAAGTAGCCGCCCGCCCACGGGCCGTACGCCGGTCCCGCCTCCCAGTAGGGGCGGCGCCCGCCGTCGGTCTCGACCGTGCGGGCCTGCGGGTCGAGCCCGTCGTCCAGGCGGGCCGCGTCGGCGGCGCAGACCGGGACCTCGCGGGCGGCGCCGCCCGCCGGGGTCCAGGTGCGGTCCGCGATGGAGGGGCCGTGGCGCGGGTCGAAGAAGCAGGGCGGGCGCCGCTCGGGCAGCGCGCGGCCCTCGCGGCGGGCGGCCAGCACGGCGAGCGAGTAGCGCCCGTCCTCCAGGGCCTGGGTGACCCCGCGCACGTCGTGCGGGCGGGTGGCCGCGCCCATCAGGGACTTGGCCCGGTCGTAGGAGTCGAGGGCCCGCTCGTAGTCGCCGCGCATGGCGTCGTCGGCGCCCGCCTCGGCGGGGTGGAAGTCGAGCCGCTCCAGCTCCTCGCCGAAGGCGGTGATGTCCTCGTCGACGACGACCCGCAGCCGGTCGAGGGCGGCGCGCTCCTCGGCCTCCTTGCGGAGCCGCTTGCGGCGGGACGCCGTGTAGAGCCCGGCGCCGACGCCCACGACCACCAGGCCGAGGACGACGAGGCCCGCGACGGGGACGCCGGAGCCGCTGCCGGAGGTGCCGGTGGCGCCCCAGGAGGCGGGGGCGGAGCCGCGCATGGTGGGCAGGGCCTGGTCGACGAAGTTGTTCAGCTCGGTCTTCGCGTCGACGCCGGGCTGCCGCACGTCGGCGACGAGGTTCTGCACCGCGTCGCGGGAGAGCACGGAGCGGTCGGCGGCCGCGTTGAAGCCGTCGCCGAGGCGTACGGCGTAGAGCCCGGTCACGCCGGTCTCGGTGCGCAGGTTGCGCAGCAGGTTCTCCGGCGGGAACTGCGCGTTCGCCGGGAGCACCGCCACGAACAGCGGCTTGTCCGCGTCCTTGATCTTCTTCGCCAGGGCGTCCGCGTCGGCCTTCGACAGCTGGGCGGCGGCGGCCGGGTCGACGTACACCGGGCCCTGTTTCAGGGCGGCGGCGGCGTCGGAGAGGCCCGTGGCCCTGGCCCCCGCGGAGGGGGCCAGGACCAGGAGCAGCAGAAGCGTCAGCCCGGCGAGGGCCGACCATACGGGTATCGCCCTGGTCCTCATGGTTCGACGCTACCCGAACGGCATCGAACAGGACATAGAGGGCCTATTCGGCCGGGTCGATGCCCGCCCGCAGCAGCCCGTAGGTGAAGGCGTCCTCCAGGGCGTGCCAGGAGGCGGCGATGACGTTGCCGCCGACGCCGACGGTCGACCACTCGGTGTTGCCGTCGCTGGTGGTGACCAGGACCCGGGTGGTGGACTCGGTGCCGTGGCGGCCCTCCAGGATGCGCACCTTGTAGTCGACGAGGCCGAACTTGGCGAGCGGCGGGTAGATCCGCTCCAGGGCGACCCGGATGGCCCGGTCGAGGGCGTTGACGGGGCCGTTGCCCTCGGCGGTGGCGACGATCCGCTCGCCCTTGGCCCACAGCTTCACGGTGGCCTCGTTGGCGTGGGTGCCGTCGGGGCGGTCCTCGACGATGGCCCGCCAGGACTCGGTGCGGAAGTAGCGGCGCGGGCGGCCCTCGACCTCCTCGCGGAGCAGCAGTTCGAAGGAGGCGTCGGCGGCCTCGTACGTGTAGCCCTTGAGCTCGCGCTCCTTGACCCGCTCGACGACGCGGGCGACCAGCGCGCGGTCGTCGCCCAGGTCGACGCCGAGCTCCTTGCCCTTGAGCTCGATGGAGGCGCGGCCGGCCATGTCGGAGACGAGCATCCGCATGGTGTTGCCGACCAGCTCGGGGTCGATGTGCTGGTAGAGGTCCGGGTCCACCTTGATGGCGGAGGCGTGCAGGCCCGCCTTGTGCGCGAAGGCGGAGACGCCCACGTACGGCTGGTGGGTGGAGGGGGTGAGGTTGACGACCTCGGCGATGGCGTGCGAGATCCGGGTCATGTCGGCGAGGGCGCCCTCGGGCAGCACCCGCTTGTCGTACTTGAGCTCAAGGGCCGCGACGACGGGGAAGAGGTTGGCGTTGCCGACCCGCTCGCCGTAGCCGTTGGCGGTGCACTGGACGTGGGTGGCGCCCGCGTCGACGGCGGCCAGGGTGTTGGCGACGGCGCAGCCGGTGTCGTCCTGGGCGTGGATGCCGAGCCGGGCGCCGGTGTCGGCGAGGACGGTGGCGACGACGGCCTGGACCTGGGCGGGCAGCATGCCGCCGTTGGTGTCGCAGAGGATGACGACGTCGGCGCCGGCCTCGTGCGCGGTGCGGACGACGTCCTTGGCGTAGCCGGGGTTGGCCTTGTAGCCGTCGAAGAAGTGCTCGCAGTCGACGAAGACCCGGCGGCCCTGGGCGCGCAGATGGGAGACGGTGTCGCGGACCATCTCCAGGTTCTCTTCGAGGGTGGTGCGCAGGGCGAGCTCGACGTGCCGGTCGTGCGACTTGGCGACGAGGGTGATCACCGGGGCGCCGGAGTCGAGCAGCGCCTTGACCTGCGGGTCCTGGGCGGCGCTGCCGCCGGCCCTGCGGGTGGCGCCGAAGGCGACGAGCTGCGCGTTCTTGAACGCGATCTCCTGCCGGGCGCGGGCGAAGAACTCGGTGTCGCGCGGGTTGGCGCCGGGCCAGCCGCCCTCGATGAAGCCGACGCCGAAGTCGTCGAGGTGGCGCGCGATCGTCAGCTTGTCCGCGACGGTGAGGTTGATTCCTTCACGCTGGGCGCCGTCGCGCAGCGTGGTGTCGAAGACATGGAAGCTGTCGTCGAGACGCGGGCTCTCGTCGTTCTCCGTGGTCATGACTGTGATGGCTCCTGTCGGATGTGGCTCCGGAAGTCTGGATCCACTTGCCCCCATTCTCACGCGCGGTCCGTTTTCGGCGGTGGTGGGGCCGGAAAACGAAAAAACCCCTCGCGGGTGCGAGAGGTCTGCGCGCGGGTCTGGGGCACGGTGTCCGCCTGCGTGGGGGTTGTTCCACGCGTCAGCGGCCACTGCGGACCGGCGCGCTGCTGCCGATAATCATCGTGGTAGCAAGCACGCCCGCAGTCTGCCACAGCCCTGTGGCCGAAAGGGGCGTGGTCTCAGCATGCGGGCGGCCGGTCCGCGGAGCGGCTCAGGACGTGGGGCTCAGGACGTGGGGCTCAGGACGCCGGGGCGGCGGCCTTCTCCTCCCCGGCGGCGCGCTGCCCGGGCGGCGCGGCGCCGCCCACCCGGCCCAGGTCGATGTCGCGGGTCTCGCGCATCGTGAGGTAGACGACCAGCGAGACGGCCGCGCAGCCCGCCACGTACCAGAAGAAGCCGGACTCGATCCCGGCGTCCTTGAACCAGAGCGCCACGTACTCGGCGGTGCCGCCGAAGAGGGCGTTGGCGATGGCATACGGCAGGGCGACGCCGAGGGCGCGGATGCCGGTCGGGAAGAGCTCGGCCTTCACACAGGCGTTGATCGAGGTGTAGCCGGTGACGACGACGAGGGCGAGCAGGGAGAGGCCGAGGGCCGGCCAGAAGGAGCCCGCGTGCCGGAGCATCGTCATGATCGGGACGGTCAGGAGAGTGGAGCCGACCGCGAAGGTGATGAGCAGCGGGCGGCGGCCGACCCGGTCGGAGAGGCGGCCGGCGAGCGGCTGGAGGCAGGCGAAGACGATCAGCGCGCAGAAGGAGACGAGGGTGGCGGTCCGCTTGGGAAGACCGGCGGAGTTGGACAGGTACTTCGTCAGGTAGGTGGTGTACGTGTAGTAGGCCACGGTGCCGCCCATGGTGAGGGCGACGACGAGGAAGGCCTCGCGCTTGTGCGCCCAGAGGGCCTTGAGGGTGCCCTTCTCGTCCCGCGCGACCCCGGTGTCGGCGGACTCCTCGTACACCTCCGTCTCCAGCATGGTGCGGCGCAGGTAGAAGACGACGGCCGCGCCGAGGGCGCCGACGATGAACGGGATGCGCCAGCCCCAGCCGTGCAGGGCCTCGGTGGACATCGTGCTCTGGAGGACGAGCAGGATGCCCAGGCCGAGGATCTGGCCGGCCGTCATGGACACGTACTGGAAGCTGGAGGCGAAGCCGCGGTGCTCCGGGGCGGAGGCCTCGGTGAGGTAGGTGGCGCTGGCGGCGTACTCGCCGCCGACGGACAGGCCCTGGAGGAGCCGGGCGACGAGGAGGACGGCGGCGCCGCCGTATCCGGCGACGGCGTAGGTGGGGGCGACGGCGATGAGGAGGGCCGAGGCGGACATCAGGGTGACGGTGAGGGTCAGCGCGGCCTTGCGGCCCTTGCGGTCGCCGACCCGGCCGAGCAGCCAGCCGCCGACCGGGCGCATGAAGAAGCCGACGGCGAAGATGCCGGCGGTGTTCATCAGCTTGGCGGTGTCGTTGCCCTCGGGGAAGAACGCCCCCGCGAAGTAGGTCGCGAAGCTGGCGTAGACGAACCAGTCGAACCACTCGACCATGTTGCCCGCGGACCCGACCCAGATCTTCTTCCAGTGCTCTCGTCCCATGGGCAGGAACCGTGCCGGAGGAAGCAGGTCCGCAACAAGGGCGTACCGCGCAACGATCGGGAGTACTTACGTGCCTTGAGATCCCGGGATCAGGGTTTGCTCGATGAACTCCCTTACGTGACCGAGGACTTGCTCCCGTCCGGTGCCGGGGATGCCGACCGCCACATGCACGCTGAAGCCGTCCAGGAGCGCCCGCATCCGGTGCGCGAACCGGTCCGGGTCGACGGCCCGGAACTCCCCGCGCGAGATGCCCTCGGCGAGGATCGCCACGAGGTCCCGGTGCCAGGCCCCCTCGATGGCGGCCTGCCGGACCCGGGCGTCGTCGTCGGCGTTCTGCGAGCGGTTCCAGACCTCCAGCCACAGCGTCCAGTGCGGGTCGCGCGGCCCCACGGGCACGTACACGTCCACATAGCCGTCGAGCCGCTCGCGCGCGCTCCCCTGCCCGGACAGCAGCGCGCTGCGCTCGGCCCCGAGCCGCCCCTCGCTCCACTCCAGGGTGCGCAGCAGGAGCTCGTCCTTGGTCCGGAAGTAATAGAGCAGATGCCCACTGCTCATTCCGACCTGCCGGCCGAGCCCGGCCATGGTCAGCCCGTCGAGCCCGCGCTCGGCGATGGTGTCCATCGCGGCGGCGAGCACGTCCTCGCGGGGCGGGGCGGCCTGGTTGCGGCGGCGGGGGTGGGGGGCCGGGTCGTTGCTCTGACTCACTCGTACGTTCTACATGATCCGGCCCCGGGGCCCGTCAGACCGCGGGCTGCTGCTGGGTGATGCAATGAATGCCGCCGCCGCCCGCGAAGATCGTCCGGGCGTCCACCAGGACGACCTCGCGCTCCGGGAAGAGGCGGCGGAAGATCTCTGCCGCGAGCTCGTCGTGCGGGTCGTCGAAGGCGCACAGGACGACGCCGTCGTTGCACAGGTAGTGGTTGATGTACGAGTAGTCGACCCAGTCGCCCTCCTCGTCCTTCAGGACGGTCGGGGCCGGGACCTCGATGACCTCCAGGGGGCGGCCCTGGGCGTCGGTCTGGCCGCGCAGGAGGTTCACGTACAGGCGGGAGCGCTCGAAGTCGGGGTGGGCCGGGTCCTGCTGGCTGTGGACCAGGACGGTGCCGGGGCGGGCGAAGGCGGCGACGATGTCGACATGGCCCTGGGTGCCGTACAGGCCGTAGTCGCCGGCCAGGCCGTGCGGGAGCCAGATCGCCTTGGTGGTGCCCAGCTTCGCGTGGATCTCCTCCTCGACCTGGCGGCGGGTCCACTCGGGGTTGCGGCCCGCGCCCAGCTGGACGGTGTCGGTGAGGAGGACCGTGCCCTCGCCGTCGACGTGGATCGCGCCGCCCTCGTTGACGAGCGGCGAGGACAGGACGGGGACCCCGGCGGCGTCGGCGACATGGCGGGCGATCTTGGAGTCGTGCTCCCAGCGGGCCCAGTCCTGGCCGCCCCAGCCGTTGAAGACCCAGTCGACCGCGGCCAGCGCGGTGCCGTCGGTGACGAAGGTCGGCCCGATGTCGCGCATCCAGGCGTCGTCCAGCTCCCGCTCGACGAGGTCGACGTCCTCGCCGACCAGGGCGCGGGCGGAGTCGGCGTCGCCGGGGGCGACCACCAGGGTGACCGGCTCGAAGCGGCGCACGGCGCGGGCCACCGAGGCCCAGGCGGTACGGGCCTCGGCGAGCTCCTCGGCGTTGGTGAAGGTCGGGTTGGGGCTCGGCCAGGCCATCCAGGTGCGCTCGTGGCGGGTCCACTCGGCGGGCATGCGGTACGTCATGGGGTGCGGTCCTAGCGGGTCAGAGGAAGTAGAGGCGGTTGAGGGAGACGGACTCGGCCGCCTCGGAGCGGATCGGCGAGCCGTCAAGGGAGACGAGGCCGCTGTGGCCGTCGACCTGGACGTCGCCGATCCGGGAGTTGAGCAGCAGGTCCGCGGGGCCGATGCCGCGCGTGCCGCGCACGGCGACGCGGCGGCGGCGGGTCGGCATCCGGTCGGAGCCGAGGTCGACGGCGGCCTGGGCGACGAAGGCCACGGAGATGTCGGCCGGGGTGGCGCCGTGGGCGCCGAACAGGGGGCCGAGGACGAGCGGCTGACAGGTGTCGGTGGCGGCGTTGGGATCGCCCGTGACGCCCCACGCGGGGAAGCCGGACTTGAGCACCATCTGCGGCTTGGCGCCGAAGAACTCGGGCCGCCACAGCACGATGTCGGCCATCTTGCCGACCTCGATGGAGCCGATCTCATGGGCGAGACCGTGCGCGATGGCGGGGTTGATGGTCAGCTTGGCCATGTAGCGCAGCACGCGCGCGTTGTCGTCGTGCGCGCCGTCGCCTTCGAGGGGGCCGAGCTCGGCCTTCATCTTGCCGGCCATGGCGAAGGTCCGCCGGACCGTCTCGCCCGCGCGGCCCATGCCCTGGGCGTCGGAGGAGGTGATGCCGATCGCGCCGAGGTCGTGCAGGACGTCCTCCGCGCCCATCGTCCCGGCCCTGATCCGGTCGCGCGCCATGGCGGCGTCACCGGGCAGGTCGGTCTTCAGGTCGTGGACTGAGACGATCATGCCGTAGTGCTCGGCGACGGCGTCGCGGCCGAAGGGGAGCGTGGGGTTGGTGGAGGAGCCGATGACGTTCGGCACGCCCGCCATCTTCAGGACGTTCGGTACGTGTCCGCCGCCGCAGCCCTCGATGTGGAAGGCGTGGATCGTCCGGCCGTCCAGGACCCGCAGGGTGTCCTCGACCGACAGGCACTCGTTCAACCCGTCGCTGTGCAGCGCCACTTGGACGTCGTGCTCCTCGGCGACCCGCAGCGCGGTGTCGAGCGCCCGGGTGTGGGCCCCCATGTCCTCGTGGACCTTGAAACCGGACGCCCCGCCCTCGGCCAGCGCCTCCACGAGCGGCGCCGGGTCCGAGGACGAACCCCGGGCCAGGAAGCCGATGTTGACCGGCCACGCGTCGAAGGCGCTGAAGGCGTGCTTCAGGGCCCAGGGCGAGTTCACGCCCACGCCCCAGACGGGCCCGAACTCCTGGCCGATGATCGTGGTGACGCCGCTGGCGAGCGAGGCCTCCATGATCCGCGGCGACAGCAGGTGTACGTGGGTGTCGACGGCGCCCGCGGTGGCGATCAGGCCCTCGCCGGAGACGATGGAGGTGCCGGTGCCGACGACGACGTCGACGCCTTCGAGGGTGTCGGGGTTCCCGGCCCGGCCGATCGCGTGGATGCGGCCCTCGCGGATGCCGATCGACACCTTGCGGATGCCCTGGACGGCGTCGATCACGAGGACGTTGCTGATGACGACGTCGCAGGTCTCGCGGACCGCGGCGGCCTTCAGGTGGAGCCCGTCGCGGGCGGTCTTGCCGAAGCCGGCCAGGAACTCGTCGCCGGGCTTCTGGGAGTCGGACTCGACCCGGACGACGAGCCCGGAGTCGCCGAGGACGACCCGGTCGCCGGCCCGGGGTCCGTGCACGGAGGCGTACTCGTAGGGATCCATCAGTTCTCCTCCTCGATGCCCGTACCGCGCCCCGCGCCCAGGTAGCCGCAGGCCGCGGCCCTGCGCAGGGCCTCCTCCTTCGCGCCCGGGGCGTCCAGCGGACCGTCCACCAGACCCGCGAAACCGATCGCCACCCGCGCCCCGCCGATCGGCAGCAGACCCACCTCGGCCTCACCGCCCGGATCGAACCGGAACGACGCACCCGCCGGAATCGCCAGCCGCATCCCGTACGCCGCCGAGCGGTCGAAGTCCAGCCGCGGATTCGCCTCGAAGAAGTGGAAGTGCGAGGTCACACTCACCGGCACCGACGCCGTGTTGCGCACCCGGAGCACCAGGGCCGGCTCGGGGTCGGCGTGCCCGGGTCCGGGCAGCAGCGCGCCCGGCGCCCGCTCCCCCAGGGAGCCGCCGCCGATGGGCGCGGAGACCACCGCGAGCCGCGAGCCGTCGTCGAAGACGGCCTCGACGTGGACCTCGGTGACCACGTCCGCGACGCCCGGCAGGACGTCCTCGGGTCCGAGGACGGAGCGGGCCGCCTCGATCGCCTCGGCGAGTCGCCTGCCGTCGCGGGCCGCCTCGCAGACCGTGTCCGCGATGAGCGCGGTCGCCTCGGGCACATTGAGCCGCAGGCCCCGCGCCCGGCGGGCGCGGGCGAGCTCGGCGGCGCCGAAGAGCAGCAGCCGGTCGCGTTCCGTGGGGGTCAGTCGCACGTGCCAAACACCTCCTGTTTGAGCACCACTCTAAATGCTGAGACCAAAGGTTCCAAGGATTGACGTCCCCACTTCACGTAGGTCACATTGAGCGGCACTCTAAATCTCGCCCACACCCCCACACCCCCACGCCCCCCCCCCTGCCCCGCCCCCTCCCCCAGGAGACCCCATGGCGATAGAACAGCGCGGAGTCGACACCATCCCCGAAGCGGAACGCACCAGCGGCCCCCGCGACCTCGTCTCGATCCTGCTCGGCTCCAATCTCTGCCTCGGCGTGATCGTCTTCGGCTGGCTGCCGGTCTCCTTCGGGCTCGGCCTGTGGGCGTCGGTCACCTCGGTCGTCACCGGCACCGTCGTCGGCGTCGCCGTCACCGCCCCGCTCGCGCTGATCTCCCTGCGTACCGCCACCAACCTGTCCACCTCCTCCGGCGCCTTCTTCGGCGTACGCGGCCGGCTCGTCGGCTCGGTGGTCGGCCTGCTGCTCTCGCTCGGCTACACCGCGCTGACCCTGTGGATCGGCGGCGACGTGATGGTGGGCACGCTGGAGCGCCTGGTCGGGCTGCCGACCGGCGGCGTGGCGCACACCCTCGTCTACGCCCTGCTCGCCGCGCTCACCGTGGTCGGCGCGGTGTACGGCTACCGGCTGCTGCTGAAGCTGAGCCAGGCCCTCGCCGTCGGGATGACCCTGCTGCTCGCGCTCGGACTCGTCGCGTACGCCGGGGACTTCACC
Source organism: Streptomyces sp. NPDC094032 (assembly GCF_040303965.1). Lineage (NCBI taxonomy): Bacteria > Bacillati > Actinomycetota > Actinomycetes > Kitasatosporales > Streptomycetaceae > Streptomyces > Streptomyces sp. NPDC094032. Next base: position 49,398 of record NZ_JBEOUE010000030.1, on the reverse strand, counting down.
ACCGCCGCGGTGCCGGACACCCCGTACCTGCTGGGCTCGTTCTGGCCGACCTGGCTGCTGTCCGCGGTCGCCGCCGGGCTCAGCGGACCGGTCGCCTTCATCACCCTGCTCGGCGACTACACCCGTTACATCTCCCCCACGAGGCACAGCCCGAGGAAGGTCTGGCGCGCCACCTGTCTCGGCCTCCTCGTCGGCCTGCTGATCCCTCAGCTCTTCGGTACGTACACGGCGCTGGCGGCCCGCGGCGGCCTGGAGTACGCCGGACCGCTGGTCGCGGCCTCGCCCGGCTGGTACCTGGTGCCGCTGCTGCTCGCGGCGACCGCCGGCTCGGTCGGCAACGCCGGTCTGATGCTCTACTCGATGGGCCTGGACCTCGACGCGATCCTGCCGAGGGCCACCCGCGCCCGGGCCACGCTCGTCGTGGCGGCGGTGGCCACCGCCTTCGTCTTCCTCGGCCACTTCGCCTCGGACGCGCAGACCGCGATGACCTCGTTCGTACTGCTGCTCACCGCGATCGGCACGCCCTGGGCGGTGATCACCCTGATCGGGCACGTGCGCTGCCGGGGCCGGTACGACGCGGAGGCGCTCCAGGTCTACAACCGGCGCTCGCGCGGCGGCGTCTACTGGTACGCGGCCGGCTGGCACCCGCGGGCCACCGTCTCCTGGGCGATCGGCGCGGCGGTCGGCCTGGCCGCGGTGTCGACGCCGCTCTACGAGGGGCCACTGCTCGCCCTGACCGGCGGGATCGACTGCAGCTTCGTCTTCTCGGGGATCGTCGGCGGCGCGCTGTACGCCGTACTGACGCCGTCCCCGGAACGCGAGACGCCCGGGACGGAGACCGTCCCGGGCGTCCTGGTGGACTCGGAGTCCTAGCTCGCGTCCGCCGGTTACCTGCCCAGCTCGTGCATCCAGCCGTGGACGTCCTCGGACTTGCCGGTCTGGACGGCGAGCAGCGCCTCGCGCAGCTTCATCGTGACCTCGCCCGGCTGCCCGCCGGACTGCTGCCACTCGCCCCGGTCGGCCTTGACGGTGCCGACCGGGGTGATGACGGCGGCGGTGCCGCAGGCGAAGACCTCGGTGAGGCTGCCGTCGCGGCTGTCCTCGTACCACTGGTCGATGGAGACGCGGCCCTCCTCGGCCTCGTAACCGAGGTCGGCGGCCAGCTTGAGGAGCGAGTCGCGGGTGATGCCGGCGAGCAGCGAGCCGGTGAGGGCCGGGGTGATGATCTTGTTCCCGTACACGAAGTACAGGTTCATGCCGCCCAGTTCCTCGACCCACTTGTGCTCGACGGCGTCGAGGTACGCGACCTGGTCGCAGCCCTTCTCGGCGGCCTCGGCCTGCGCGAGCAGGGAGGCCGCGTAGTTGCCGCCGGTCTTGGCGTCGCCGACGCCGCCGGGGACGGCGCGGACGCGGTTCTCGGAGAGCCAGATGGAGACGGGCTTGACGCCACCGGGGAAGTACGGGCCGGCCGGCGAGGCGATGACGACGAAGAGGTACTCGTTGGCCGGGCGGACGCCCAGGCCGACCTCGGTCGCGATCATGAACGGACGCAGGTAGAGCGAGGCCTCGCCACCGTGCGCCGGGACCCACGCCTTGTCCTGCTGGACCAGCACGTCACAGGCCTCGACGAAGGTCTCGACCGGCAGCTCCGGCATGGCGAGCCGGTGCGCGGAGGCCTGGAAGCGGCGGGCGTTGGCGTCGGGACGGAAGCTGGCGACCGAGCCGTCGGGGCGGCGGTAGGCCTTCAGGCCCTCGAAGATCTCCTGCGCGTAGTGCAGGACGTTGGTGGCGGGGTCCAGGGAGAGCGGCCCGTAGGGCACCAGCTGACCGTCGTGCCAGCCGCGGCCCTCCGTCCAGCGGATGGTGACCATGTGGTCGGTGAAGTGGCGGCCGAATCCCGGGTTGGCCAGGATCGCCTCGCGCTCCGCGTCGGACAGCGGGCTGGAGGAGGGCTTGAGCTCGATGGTGGGCGTCGTCATGAGTGCTTGTCCTTCACCGGTTGTGTGTGTCGGACCGCGCTCACGCCGCTACGCAGTACTGCTAGGACGTCCGAGCTTTCCCGCATGCCGCGGCCCCACGTTCGATTATCGCTCGTGGGGGCCGCTGCACGAAAACGGTGGGTGACGCGGTCCAGGGTTCGATGGTGGCACCCTGCGACCGCATTGGTACAGCCGCCGGGTGCGGAGTGCGACCCGGCGGCTGGGGTGGTGCGTTCAGCGGCGGGTCAGCTCGCTACGCGTACCGCGAGCGCGTCGCCGATCTCGGCCGTCGTACGGACGCTGCCGCCGCGCTCGGTGAGGTCGGCGGCGACCGCCTCCTCGATCCGGGCGGCCTCGGCCTCGTAGCCGAGGTGACGCAGCAGCAGCGCGACGGAGAGCACGGTGGCCGTGGGGTCGGCCTTGCCCTGGCCCGCGATGTCCGGGGCAGAGCCGTGGACCGGCTCGAACATGGACGGGAACTCGCCGCTCGGGTTGATGTTCCCGGAGGCGGCGACGCCGATCCCGCCGGAGACGGCGGCGGCGAGGTCGGTGATGATGTCGCCGAAGAGGTTGTCGGTGACGATGACGTCGAAGCGGGCCGGGTCGGTGACGAGGAAGATCGTCGCGGCGTCGACGTGCAGGTAGTCGGTGGTGACCTCGGGGAACTCGGCCGCGACCGCGTGGAAGATGTTCGTCCAGAGGTGGCCCGCGAAGGTCAGCACGTTGTTCTTGTGGACCAGCGTGAGCTTCTTGCGGGGGCGGGCCTGGGCGCGGGCGAAGGCGTCCCGGACCACGCGCTCGACACCGTAGGCGGTGTTGACGGAGACCTCGGTGGCGACCTCGTGCGGGGTGCCCTTGCGGATGGTGCCGCCGTTGCCCGTGTACGGGCCCTCGGTGCCCTCGCGGACGACGACGAAGTCGATCTCGGGCTGGCCGGCGAGCGGGGTCGCGACGCCGGGGAGCAGCTTCGAGGGACGCAGGTTGACGTGGTGGTCGAAGGCGAAGCGCAGCTTCAGGAGGAAGCCCCGCTCCAGGACGCCGGACGGGACCGACGGGTCGCCGATCGCGCCGAGCAGGATCGCGTCGTGGCCCTTGAGGGAGTCGAGGTCGGCGTCGGTGAGGGTCTCACCGGTGGCGTGGTAGCGCGTGGCGCCGAAGTCGTACTCCTTGGTCTCCAGCTTCACATCCTGGGGAAGGACGGCCGCGAGGACCTTGAGGCCCTCGGCCACGACCTCCTGGCCGATGCCGTCGCCGGGGATGACTGCGAGATCGATGCTGTGAGACATGTCGGCACCCTACTCTTCGTCCCATCGTCTGACACATCTTGTCCAGGATACGGACGAACCTCCGGAGACCCGCGCTGGTCAGCGCCGGTCAGTGCCGGCCAGTGCCCGTCAGTGCCCCGTCTCGCCGCCGTTGTCACGGCGGTCGAGGGCGCGCTGGAGGGCGGCGGCGGCGTTCTTGCGGGCGTCGTCGCTCGGGCGGGCGACGGAGTGGCGGACGCGGCGGGTGGTCTGAGCGGCCATGAGAGATCGACTCCTTGAGATCAGCGTTGATCCGAGATCCACGGTGATACGAGATCGGTGGTGATCGAAGGCGCCGGAAGGGGCGGGGAGCGTCGCCGCAGGGGTTGCCTGCTCGGGGCGTGACGCTCTCGACCGCCCTGCGCTCGATGGAGCGGGACGTTCGGCTTCTACAAAGCTAGGACAGCTCGGCCGAACTGTCTCCACAATTACTCGGACTTCCTACTATCTGAGACGACTGAGACGACATCCACTTCCCTACCTAGATTGCATTCCTACCTAGGTAGTGGTGGAATGCCGCCATGGCCGCAGACCGCAGATCCAGCTGGCTCAAGGGAGTCCTCGACCTGCTCGTCCTCTCCTGCCTGACCGACGGTGAGAGTTACGGGTACGAGATCGCCAAGGCGCTCGCCGAGGCGGGACTCGGCGAGATCAAGGGCGGGACGCTCTATCCCGTGCTGAACCGCCTGGAGGAGGCGGGCCTCGTCGAGGCGGAGTTCCGCGCCGCCGAACGGGGCCCCGGGCGCCGCTACTACCGGCTCACCGACGCCGGGCGGACCCATCTCGCGGCCGAGAGCGAGGCCTGGACGCGATTCCACCGGGCCGTCGGCAGCAAGCTGCACACAGGGGGAACGACATGACGAACCGCTGGTTCACCGAGCTGTCCGGGGCGCTGCGCGCCGCCGGGGTGCCCGAGGAGCAGATCACCCGGACGGCCGACGAGCTGCGCGGCCATCTCGCCGAGTCGGGCACCGCGCCCGAGGAGGAGTTCGGCCCCGCCGCCCGCTTCGCTGCCTCGCTCGGCGGGCTCGCCCCGGCGCCGGGCGAACCGGACGAGACGGCCGAGCACTGGACCTGGACGGCCGACCTCTTCAACGACCGGCGGATGCTGGCGGTCCACGGCGACCAGGGCTGGGAGGTCGAGCAGCTGGACTCGCTGGGCCGCTTCGTCTGCCGCCGGGCGCCCGGGGCGCCGCTCGCCTGGGAGTACCGCCGCGAGGTGATCGCCGGCCGGCGCCGCGCGAAGCTGCTGGCCGAGCTGGACCCCGAGGGCTGGGAGCTGTGCGGCGAGTGGCTGGTGTACGGCTACTTCAAGCGCCCGAAGGCGGCGACCACCGGCCCCGCCGGAGCCCTTGGGACGGTGCCCGCCACACCGGACCGACGCCTGTTCCTGAGCCGCCGCGCCAAGGCCCTGCTCGTCGTCTGGGCCCTGGCCTCGGGCGCCGCGTACCTCTCCCTGGGCCTGCCGGGCCTCGCGGTCCTCTTCGCCCTGGGCGGCGCCCTGTCCGCCGTCTACACGGCCAAGCTGGAGACGGACCGGGGCAAGGTGGCGGCGGCGAGGAACGCGGCGGCGCCGGAATGAGAACCGCCCCCGTCCTCGGTGGGGGCCGAGGAGGGGGGCGGTGATCAGGGGCCTCCCCCGCGAAGGGGGAGGCGGGGGCGTCAGCCCATGTGGGGGTAGCCGTACTCGGTCGGCGGGACCAGCGTCTCCTTGATGGCGCGGGTCAGCGTCCAGCGCATCAGGTTCTGCGGGGCGCCGGCCTTGTCGTTGGTGCCGGAGGCGCGGCCGCCGCCGAAGGGCTGCTGGCCGACGACGGCGCCGGTCGACTTGTCGTTGATGTAGAAGTTGCCCGCGGCGAAGCGGAGCTTCTCCATCGTGTACGCGGCGGCGGCACGGTCCTGGGAGATGACCGAGCCCGTCAGCGCGTAGTCCGAGGCCGACTCCATCTGGGTCAGCATCTCGTCGTACTTGGCGTCGTCGTACACGTACACCGCGAGGATCGGGCCGAAGTACTCGGTCGTGAAGACCTCGTTCTCCGGGTCGGTGCACGCGATGACGGTCGGGCGGACGAAGTAGCCCTCCGAGTCGTCGTACGTGCCGCCCGCGACGATCGTGCAGGAGGCGTCGGCCTTCGCGCGGTCGATCGCGGCCTTGTTCTTGGCGAAGGAGCGGTCGTCGATGACGGCGCCGATGAAGTTCGACAGGTCGGTGACGTCACCCATGGTGATGCCGTCGACCTCGGCCGCGAACTCCTCCTTGAACCCGTCGTTCCAGATCGAGGCCGGGACGTAGGCGCGCGAGGACGCGGAGCACTTCTGGCCCTGGAACTCGAAGGAGCCGCGGGTCAGCGCGGTCTTCAGGATCGCGCGGTCGGCGCTCGGGTGCGCGACGACGAAGTCCTTGCCGCCGGTCTCGCCGACGATCCGCGGGTAGGAGCGGTACGACTCGATGTTGTTGCCGACCGTCTTCCACAGGTGCTGGAAGGTCTTGGTCGAGCCGGTGAAGTGGATGCCGGCCAGGTCGCGGTGGTTCAGGGCCACCTCGGAGACGGCGATGCCGTCGCCGGTCACCAGGTTGATGACGCCCTTGGGCAGACCGGCCTCCTCCAGGAGCTCCATGAGGAGCACGGCGGAGTGGGTCTGGGTCGGGGACGGCTTCCAGACCACCACGTTGCCCATGAGGGCGGGGGCGGTGGGCAGGTTGCCCGCGATGGCCGTGAAGTTGAACGGCGTGATCGCGTAGACGAAGCCCTCCAGCGGGCGGTGGTCCAGTCGGTTCCACACGCCCGGGGAGTTGGCCGGCGGCTGCTCGGCCAGGATCTGGCGGGCGTAGGCCACGTTGAAGCGCCAGAAGTCGACGAGCTCGCACGGGGTGTCGATCTCGGCCTGCTGGGCGGTCTTGGACTGGCCGAGCATGGTGGAGGCGGCCAGCGTCTCGCGCCACGGGCCGGCCAGCAGCTCGGCGGCGCGCAGGATGATCGCCGCGCGGTCGTCGAAGGCCATCGCGCGCCAGGCCGGGGCGGCGGCCAGGGCCGCGTCGATCGCGTCCTGGGCGTCCTGCTGGGTGGCGCCGGCGAAGGTGCCGATGACGGCCTTGTGGTTGTGCGGCTGCACGACGTCGACGCGCTCGCCGCCGCCCATGCGCTTGACGCCGCCGATGGTCATCGGCAGCTCGCGCGGGTTCTCGGCGAGCTCCTTGAGCTTGACCTCGAGACGGGCGCGCTCGGGCGAGCCGGGGGCGTAGCTGTGCACCGGCTCGTTGACCGGAGCGGGGACCTGGGTGACAGCGTCCATGGGTCGCGTGACTCCTTCTTGAGGGGTGGGGGCTCAGCCCTTGGTGAGGATGGAGCGGACGAAGAAGAGCAGGTTGGCCGGCTTCTCCGCGAGGCGGCGCATGAAGTAGCCGTACCAGTCGGTGCCGTAGGCGGTGTAGACGCGCATCCGGTGGCCCTCGGCCGCGAGCCGGTTCTGCTCCTCGCTGCGGATGCCGTACAGCATCTGGAACTCGTACTCGTCCAGCTTGCGCCCGGCGCGGCGGGCGAGCTCCTGGCCGACGGCGATCAGGCGGGGGTCGTGGGACCCGATCATCGGGTAGCCCTCGCCCTCCATCAGGATCTTCATGATCCGGACGTACGCCTTGTCGATCTCCGGCTTGTCCTGGATGGCGACCTCGGCGGGCTCCTTGTAGGCGCCCTTCACGATGCGCACGCGCGAGCCGTTCTCGGCCAGGCGGCGGGCGTCGTCCTCGGTGCGGAAGAGGTACGCCTGGATGACGCAGCCGGTCTGCGGGAAGTCCTTCCGCAGCTCGTCGTGGATGGCGAACATCGAGTCGAGGGTGGTGTGGTCCTCGGCGTCCAGGGTGACCGTGGTGCCGATCTCGGCGGCGGCCGCGACGACCGGGCGGACGTTCGCCAGCGCGAGCTCGTGGCCGTTCTCCAGCGACTGGCCGAACATCGACAGCTTGACGGACATCTCGGCGCGCTCGCCGAGGCCGAGCTCCTTGAGGCGCCCGATCAGCTCCAGGTAGGCGTCGCGGGCGGCGTGCGACTGCTCGACGGTGGTGATGTCCTCACCGACCACGTCGAGGGTGACCTCCAGGCCACGGGCCGCCAGGTCCTGCACGATCGGGACGACGTCATTGACGGACTCACCGGCGATGAAGCGGGCCACGACCTGCTTGGTCCCGGGCGCGGCCGACACGAAACGGCGCATCTTGTCGCTGCGCGACGCGGCGAGGATCACGGGACCCAGCACGGGGCACCTCCAGAAGGCAGGGTGACGAAGGGTGCCGTACCCGAATGTTTCGTAAGGATTCGGGAACAGCACGAAGAACCACCGTGAAACCTAAGGACCGCTCCGATCGTCCGCCATCTACAGCTGTCACGCATCCGTGGCCGCGCTCTCAGACATCTGTCTGAAGCACCGGGGCGGGTGGTGCGAGAATGGCGCCGTGAAGGGCGATTACCAGGAGCTGGTGGACGAGATCTCGGCGCTGCTCGGCGCCCCCGCGACCCTGGAGAACCGGGATTTCGGGCTGATCGCCTTCGGCGCGCACGACAGCGACGACGACGAGGCGATGGACCCGGTCCGCACCCGGTCGATCCTGACCAGGAAGTCCACCCCGGCCGTCCGGGCCTGGTTCGAGGGCTTCGGCATCACCCGGGCGACCGGCCCGGTCCGCATCCCGGCCGCCCCCGACGCGGGCGTCTTCCGGGACCGGATCTGTCTGCCGGTACGCCATCGGGGGGTGGTCCTCGGCTATGTCTGGCTGCTGGACGCCGAGCCCGGCCCCTCGCACGAACGGCTCAGCGCCGCCATGGAGGTCGCCGCCCGGATCGGCGAGCTGCTCGCCGACGAGGAGCGGGCCGGGACGGACCTCTCCCGGGAGCTGCGGGCCGCCCTGTCGGCCGAGCGCGGCTGGCAGTACGACATGGCGCTCGCCGCCCTGCGCACGGCCCTCGGCCCGGGCGCGGACGGCCTGCACACGGTGCTGTGCCTGGCGCCGTGGCCGCGAGAGGACAGCCCGTCCCCGCGCACGGTCCCGGGCGCCGCGGCCCTCTGCACCCTCCCGTGGCGGCCCCCCGCCCACCCGGTCGCCGGTGCGACGCCCGCCACGCCCGCCGGACCCGGGCGGGCTCCGGAGCCGCCGCCGGTCCCCCGCGCCCTCGCCGTGCTCGTACGGCTCAGGTCGGCCGACAACCTCTCCCCCGTGACCGGCGCGGCGACCCGGCTCGGCGGCTCCGCGGGACCCGCGGCCGTCACCGGCGCGGCCACCCCCCGGCGGGGGCTCGCGGACCTCGACCTGTCCTGGCGGGAGGCCTGCGCGGCCGCCCGCGCGGCGACCGCCCAGCCGCATCTGGGCCCGCTCGCCCAGTGGTCCGCGATCGGCCCGTACCGGCTGCTGACCGCGCTTCCGCCGGCCGAACCCGACCCGGCGGTCCGCGCGCTGCTCGCCCCGGCCCACACCGAGCTGGCCCGCACCGCCGAGGTGTTCCTCGACCACGCGGGCCAGGCGGGCCGCACGGCGACCGCCCTCGGCATCCACCGGCAGACCCTCTACTACCGCCTCGCCCGCGTCGAGCAGCTCACCGGCCTCGACCTGGACGCGGGCGAGGACCGGCTGCTGCTGCACATGGCGCTGAAGGCGGCGAAGCTGTAGGGCCCGGGGGCGTCAGTCGCGCTCCCCCATCAGGACCTTCAGGCCCGCCGTGAGGTCGTCCGCGCTCGGCGCGGTCTCCGGGTCGACCACCCACTGGATCATCACGCCGGTGGCCAGCGCCTGGAGCAGCAGCCCCGCGACCCTGGCCCGCTCGGGGTCCGCCTCCGGGTCGAGGCCGAGCATGCCCTCGGCCATCCCGAGCCGGCCCTCGCGCTGCGGCTCCTTGATCGCCTCGCGCAGCTTCTCGTCGTCGTCCAGACGCGTGACGACCTCGGTCTGCAGCTTCCAGACCGGGCGGCTGGCCTCGGCCGCCCCGATCAGGGGCTCCCAGACGGCGCGGAAGCGCTCGTACGGATCGTCCGGCAGCTTCGGCCCGCCCTCGGCGTCCGCCCCGCCGACCCGCTCGCCCCACTCCTCGGTGAGGGCCAGGAAGGCCTGCTGGAGCAGGGCGTCCTTGGAGCCGTAGTGGTAGCCGATGGAGGCGAGGTTGGTGCCCGAGGCCGCCACGACGTCACGGGCGGTCGTGCGGGCGTACCCCTTCTCCAGGAGGCAGCGCTTGGCGCCTTCGAGCAGGTCTTCCTTGTGTCCCATGACAGCACTGTACCCGGCCGCTAGACGCTCGTGTAAGACGAGCGTCTAGCGCACCGGGTACGGAGTGCGCGTCCGAGGAGCCGGGTCAGATCAGGTTGACCGAGCGGGCCGAGGTGGCGCCGATCTCCTCCGAGATCTCGGCGATCACGGCCGCCGGGACCGTGTCGTCGACGGTGAGCACGACGAGCGCCTCGCCGCCCTCCTCGGTACGGGAGACCTGCATGCCCGCGATGTTCAGACCGGCCTCGCCGAGGATCCGGCCGACCGTGCCGACGACGCCCGGGCGGTCCTCGTAGCGCAGCACCACCATGTGGTCGGCGAGCGCCAGGTCCACGTCGTAGTCACCGACCGCGACGATCTTCTGGAGGTGCTTGGGACCGGCGAGCGTGCCGGAGACCGAGACCTCCTGGCCGTCCGACAGGGTGCCGCGCACGGTGACCACGTTGCGGTGGTCGGGCGACTCGGAGCTCGTGGTGAGGCGGACCTCGACACCGCGCTCCTGCGCGAACAGCGGGGCGTTCACGTACGACACGGTCTCGTCGACCACGTCCTCGAACACGCCCTTGAGCGCGGAGAGTTCGAGCACCTTCACATCGTGCTGGGTGAGCTCGCCGTACACCTCGACGTCGAGGCGCACCGCGACCTCGCCGGCCAGCGCCGTGAAGATCCGGCCCAGCTTCTCGGCGAGCGGCAGACCCGGCTTCACGTCCTCGGCGATGACGCCGCCCTGGACGTTGACCGCATCGGGGACGAGCTCGCCGGCGAGCGCCAGGCGCACCGAACGGGCCACCGCGATACCGGCCTTCTCCTGGGCCTCGTCGGTGGAGGCGCCCAGGTGCGGGGTGCAGACGACCTCGTCGAGCTCGAAGAGCGGCGAGTCGACGCAGGGCTCCTTCGCGTACACGTCGAGGCCCGCGCCGGCGACCCGGCCCTCCTTCAGCGCCGAGTACAGCGCCGTCTCGTCCACGATCCCGCCGCGCGCGGCGTTGACGATCCGGACCGAGGGCTTGACCTTGTGCAGCGCCTCGTCACCGATGAGACCGAGGGTCTCCGGGGTCTTGGGCAGGTGGACGGTGATGAAGTCGGCGACCTCCAGGAGCTCGTCCAGGGCCAGCAGCTTCACCCCCATCTGGGCGGCGCGGGCCGGCTGCACATAGGGGTCGTACGCGACGATCTTCATGCCGAACGCGGACATGCGCTGGGCGACCAGGACGCCGATGCGGCCGAGACCGACGACACCGAGGGTCTTCTCGCTCAGCTCGACGCCCGTGTACTTCGAGCGCTTCCACTCGCCGTTCTTCAGCGCGGTGTTGGCCTGCGGGATGTTGCGCGCGGTGGCGACCAGCAGGCCGCAGGCGAGCTCGGCGGCCGTGACGATGTTGGAGGTCGGGGCGTTCACGACCATCACGCCGGCCTTGGTGGCGGCGGAGACGTCCACGTTGTCCAGGCCCACGCCGGCACGGGCGACGACCCGCAGCTTCTTCGCGGCGGCGATGGCCTCCGCGTCGACCTTGGTCGCGGAACGGACGAGGATGGCGTCGACGTCGGCGATGGCGGGGATCAGCTCGGCGCGGTCCGCGCCGTTGCAGTGCCGGATCTCGAAGTCCGGGCCCAGCGCGTCGACGGTGGCGGGCGACAGCTCTTCAGCGATGAGTACGACAGGTTTCGAGCTCACGTGAGTCCTCACAGATCCAGTGCGGACGGCCGTCCCGACGGCCGCAGGCGTGGAGGGGGCTTGCCGCGTGAAAGCGCACGACGCTGTGGGCCTGACGCGTATGTTGTTGAGCAGTGTAGTGGTGCGTCGGCGCAGCTCGTACGCCTCGTTGGAAGGATCACCCGTCCGTGGTTGGACGGGGTGTCCAACGATGTGGCACGGGGCCGGACACCTTGTCCGGCCCCGCACCGAGGGGCTTACGCCTCCTCGTCGTTCACCCAGCTCATGAGCTTCCGCAGCTCCTTGCCGGTGGTCTCCAGGAGGTGCTGCTCGTCCTGGGTCTTGTACTCGTTGTACTTCTTCAGACCGCCGTGGTACTCGTCCATCCAGTTCTTGGCGAAGGTGCCGTCCTGGATGTCGGTGAGGACCTTCTTCATCTCCGCCTTGGTGGCGTCGGTGATGATCCGCGGGCCGGTGATGTAGTCGCCCCACTCGGCGGTCTCGGAGACGGACCAGCGCATCTTCTCCAGGCCGCCCTCGTACATGAGGTCGACGATCAGCTTCAGCTCGTGGAGGCACTCGAAGTAGGCGATCTCCGGCTGGTAGCCGGCCTCGACCAGGGTCTCGAAGCCCGCCTTGACGAGCGCGGAGGCGCCACCGCAGAGGACGGCCTGCTCGCCGAAGAGGTCGGTCTCGGTCTCCTCGGTGAAGGTCGTCTTGATGACGCCGGCGCGGGTGCCGCCGATGGCCTTGGCGTAGGAGAGCGCCAGCGCGAAGGCGTTGCCCGTCGCGTCCTGCTCGACCGCCGCGATCGCGGGGACGCCGCGGCCCTCCTCGTACTGACGGCGGACCAGGTGGCCCGGGCCCTTCGGGGCGACCAGGGCGACGTCCACGTTGGCCGGGGGCTTGATGAAGCCGAAGCGGACGTTGAAGCCGTGGGCGAAGAACAGCGCGTCGCCGTCCTTCAGGTTGTCCTTGATGGACTCCTCGTAGACCTGGGCCTGGATCGGGTCCGGGATCAGGATCATGATGACGTCGGCCTCGGCCGCGGCCTCGGCCGGGGTGACGACGCGCAGGCCCTGCTCCTCGGCCTTGGCCTTGGACTTGGAGCCCTCGTGCAGACCGACACGGACGTCGACACCCGAGTCACGGAGCGACAGCGCGTGGGCGTGGCCCTGGCTGCCGTACCCGATCACGGCGACCTTGCGGCCCTGGATGATGGACAGGTCGGCGTCGGCGTCGTAGAACAGCTCGGCCACTGGGTATCTCCTTGAGGTGCTGGTGTTGCGTCCCACCGTACGGCGGGGTGCGGGAGGAAGGTTTTCGGGTCTCGCCAGGCGGACCGCGGGATGGACCCGCGGTCAGCGCCCGTTGACGATCGGGGACGTCACGCGCTGCGGTCGAGGGCCCGCAGGGACCGGTCCGTGATGGACCGGGCGCCACGCCCTATGGCGATCGTGCCTGACTGCACGAGCTCCTTGATGCCGAACTGCTCCAGCATCTTGAGCATCGCCTCCAGCTTGTCACTCGAACCGGTGGCCTCGATGGTGACCGCCTCCGGCGAGACGTCGACCGTCTTCGCGCGGAACAGCTGGACGATCTCGACGATCTGGGAGCGGGTCTCGTTGTCGGCGCGGACCTTCACCAGGACGAGCTCGCGCTGGATCGCGGCGCTGGGCTCGAGTTCGACGATCTTCAGGACGTTGACCAGCTTGTTGAGCTGCTTGGTCACCTGCTCAAGGGGCAGGTCCTCGACATTGACCACGATGGTGATGCGGGAGATGTCGGGGTGCTCGGTGACACCGACGGCGAGCGAGTCGATGTTGAAGCCGCGGCGGGAGAACAGGGCGGCGATCCGGGCGAGGATGCCGGGCGTGTTCTCGACCAGGACGGAGAGCGTGTGCTTGGTGGACATGGTGTGGGTCACTTCCCTTGGCTCTTCAGCTCTTCGCTCGTCAGTCGTCTTCGCCGTCGCCGAAGTCGGGGCGGACGCCCCGCGCGGCCATGACCTCGTCGTTGGAGGTGCCGGCCGCGACCATCGGCCAGACCTGGGCGTCCTCGTGGACGATGAAGTCGACCACGACCGGGCGGTCGTTGATGGCGTTGGCCTGCTCGATGACCTTGTCCAGGTCGGCAGGGTCCTCGCAGCGCAGCGCGACACAGCCCATGGCCTCGGACAGCTTGACGAAGTCCGGGATACGGGTGCCCCGCGCCTGCGGGTTGACGTCGTCCGGACCGGAGTGCAGCACGGTGTTGGAGTAGCGCTGGTTGTAGAACAGCGTCTGCCACTGGCGGACCATGCCGAGGGCGCCGTTGTTGATGATGGCGACCTTGATCGGGATGTTGTTCAGCGCGCAGGTGACCAGCTCCTGGTTGGTCATCTGGAAGCAGCCGTCGCCGTCGATCGCCCAGACTGGGCGGTCCGGCTGTCCCGCCTTGGCGCCCATCGCGGCGGGGACCGCGTACCCCATCGTCCCGGCGCCGCCGGAGTTCAGCCAGGTGGCGGGGCGCTCGTAGTTGATGAAGTGGGCGGCCCACATCTGGTGCTGGCCGACGCCCGCCGCGAAGATCGTGTCCTCGGGGGCGAGCTCGCCGATGCGCTGGATGACCTGCTGCGGCGACAGGCTGCCGTCCTCCGGCAGGTCGTAGCCGAGCGGGTAGGTCTCGCGCCAGCGGTTCAGGTCGCTCCACCAGGCGGTGTAGTCGCCCTTGTGGCCCTCGCTGTACTCGGCCTGGACGGCCTGGACCAGGTCGGCGATGACTTCGCGGGCGTCACCGACGATCGGGACGTCGGCGGTGCGGTTCTTGCCGATCTCGGCCGGGTCGATGTCGGCGTGGACGATCTTGGCGTACGGGGCGAAGCTGTCCAGCTTGCCGGTGACGCGGTCGTCGAAGCGGGCGCCGAGGGCGACGATCAGGTCGGCCTTCTGCAGCGCGGTGACGGCGGTGACCGCACCGTGCATGCCCGGCATTCCCACGTGCAGCGGGTGGCTGTCGGGGAACGCGCCCAGGGCCATCAGGGTGGTGGTGACCGGGGCGCCGGTGAGCTCCGCGAGGACCTTCAGCTCGGCGGTGGCGCCGGCCTTCAGGACGCCGCCGCCGACGTAGAGGACGGGGCGCTTGGCGCCGGTGATCAGCTTGGCGGCCTCGCGGATCTGCTTGGCGTGCGGCTTGGTCACCGGGCGGTAGCCGGGCAGGTCCGTGACGGGCGGCCAGCTGAAGGTGGTCTTCGCCTGGAGGGCGTCCTTGGCGATGTCGACCAGGACCGGGCCCGGGCGGCCGGTGGAGGCGATGTGGAAGGCCTCGGCGATCGTCCGCGGGATGTCCTCGGCCTTGGTGACCAGGAAGTTGTGCTTGGTGATCGGCATCGTGATGCCGCAGATGTCCGCCTCCTGGAAGGCGTCCGTGCCGATCGCCTTGGAGGCGACCTGGCCGGTGATCGCGACCAGCGGGACGGAGTCCATGTGGGCGTCGGCGATCGGCGTGACCAGGTTGGTGGCACCGGGGCCCGAGGTCGCCATGCAGACACCGACCCGGCCGGTGGCCTGCGCGTAGCCGGTGGCGGCGTGGCCCGCGCCCTGCTCGTGCCGGACCAGGACGTGGCGCACTCGCTTCGAGTCCATCATCGGGTCGTACGCGGGCAGGATCGCCCCGCCCGGAATGCCGAAGACGGTGTCGGCGCCCACTTCCTCAAGAGAACGGATGAGGGACTGCGCACCCGTGACGTGCTCGACGGTGGTCGCGGGCTGCGCGCCGTTACGGGGCCGCGGCTGCGGATGGTGCCCGGTGGCCTGCTCGGTCATCAGCATTCTCTTCTCGAAGCAGAGGGTTGGCGCCAGGTGGTGTGCGAGGCGTTTTGCGAGGGTTCGTTACGACTTCGGGGGGAGCCGGTGCAACAAAAAACCCCTCGTGCCGGGAGGCAAGCGAGGGGAGCGCGTCGGAGCGTTACAGGCGGGCCTTCAGTGGCCCTGCCTCAGCCGACGCGCTTTCCAAGTACGAGAATTCGGGTGCGCATGGCACTGACCCTCTCCCCGACGCACAGTCACTGTCAAGTGGGTGGGACGGGCGTCTCAGAATGTGAGCGGATCGGAGGACGGTTTCCGACACTCACCGGGACGGGTCCCGGCAGCGGATACTCGTCCCTCACCAGGGCCCTGCGCAGCCGGTACTCGTCCAGCGGGCCCGCGAAGGCCATGCCCTGGCCGTGGGTGCAGCCCATGGAGCGCAGGGCGAGCACCTGCTCGGGCACGTCCACCCCGTCGGCCACGGACTGCATCCCGAGGTCGCCGGCGATCCGCAGCAGCCCACTGGTGATCTTGCGCAGTCTGGCCGATTCCACGACGCCCTCGACCAGACCCCGGTCCAGTTTCAGTATGTCGACGGGGAGCCGGCGCAGGGCGTTGATGGCGGCGTGTCCGCTGCCGAATCCGTCCAGGGCGATCTTCACCCCGAGGCGGCGCAGGGCGGCGAGGCGCTGCTCCAGCTCGTCGAAGTTGACCCGGGGGTCGCGGGGGTCGCTCTCGGCCAGCTCGATGATGAGCGAGCCGGACGGCAGGCCGTGCCGGGTCAGCAGGGCCTCGATGGAGCCGAGCGGCAGGGAGCGGTCGAGCAGCCTGCGCGCGGAGAGCCGGATGGTGACCGGGGTGCGATGGCCGATGCCGGCCCGCTCGGCGGCCTGCTCGACGGCCTCTTCGAGGAGCCAGCGGCCGAGCTCGGAGGTGCGCTCGCTGTCGTCGGAGACCCGCAGGAACTCGGCGGGGGTGAACAGGATGCCCTGGGCGGAGCGCCAGCGGGCCTGGGCGGCGACGGCGGAGATCCTGCCGGTGCCCAGGTCCACCACGGGCTGGTGGAGCAGCGCGAACTCGCCGTCGTGCAGGGCGGTGCGCAGCCGGGCGGCGAGCTCGGTGCGGCGGACGACCTCGGCCTGCATCTGGGGGGCGTAGAGCTCGACGCGGTCCTTGCCGGCGGCCTTGGCCCGGTACATGGCGAGGTCGGCGTTGCGCAGCAGGTCCCCGGCGCTGATGCCGGGCTCGGCGAAGGCGACGCCGATGGAGGCGGCCACCCGCACCTCGTTGGCGGCGTCGACGCGGTACGGCTGGGAGAGCGTGACGCGCAGCCGGTCGGCGATCTCGTGCACCTGGCACTCGCGGGCGGCCCGGTCCCGGTTGCCGTCGCCCATGATGAGCGCGGCGAACTCGTCGCCGCCGAGCCGCGCGGCGGTGTCCCCGGCCCGTACGGAGTCCTGGAGGCGCCGGGCGGCCTGCACGAGCAGCTCGTCGCCCGCCTGGTGGCCGAGCCGGTCGTTGACACCCTTGAAGCCGTCGAGGTCGATGAAGAGCACGGCGGTGCCGGGGTCGGAGGAGCGGCGGCCGCCGAGGGCGCCCCGGACCCGCTCGGTGAACAGCGCCCGGTTGGGCAGGTCGGTGAGCGGGTCGTGCTCGGCGTTGTGCCGGAGCTGGGCCTGGAGGCGGACGCGCTCGGTGACGTCCCGGCTGTTGAAGATCAGGCCGCCCTGGTGGCGGTTGACGGTGGACTCGACGTTGAGCCAGTCGCCTCGGCCGGAGCGGAAGCGGCACTCGATCCGGGTGGTGGGCTCCTCGGAGGGCTGCGCGGCGAGGAAGCGGCGCACCTCGTGGACGACGCCGCCGAGGTCCTCGGGGTGGATGAGGGAGGCCAGCTCGGAGCCGATCAGCTCCTCCGCCTCGCGGCCGTACACCCCGGAGGCGGCGGGGCTGACGTACCGGAGTATCCCGGTGGGCGCGGCGATCATGATGACGTCGCTGGAGCCCTGCACGAGGGACCTGAAGTGGTTCTCCTTCTGGGCCAGTTCGTGGGTGAGGGCGATGTTGTCGAGCAGCATGATGCCCTGCCGCAGGACCAGGGCGAGCACGACCGTGCAGCCGGTGAGGACGACCACGCGGTCCACTCTTCGTCCCTCGACGACGTTGTACAGGATGCCGAGTGTGCAGACCGCCGCCGCGAGGTACGGGGTGAGGGCGGCGAGCGATCCGGCGATGGGGCGGCTGTGCGGCTGCCGGGCGCGGGCGGCGGCCGGGTCCACGGTGCGGCGGGCGCCCCAGGGCGCGTAGGCGAGCAGCAGGGAGCCGGCGAACCAGCCGGCGTCGAGCAGCTGGCCGGAGCTGTAGTGCTCGCGCAGCAGCGGCGAGGTGAACAGGGCGTCGCACAGCACGGTGAGCGCGAGGGCCGCGATGGCGGTGTTGATCGCCGAGCGGTTGACGCTGGAGCGGCGGAAGTGGAGGGCCAGCACCATGCTGACGAGGACGATGTCCAGCAGCGGGTAGGCGAGGGAGAGCGCGGAGCGGGCCACGCTCTCGCCCTCGGCGACCTCCACGCGCGCGGTGTGGGCGAGGGCCAGGCTCCACGAGAGGGTGAGCAGGGAGCCGCCGATGAGCCAGGCGTCGAGGGCGAGGCAGACCCAGCCGGCCCGGGTCACGGGTTTCCTGGCGAGGACGAGCAGGCCGACGATGGCGGGCGGGGCGAAGAGCAGGAAGCAGAGGTCGGCCAGCGAGGGGGTGGGCACCTCGCGGTCGAGGACGACCTCGTACCACCCCCAGACGGCGTTCCCCACGGAGGCCATGAAGGAGGAGAAGGCGAAAAGGAGCCAGGCGGGGCGGAAGCTGCCGCGGTGGCCCCGGGCGTAGAGGAAGCAGGAGACCGCGGCGGCGAGGGCGGCGGCGCTCAGCCCGAAGTCGCCCATGAACAGGGCGAGTTCCTCGGAGCCCCAGCCGAGGGCGGCGCCGGTCGCGTATCCCCCGCAGACCAGGCCGAGGCCGATCTGGGTGAGCACTCCCCCGGCTCCGGGCCCCTGGCGTCCGGGCCCGGGGGCGGGCCGGCCGGACCCGGAGCGGAGGCCGGGCCCCTCGCTCACGGACCGGTGCTGGACGAGCGCGCCGGGGGTGCTCACCGGGACCTCCGGGCTCTCGCCGGGGTGCGCCTGCGCGCCGGGGTCGCCGAGCGCCTCGGTCTGCGCGTCGGGACGTGGCACGGCGTGGCCGCAGGAGGCCGCCGGGTCCACGTCCCCGCCGGGGCCGACGGTGGCGGGCCGACCCGGGCCCGGCTGTTCCGGCAGGGCGGCTGTGGGGCGCGGGTGGGTCGCCGACGGCTCCGCCGCGTCGGTTCGTCGCCCGCTCGGCCGTGCTCCACCCGTCACCCCCCTCGGAATCTGATGACCCGTCACTTCGCTCCCCAGCGTCTGCCCGTTCTCGACGCAGTCCCCCGCTCCGGGACGATACACCAGGATCGTCACTCAGGGACAGGGTCGCAGTACTCTCCGTGACGACCTTGGGGGCTCGTGCCCGGCGCGCACCGGGGGCGCGCGTCTCAGGTGGTCAGGACGACGTTCGCGAGGTCCTGACCGGCGGCGAAGCGGGTGAGCTGCGCGGCCAGCAGACGCTTCGCGCGCGGCATGAACGCCGAGGTGGAGCCGCCGACATGGGGGCTGATCAGGACGCCGGGGGCGTGCCACAGCGGATGCCCGGCGGGCAGCGGCTCCGGGTCGGTGACGTCGAGCGCGGCGGTGATCCGGCCGCTCTCCGCCTCCTTGAGGAGCGCGGCCGTGTCCACCACGGGGCCGCGGGCCACGTTGACCAGCAGCGCTCCGTCCTTCATCCGGGCGAGGAATCCCGCGTCGGCGAGGTGACGGGTCTCGGGGGTGAGCGGCGTGGAGAGCACGACCACGTCGGCCTCGGGCAGCAGCGCGGGCAGCTCCGTGAGCGGGTGCACAGGACCGCGCTCGGTGGCACGGGCGGAGCGCGCGACGCGCACGACCCGCGCGCACTCGAAGGGGGCGAGCCGGTCCTCGATGGCGGCGCCGATCGATCCGTACCCGACGATCAGCACCGACTTGTCGGCGAGCGCCGGGTAGAAGCCGGCCCGCCACCGCTCCGCGTCCTGGCCGCGGACGAAGCCGGGGATGCCGCGCAGCGAGGCGAGGATCAGGGCGAGGGTCAGTTCGGCGGTGCTGGCCTCGTGGACCCCCTTGGCGTTGCACAGCCTGACCCCGGGGCGCAGCCGGTCGAGGCCGGGCGTCACATGGTCTATGCCCGCGGAGAGGGTCTGGACGGCGCGGACCGAGGTCATCCCGGCGAGCGGGCGCACCGCGATCTCCTCGCCCTTCATGTACGGCACGACGTAGAAGGCGCAGTGCGCCGGATCGGCCGGGAATTCCGGCCCGCCGTCCCAGAAACGGTAGTTCAGGCCCGACGCGCCCGGCTCGGGAAGTCCCTCGATCTCGTCGGCGGGAATCGGAAGCCACACGTCAGCGGCGGTGTCATCGAACGTCATGACCGGGAGGCTATGCGAAGAATCCCGCGCGCGATTGGTTACTTTGGGGGGCGGCAGAGGGAGAGGTACCGGCAGGTGGAGCGCAGGACGATCGGGGCGGCGGCGCTCGATGTGGGTGCGGTGGGCCTCGGATGCATGCCGATGAACTGGGCGTACAGCGCTTCGCAGCGGCGGTTCGACCGCTCGCTGCGGACGGTGCACGCGGCGCTGGACGCCGGGACCAGCCTGCTCGACACCGCCGACATGTACGGGCCGTTCACCAACGAGCTGCTGTTGGGGCGGGTGTTGAAGGAGCGGCGGGCGGATGTCTTCGTGTCGACGAAGTGCGGGCTGCTCGTCGGCGGCGACCAGCACATCGTGGCGAACGGGCGCCCCGGGTACGTGCGCAGGGCCTGCGACGCGTCGCTGCGGCGGCTCCAGACCGATGTGATCGACCTCTACCAGCTGCACAGGGCGGACCCCGAGGTGCCGGTGGAGGAGACCTGGGGCGCCATGGCCGAGCTGGTACGGGCAGGCAAGGTGCGGGCGCTGGGGCTGTGCGCGGTGGGCGCGCGGGCGACCCGGCGGGGCCGCGCGGGCGGCGTCCATGAGGGAACGATCCGGCAGTTGGAGCGGGTCCAGCAGGTCTTCCCCGTCGCGGCGGTCGAGGCCGAGCTCTCGGTCTGGTCGCCGGAGGCCCTGGAGCGGCTGCTGCCCTGGTGCGAGGCGCGCGGCGTGGGCTTCCTCGCCGCGATGCCCCTGGGCAGCGGCTTCCTGACCGGGACGCTCACACCGGGCGGCGGCTTCGAGGAGGACGACCTGCGGGCCCGGCACCCGCGCTTCACGGCCGAGATGATGGCCGCGAACCAGCCGCTGGTAGCGGGCCTCCGGCGGGTGGCGGCCCGGCACGGCGAGGACGTCACCCCGGCCCAGGTGGCCCTGGCCTGGGTCCTGGGACGCGGCCCGCACGTGGTGCCGGTCCCGGGCGCGAAGCGGGAGCGGTGGGCCGTGGAGAACGCGCGGGCGGCCGGTCTCGTGCTCGACGAGGCCGACCTGAAGGAGATCGCCGCGCTGCCTGCGGCCCGGGGGTCGTGGGACTGACGTGCCTGGCGGGGGTGGGGCTCGCGAGCCCGCCCCCGCGCTGAGCCGGGACCCGGCGCTGAGCCGGGACCCGGATCGCACGCCGACCGGCGGCCCGCGGCTCCTCCGGCTGACACTCCCGCGTGGAGCGGAACCCCGGCGCGGGCCCGGCGGTGTATCCAGGGTGGGGACACCGCCGCCGGAAGGGACCGGGAGCATGGGCCGAGGACGATGTGTCGTGGGAGGCGTGGCCGCTGCCGCCGCGCTGCTGGTGGTCGCCGGGTGCGGGTCGCCGCCGGACGGGGGCGGGGGCGGTGCCTCGCGCGCGCCCGCGCCTGCGGCGTCCTCGGCCGCCCCGGGGACGGTGCGCGTCGCGGGCGTGCTCACCCGGGACCTGCGGTCGCCGTGGGGGCTCGTCGAGCTGCCCGGCGGGGACCTGCTGGTGTCCTCGCGGGACGAGCGGACCATCACCCGGGTCGACGCCTCGACCGGGCGCAAGACGCCGCTCGGCGAGGTGCCCGGGGTGGTGCCGGGCGGTGAGGGCGGGCTGCTCGGGCTCGCCCTGCGGGACGGCTGGGTGTACGCGTACCTGACCTCGGCGACGGACAACCGGATCGTCCGCATGCGGTACGGGGGCGGCGCGGGCGACCGGCTGGGCGCCCCCGAGCCGGTGCTCACCGGCATCCCCAAGGGGGTGATCCACAACGGCGGGCGGATCGCCTTCGGGCCGGACGGGATGCTGTACGCCGGGACCGGCGAGACCGGGCGCAGGGAGCTCGCGCAGGACCGGGGCTCGCTCGGCGGGAAGATCCTGCGCCTCACCCCGGAGGGCCGCCCCGCGCCGGGCAACCCCTTCCCGGGCTCCCCCGTCTACTCGTACGGGCACCGGAACGTGCAGGGCCTCGCCTGGGACCCGGCCGGGCGGCTGTGGGCCTCCGAGTTCGGGCAGGACACCTGGGACGAGCTGAATCTGATCGAGCCCGGCCGGAACTACGGCTGGCCGGTGGTGGAGGGCCGCGCGGGCCGGGCCGGGTTCACGGACCCGGTGGCCGAGTGGCGGCCGGCCGAGGCCTCGCCCAGCGGGATCGCGTTCGCGCGGGGGGCGGTCTGGATGGCCGCGCTCCGGGGCGAGAGACTGTGGCGGATCCCGCTCGCCGGAGCGGAACGTTCCGGCGAGCCCGAGGCGTTCCTGACGGGTGAGTACGGGCGGCTGCGCACGGTCCTGGCGACCGCGGGCGGCACCCGGCTCTGGCTGGTGACCAGTGAGACCGACACCCGGGGCACCCCCGGGCCCGGTGACGACAAGATCCTCCGGCTGGAGGTCGGGTAGGAGGGCGAGGCGGATGTTCAACCTGATGGAAGAGCTGTTCGCGCCGGGCCGCAAGCACACCGACGACGAACGGCAGCGGCTCGCCCTGACCAGGGAGGACATGGGCGACGCCGACCCCTACAAGGGCCCGATAGACCTCACCTCCGGCAAGGTCGTGATGCGCCTGCCCGGCGCCGCCGAGGTGCCCTCCCCCTCGGCGGACGACCGGGACGCGAGCGCCTAGGCGGTCGGCTCCAGGAGACGGAGGCGGTGGGCCAGGGCGGCGGCCTCACCGCGTCCGGCGACGCCCAGCTTGGCGAGGATGTTGGAGACGTGGACGCTCGCCGTCTTCGGTGAGATGAACAGCTCCTCGGCGATCTGGCGGTTGGTGCGCCCCTCGGCGACCAGCCGCAGCACGTCCTGCTCGCGCGGGGTGAGCCCGAAGGCGTCGGAGGCGTCGTCCTCCGGCTCCGCCGGCCCCTCGGCCACGTCGGGGGCGGTCAGCGGGAGGCGGGCGCGGGCCGCGAGCAGCTCGACGTCCTCGCGCAGCGGATGCGCCCCGAGGCGTACGGCGGTGGCGTGGGCCTCGCGCAGCAGCGCGGCGGCCTCCTCGCGCCGGCCGCCCTCGGCGAGCAGCGCGTCGGCGAGCCGGTGCCGGACGCGGGCCAGCTCGTGGGGGCGGTCGAGCGGCTCGAAGGCGGCGACGACCTCGGCCCAGCGCTCGGCGGTGTCCCGGGCCTCGGCGCGGGCCAGCTCGGACGAGACCTGGAGCGCGTAGGCCTGCCACACGGGCGCCTGGGCGGCCAGCGACCGTACGGAGCGGCGTACCGCGTCCAGGGCGGCGGCGCGGCCCTCGGCGGCGGCCGGCAGCCCCCGGGCGTCGGCCTCGGCCGTGACGGCGACGAGGACCAGCGGCCAGCCGTAGCGGTGGGTGCCGGCCGGGAAGCCGGACGCGGCGACCGCGGCGAGCTCCGCGCGTACGTCGGCGAGGCGGCCCTCGGCGGCGGCCACGGCGGTCGTCAGGTGCGTCATCGGCAGCGTGTACTGCGGGATCGGGTCCCGGGTGCCGTAGCGGGACGCGGCCTCGGCGAGGCGGGCGGCGGCCACGGCGGGTTCGCCGCGCCCGACGGCGAGGTGGGCGAGCTGGAGCAGGGCGGTGCCGCCCGGCTTGGAGCCGGCCGCGCCGGTGCGCAGCAGCAGCTCGCACTCCTCCTGGACCCGGTCCCACTCGCCGAGCGAGAGGAGCGACTCGGCGAGGTTGGCCCGGACCCAGCCGGCGCTGTCGACCAGGCCGTGGGAGCGGGCCATGGCGATCCCGTGGGTGGCGACCTCGACGGCCTCGCGGGAGCGGCCGAGTCCCTCCAGGGCGGAGGAGATGTTCACGGCGGCGCGGGAGGCCTCGTGGAACTGGCCGAGCGCCAGCGTCCGTTCGCCCACCTCGCGCATCGCGGCGAGCCCGTTCTCGGTGTCGCCCGCGGAGACCATGATGGTGCCGAGGGTGAGCCGGGCGGCGAGTTCGGTCCCCTCGGCCTCGACCAGGCGGGCGTACTCGACGGCCCGTTCGGCGGCGGCGAGCGCGTCGGCGCCCGGGTTGCGGAGCATGCCCCAGCCGGCGGCGAAGGCGAGCACCACGGCGTGGACGGCGGACGGCGGCAGACCCCGGACGAGCTCCTGCGCGCGCGAGATCTCGTCCCAGCCGTCGCCGCGGGCCAGGTTGGACTGGAGCCGGGCCCGCTCGACCCAGAACCAGGCGGAGCGCAGCGGGTCGTCGTCCCCGGAGGCGTCGAGCAGCCGGTGGGCCATCTTGCCGATCTTCAGGGCGCGTTCGCGCTCGCCGCAGAGGCGGGCGGCGACGGCGGCCTCGGCGAGCAGGTCGAGGTAGCTCAGCGGGGTGTCGGGGTCGCAGCCGCAGGAGGGGTAGGCCTCGGCGTAGTCCATGGGGCGCAGAGCGCGGCGGACCTCGGCGGGGGCGTCGTCCCAGAGCTCCATGGCGCGTTCGAGGAGCCGCAGCTGCTCGGCGTACGCGTAGCGCTTGCGGGTCTCGACGGAGGCGCGCAGGACGGCCGGCAGGGCGCGGGCGGCGTCGTGGGCGTGGTACCAGTACGTGGCGAGCCGGTTGGCGCGGGCGTCGGCGCGGACCAGGCCGGGGGCGTCCTCCAGGGCCTCGGCGTAGCGGCGGTTGAGCCGGGAGCGCTCGCCGGGCAGCAGGTCGTCGCTGACGGCCTCGCGGACGAGGGAGTGCCGGAAGCGGTAGCCGTCGCCGTCGGGCGCGGCGAGCAGGATGTTGGCGCCGACGGCGGCGCGCAGGGCCTCGATGAGCTCGTCCTCGGCGAGCCGGGCGACGGCGGCGAGCAGGTCGAACTCGACGGTGGAGCCGCCCTCGGCGACGACGCGGACGACGCGCTGGGCGTCGTCGGGCAGGGCCTCGACGCGGACCAGGAGGAGGTCGCGGAGGGATTCGCTGAGGGAGCCGAGGGCGGTGCCGCACTCGTGGGAGGCGATGAGCTCCTCGACGAAGAAGGCGTTGCCGTCGGAGCGTTCGAAGACCTCGTCGAGGACGACGGGGCTGGGTTCGGCGGCGAGGATGCCGGTGAGCTGGCGGTGCACCTCGGTGCGGGTGAAGCGGGAGAGCTCGATGCGCCGGACGGAGCGCAGCCGGTCCAGCTCGGCGAGGAGCGGGCGCAGCGGGTGGCGGCGGTGGATGTCGTCGGCGCGGTAGGTGGCGACGACCACGATGCGGCCGCGGTGCAGGGTGCGGAAGAGGTAGGCGAGCAGGTGCCGGGTGGAGGCGTCGGCCCAGTGCAGGTCCTCCAGGACCAGGACGACGGTGCGGTCGGCGGCGACGCGCTCCAGGAGCCGTACGGTCAGCTCGAAGAGGCGCGCGGTGGAGTCCTCGGCGGCCGGCTCGTGGTGGGTGACGTCGCCGAACTCGGGGAGGAGCCGAGCGAGTTCGCCCTGCTGGCCGTCGGCGGCGGCGGCGAGCTCGTCGGGGAGGAGCCGGTGCAGCGCGCGCAGGGCGGTGGAGAAGGGCGCGAAGGGCAGCCCGTCGGCGCCGATCTCGACACAGCCGCCGAGGGCGACGACCGCGCCCTGGGTGCGGGCGCGTGCGGTGAACTCCTCGATGAGGCGGGTCTTCCCGACGCCGGCCTCGCCTCCGACGAGCAGGGCCTGGGGCTCTCCCGCGGTCGCGCGGGAGAGCGCCTCGGTGAGGGCGGTGAGTTCGCCGGCCCGGCCGACGAACACGGGGCTCACTGACTTGGTCTCCACGGCGCCGAGCATCGCACAGACGTCCGCGTTCGCACCCATACGGGGGTCACGCGGCCCGGGCGAAACGGTCCTGGTCGGCGTTCACCCGCCCCTCCGCGGCGTGCTTCCGACCCCAGCGGCGCCCCTTGGCGGCACGGGCGGCCTCGTGCGCGAGCCGCTCGGCGGCGGCCTCCCGGATGAGCTCGGCGTGGTGGATGCGGTGGAGTTCGTACTCGAACATGTCGTGCTCCCTGGGCTTCTGTGTTCCTCGCTCCTTGCGATGACCACTACTTTGCTCGCCCAGGGGGTGCGGTCACATCGGGAGAGTGCCGCATGTTCGGCGTACGGGGGGCCTTAGGTGATGCCTGAGGGGCCTTAGGGGCCGCCTAGGGGGACCCTAGGTGGTGCCGGGCCGGGGCCCTAGGACGCCTTCGCCGCCCGCCATTCGTGGGCCAGGACCGACCAGACCTCCATGTCGGCGCGCTTGCCCCGGTAGGGGTAGCTCTCCCGCATGACGCCGTCGCGGCTCATGCCGAGGCGGCGGGCGACGCCGATGCTGGGGGTGTTGGCGGAGGAGACGTGCCACTCGACGCGGTGGATGCCGCGCACCTCGATCGCCCAGTCGATGATCGCGCGGCAGGCGCGGGTGACCAGGCCCCGGCCCGCGTACCCGGGCTCGACCCAGCAGCCGGCCTCGGCCATCCCGCTCTCGGTGTCGAAGATCCGGAACATGACGCCGCCGACCAGGGCGCCGTCGAGGCGGATGCCGTAGAGCCGGCCCTCGTCGCGGGCGGTCTTGTCGGCGTACGACTGGAGGTAGGAGCGGGCCGACGCGAGGTCGGTGACGACGTCGGGGAGGCCGACGTGGGCGCCGATGAACTCCCGGCCCCGGTCCATGTGGGCGAGCAGCTCCTCGGCCTGCCAGGGCTCCAGGGGGGTCAGCGCGGCACCGTCGTCACCCAGTTGTATCGCGAACATCGTCGTGCTCCTCGGCCTGCGGAACGGTCACTCGTTGCGCAGGGATCTTCGCATGGCCGGGGTCGGCGTCGCGGGCGTCCGCGGCGGCCCGGCACTCCGGGGGCTCGATGCTGATCCGGGGCAGCAGCCGGTCGAGGCGGCGGGGCAGCCACCAGTTCGCGCCGCCGAGCATGTGCATGAGGGCGGGGACCAGGAGGGTGCGCAGGACGAAGGCGTCGAGCGCGACGGCGGCGGCGAGCGCGATGCCGAACATCGCGATGACACGGTCGCCGGAGAGGACGAAGGCGAGGAAGACGGAGATCATGATGACCGCCGCGGAGTTGATCACCCGGCTGGTCTCGGCGAGCCCGACCCGGACCGCCCGCCGGTTGTCGCCGGTCTCCAGCCACTCCTCGTACATCCGGCTGACCAGGAAGACCTGGTAGTCCATGGAGAGCCCGAAGAGCACCGACACCATGATCACGGGCAGGAAGGGTTCGATCGGTCCGGCGCTGCCCAGGCCCAGGAGTTCGCTGCCCCAGCCCCACTGGAAGATCGCGACGACGATGCCGAAGGCGGAGGCGACGGCCATGACGTTCATGAGCGCGGCCTTGAGCGGGATGCCGATCGACCGGAAGGCGAGCAGCAGCAGGGCGCAGCCGAGGGCGATGACGACGCCGACGAAGAGCGGCAGCTTGCCGACGATGATGTCGGCGAAGTCGTCGTACGAGGCGGTGACGCCGCCGACGTGGACCTGGAGCGACGTGCCGTCCGAGGCGGTCGGCAGGACGTCGTGGCGGAGCCGGTCGACGAGCTCGCTGGTGGCCTTCGACTGGGGCGAGGAGTCGGGGACGACGGTGAGCACGGCGGTGTCGCCGCTGCCGTTGTACGTGACCGGGGAGACCGAGGCGACGCCCTTGGTGTGCGCGAGCGTGGCGGGCAGCTCGTTCATGGCCACCTTGGCGTCGGCGCCGTCGAGCGAGGCGACGAGGGTCAGCGGCCCGTTGACGCCGGGCCCGAAGCCTTCGGCGAGCAGGTCGTAGGCCTGCCGGGTGGTGGCGGAGGCGGGGTTGTTGCCCTGGTCGGAGGTGCCGAGGTGGAGGGAGAAGGTCGGCAGCGCGAGCACCACCATGACGACGGCGGCGACCGCGCCGAGCAGCTTGGGGTGGCGCTCGACGAAGGCGGACCAGCGGGCGGCGAAGCCGGTGGGCAGCTCGGGCTGGGGGCCGTGCTCGGCGAGCTGCCGGCGTTCCCTGCGGCTGAGGGCGCGCATCCCGATGAGGGAGAGCAGCGCGGGCAGCAGGGTGACGGAGGCGGCGACGGTGAGCACGACGGTCAGGGAGGCGGCGATGGCGACGCCGTTGAGGAAGCTGAGCCGCAGGATCAGCATGCCGAGCAGCGCGATGCAGACGGTGGCGCCCGCGAAGACCACGGCGCGGCCGGTGGTGGCGACGGCGATCCGCGCGGCCTCGGGCACGGGCAGGCCGCGTTTGAGGCCCTTGCGGTGCCGGGTGACGATGAACAGCGCGTAGTCGATGCCGACGCCGAGGCCGATGAGCATGCCGAGCATCGGGGCGAAGTCGGCGACGGTCATGAGGTGGCCGAGGAGCACGATGCCGGAGTAGGCGATGCCCACGCTGACCAGGGCGGTCGCGATGGGGAGCACGGAGGCGGCGAGCGAGCCGAAGGCGACGAAGAGGACGACCGCCGCGACGATCACGCCGACGGCCTCCGCGATGTGCCCGCCGGGGGCCTCGGTGAGGGCGACGGCGCTGCCGCCGAGCGCGACCTGGACGTCGTCGGTAGCGGCGGCCTTGGCGGTGTCGACGAGGGCCTTGGCCTGGCTCTCGGGGATGTCGTCGGCCTGCGCGTCGAAGGTGACGGTGGCGTAGGCGGTGCGCCCGTCCTCGCTGATCTGGCCCTGGGCGGGGCCGGGGCCGTACGGGGAGGCAACGGAGGCGATGCCGGGGAGGTCGGCGACCTGGTCGAGCATGGCGGTCATCCGCTGCTCGGTGGCGGCGGCGCGGACGCTGCCCCGGTCGGTGTGCCAGACGATGGTGTCGGTGTCCCCGCCGGCGCCGTGGAAGCCCTGGTCGAGCAGGGCGGTGGCACGGCCGGACTCGGTGCCGGGGACCTCGTAGTCGTTGGAGTACGCGCTGCCGGCGACCACCGCTCCGGTCGCGGCCCCGCCGAGGGCGAACAGCCAGAGGAGAACGGCGACGAGGCGGTGCTTGATGCACCACCGTGCGATGGCTGCCAACGGACGCGCTCCCTGGGTGGATCGGTACTCGCCCCACTGTTACAGCCAAAAGTGATCGTTTGACCGTTTCGTGGCGATCCTCACAGGTTGTCCGGAGGGGTCGGGACCGAGGTCCCGACCCCCGGGGGACGACTTACCCCGAGACGCTGGGACGCCCGTTCTCGATGTGGCCCATCAGGCGCCGGCGGAAGCCGTCGGGCCCGGTCACCTCGACGTCGTACCAACCGTGGGCGTCGGCCGCGGAGTGCACGACGGTACGGGTCCGGCCCGGCTTGACCGTGACGGTGCGGGTCCAGTCGCGCAGGTCGCGCTCGTCGACGTACCCCAGCGGCCGGACGGTGAAGGAGACCGGGGCCGTGGAGTCGTTGCGTACGGTGAGGTGCAGGTCACGGTCGTGGTGGTCGACGCGCGAGGTGAGCTGGGCGCCCCCGCCGGCGGGGCCCTCGAACTCGCGGCGGAAGCCGTTGGGGCCGGTGACGGTGAAGCGGTAGCGGTCCCGGGTAAGGGGCACCGTCCATTGCGCCGTGCCCCTTACGTCCCGGTGCTGCGGGACGGCGAACTCGCCCGCGTACGGGTAGAGCGCGAAGTGCGCGCTCGCCCGGCCGGTGTTGCGCAGCGCGACGGTGACGGCGCCCTCGCCCACCGTGGCCGAGGCGTCCGGCTGGTACGGCAGCGGGCGGGCCGGGCGGCTGCCGGGCTCCTGGACGGGCATCGACTGCACCGCCGGGGGCTGGGGCCGCCAGCGGCCGGTGAAGGGCGGGACGGGCCCGGGCTGCTCCACGGGCGGCTGCCGCCGGGTGCGCTTGAAGTCGAAGGCGGAGGTGAGGTCGCCGGTGACGGCCCGGCGCCAGGGCGTGATGTTGGGCTCCTGGATCCCGGTCAGCCGCTCCAGGAAGCGGACCACGGAGGTGTGGTCGAAGGTCTCGGAGCAGACGTAGCCGCCGACCGACCACGGGGAGACCACGAGCAGCGGGACCCGGATGCCGAGGCCGGTGGGCTGCCCCTTCCAGCGCTCGGCGTCGCCGGCCGGGTCGTCGGCGGCCGGGACGGGCGGGGGCACGTGGTCGAAGAAGCCGTCGTTCTCGTCGTAGTTGATCAGGACGACGGTGTGGCGCCAGACGTCGGGGTGGGCGCCGAGGGCGTCGAGGACCTTGTAGACGAGGGAGGCCGAGGCGACCGGCGAGGAGGCGCCGGGGTGCTCGGAGTCGACCGCCGAGGGCACCAGGTAGGAGACCTCGGGGAGCGTCCCGGCGGCGACGTCGGCGCGGAAGGCGTCGGCGAGGGTGCCCGTCTCGACCCGGCGCAGACCGCGCTCGAACAGGGAGCGCTCGGCGGCGGTGAGGGTCGCCACGCCCTCCTCCAGGAGCCCGAGCAGCCGGGTCCGCTCGGCGGCGTCGGAGGTGTCGCGGACGGCCGCGTAGAAGGACTCCATGAAGGTGTGCCCGCCGGTTCCGGCGAGCGCCTTGCGGGCGATCTTCTTGAAGCTGGTGAAGAACTCGATGTTGTTGTCGGTGAAGTTCTCCCACTCCGTGTACGTCTTCCAGCTCCGCCCGGCGGCTTCGAGCCGCTCCGCGTAGGTGGACCAGCCGTAGCCGGGGTGGGTGCCCTCCGCGTAGGCGGCGTTGGTGACGGCGCGGCTGCCGTCGGCCTCGTGTCCGGTCCAGCCGGACCAGAGATGGTTGCGGTTGGGGCTGGTGGAGGTGTGGATGGAGGAGTGGTAGGCGTCGCAGATGGTGAAGGTGTCGGCGAGCTCGTAGTGCAGCGGGATGTCCCGCCGGTCGTAGTACGCCATGGTGGCCGCGGTCTTGGCCGAGACCCAGCCGTCCATCCACCCCCCGTGCCAGGCCTTGGCGCCGCCGCCCCAGGAGTGGTCGAGGTCGCCTATGTACTGGAGGTCCTTCTTCTGCGTCTCGGCGGCCCCGCGCACCGGGAACGGCAGCACGGTCCGTCCGGGGGCGGCGGGCTGCTCGAACACGGGCCTGCCGGAGGGCAGTTCGATGGCATTGCGGTCGCCGAATCCACGGACACCGCGCAGGGTGCCGAAGTAGTGGTCGAAGGACCGGTTCTCCTGCATCAGGATCACCACGTGCCGCACCGCTGAGAGCCCCCCGGCCGGCGGCTCGGCGGCCATCGCCGCCTGGAGCGACGGCGGCAGCAGCGATCCCGCGGCGGCGACCCCGAGAGCGCCGCCGCCCAGCGCGAACAGCCTCCTGCGGGACAGCTCAGGGTTCATCTCCGTGGACAAGACCGACCTCCAGTCGCGGGCCTGACACCCCTGGCTCGCCTTCGAGCCAGGGGTTGGGTACGTCAGGGACGCTAGAGAGACGGGGTGGCCGGAAGAAGACCCCGCGGGGGCGCGGCGGTGAACGCGTGCCGGAGCACCGCCGCGCCCGCGGCGGGCGGGATCAGCTCCGCTGCCAGCGCTGGTTCGGCGCGCCGTTGCCGTACCAGAGGGCGACGGAGCTGCCGGGGGCCGTGGCCTCGCCGGAGACGTCGATGTTGAAGCCGTTCATCCGGTTGGTCACCGTGCCGTCGGCGTTGAAGGTCCACTTCTGGTTGTCGCCGCCGTTGCAGTACCAGATGATCAGCGCGCGCCCGCCGTGGTCGGCGTCCAGGCACATGTTCCCGTAGACGCGCAGCTCCTTCTCGGGGGTGTACGCCCACTGCTGGTTCGGCGAGCCGGCGGTGCACCACCAGATGATCAGCGAGCTGCCGGCCTGCTGGGAGGCGCCGGGCACGTCCAGGCAGTGGCCGGAGCCGATGCCGCGCAGCACGCCGTTCTGGACGGACGGGCGGCCGGTGCCGAACCAGGCCCAGGCGAGCCGGTCGGCGGCGGACTGGTTGGTGGTGCGCAGGGTCAGGTCCGTGCCGGTGCCCTGGAGTTCGGTGAGGCTGTACCAGTCGCCGTTGCGCAGACCGGGCCAGTAGACGGAGCCCATGCCGAGCTCGCGCAGGGTGTCCGTGTCGCCCTGGAGGTACGCGATCTCGTTCGAGTCGTTGACCGGGCCGTTGTAGTCGAGCCCGCTCGCCAGGTTGGAGCCGAACTCGGTCAGGACCGTGCGGGAGGCGCAGCCGCCGACCTTGGTGCGCAGGTCGGCCGCCCACTGGGCGCGGTCCTTCCAGTCGCCGTGCCAGAAGCCGTAGTGGTGCAGGGAGAGGTGGGTGCCGGCCAGACGGGAGTCGGCGCAGACCGGGCGCACGTCCTCGCTGTAGCCGGAGCCGCCCACGAAGACCCGCTCGCGCGCGATGTTCTGGCCGTGGTCGGTCAGCCAGCGGGCGGCCACGTCGGTCCACTGCGCGGCCGTGTAGCCGAACGGCTCGTTCATCGGCTCGAAGTAGACCTGGCGGGAGTCGCCGTACTTGGCGAGGATCGTCGACCACATGGCGTCGTAGGACGCCTGGTTGTCGATCTTCCCGTCCTTGGTCTCCGGGGCCTCCCAGTAGCCCAGCAGGACCTTGAAGCCCTTGTGCACGGCGGCGTCGATGGCCCCCGTGTACGACTGCCAGTACGCGCCGTTGACGGTGGCCGGGTTGACGGGCAGCCGGACCGTGTTCACGCCGAACTTGCTCTGGAACTGGCCGACGATCGCCGCCGACTTGGCGTACGTCGTCGGGAAGTCGTCGGTCTTCGAGAGGCCCGAGAGGACCAGCTCGTCGCTCGCGTAGTTGTCCCTCGGATCGGCCCAGTTGACCCCCTGGAACTGGCCGCTGTCGGTGGCCGCGGCGGCCTCCGGCGCGAGCGGTCCGGCCTGGAGGCCTATCAGTGAGAGACAGCCCGCGGCCAGGAAGGCCAGGGCTCTGCGTGAGGCGGACATGCGTTCCCCCGTTGCGTCGATGTGAAGATCTTTTAAGGAGCGGCGTGATCGTATCCACACCTCGTCCACCGACGACAGAGCGCCCCGCACGGAAGCCGAAGCTCCGGTGCGGGGCGCCCTCGTGCCCGTACGGGAAGACGGGATCAGCCCTCGCTGACGCCCAGCTTCTCCAGGATCAGGTCCTTGACCTTCGCCGCGTCGGCCTGACCGCGGGTGGCCTTCATGACCGCGCCGACCAGCGCGCCGACCGCCGCGACCTTGCCGCCGCGGATCTTGTCGGCGATGGCCGCGTTGCCCGCGATGGCCTCCTCGACGGCCGTGCCGAGCGCGCCGTCGTCCGAGACGACCTTCAGACCCCGCTTCTCGACGACCTCGTCCGGGGTGCCCTCGCCGGCGAGGACGCCCTCGATGACCTGGCGGGCCAGCTTGTCGTTCAGGTCACCGGAGGCGACCAGGGCCGACACACGGGCGACGTCCGCCGGGGTGATCGCGAGCTCGTCGAGCGCGACACCCTGCTCGTTGGCGTTACGGGCCAGCTCGCCCATCCACCACTTCCGCGCCGACGCCGCGTCGGCGCCCGCCTCGGTCGTGGCGACGATCGGGTCGACCGCGCCCGCGTTGAGGATGGCCTGCATGTCCAGCTCGGACACGCCCCACTCCTCGCGCAGCCGGTTACGGCGCACCCGGGGCAGCTCGGGCAGGGCCGCCCGCAGCTCCTCGACCCAGGCCTTGGCCGGGGCGACCGGGACCAGGTCCGGCTCCGGGAAGTAGCGGTAGTCCTCGGCGTTGTCCTTGATGCGGCCCGAGGTGGTGGAGCCGTCGTCCTCGTGGAAGTGACGGGTCTCCTGGAGGATCGAGCCGCCGGCCTGGAGGACGGCCGCGTGGCGCTGGATCTCGAAGCGCGCCGCACGCTCCACGGAGCGCAGCGAGTTGACGTTCTTCGTCTCCGAACGCGTACCGAAGGTGGTGGAACCCTTCGGCATCAGCGACAGGTTGACGTCGCAGCGCATCTGACCCTTGTCCATGCGCGCCTCGGAGACGCCCAGGGCCTTGATCAGCTCGCGCAGCTCGGCCACGTACGCCTTGGCGACCTCGGGAGCGCGCTCCCCCGCACCGACGATCGGCTTGGTGACGATCTCGATGAGCGGGATGCCGGCCCGGTTGTAGTCGAGCAGCGAGTGCGAGGCGCCGTGGATGCGGCCGGTCGCGCCACCGATGTGGGTGGACTTGCCGGTGTCCTCCTCCATGTGGGCGCGCTCGATCTCCACGCGGAAGATCTCGCCGTCCTCCAGCTGGACGTCCAGATAGCCGTTGAAGGCGATCGGCTCGTCGTACTGCGAGGTCTGGAAGTTCTTCGGCATGTCCGGATAGAAGTAGTTCTTCCGGGCGAAGCGGCACCACTCGGCGATCTCGCAGTTCAGCGCGAGACCGATCTTGATGGCGGACTCGACGCCGATCGCGTTGACGACCGGCAGCGCGCCGGGCAGGCCGAGGCAGGTCGGGCAGGTCTGCGTGTTCGCGTCCTGGCCGAGCTCGGTCGAGCAGCCGCAGAACATCTTGGTCTTGGTGCCCAGCTCGACATGGACCTCAAGGCCCATGACGGG
The DNA here is from genome assembly GCF_040303965.1 of Streptomyces sp. NPDC094032. Classification (NCBI taxonomy): domain Bacteria; kingdom Bacillati; phylum Actinomycetota; class Actinomycetes; order Kitasatosporales; family Streptomycetaceae; genus Streptomyces; species Streptomyces sp. NPDC094032. The sequence goes on along the minus strand of NZ_JBEOUE010000030.1, from coordinate 15,657 downwards.
GTCGTACGTGGCGAGCGCCGCTTCGTACGACAGCAGTTCAGTGACAGTCACGGTGGAACTTCCCTCTCAGCCCAGCAGGACGTCGTCGTCGCCGAGACGCTTCAGCTCGCGGTACAGGATCGCGAGGCCGGTGACGATGGCGGCGGCGGACACGACGGCGTCGACCAGCTTCAGCGTGTCGTGCTCGGCGCGCGCCTTCTTGACCTGCTTGGCCACGCTGAGCGCGCCGAAAGCGGTGGTGCCCATCGACACGTACGTGCCGGTCTTGGACTTCTTGAAGCCCTTGGCCTTCTGCAGTGCACTGGTACTCACAGCGACGGAGCCTCCTCGAGCAGCGGGTGACCCCACTTTTCCACGAAGGCGGCCTCGACGGCGGCACCGACCTTGTACAGCCGGTCGTCCTTCAGGGCGGGGGCGATGATCTGCAGACCGACCGGCAGGCCGTCCTCCGGCGCGAGGCCGCAGGGCAGCGACATGGCGGCGTTGCCCGCCAGGTTGGTCGGGATGGTGCACAGGTCCGCGAGGTACATCGCCATCGGGTCGTCGGCGCGCTCGCCGATCGCGAAGGCGGTGGTCGGGGTCGTCGGGGAGACGATCACGTCGACCTGCTCGAAGGCGGCCTCGAACTCGCGGGTGATGAGCGTACGGACCTTCTGGGCCGAGCCGAACCAGGCGTCGTAGTAGCCCGAGCTCAGCGCGTACGTACCGAGGATGATGCGGCGCTTGACCTCGGGGCCGAAACCGGCCTCGCGGGTGAGCGCGGTGACGTCCTCGGCGGACCGGGTGCCGTCGTCGCCGGCGCGCAGACCGTAGCGCAGACCGTCGAAGCGGGCCAGGTTGGAGGAGCACTCCGACGGCGCGATCAGGTAGTACGCGGAGAGCGCGAGGTCGAAGGTGGGGCAGTCCAGCTCCACGATCTCGGCGCCGAGCGACTTCAGCAGCTCGACGGACTCGTCGAAGCGCTGCACGACACCGGCCTGGTAGCCCTCGCCGCGGAACTGCTTGACGACGCCGACGCGCATCCCGGCGACCGAGCCGTTGCGGGCCGCCTCGACGACCGGCGGGACCGGCGCGTCGATGGAGGTCGAGTCCAGCGGGTCGTGGCCGGCGATGGCCTCGTGCAGCAGGGCCGCGTCGAGGACCGTACGGGCACAGGGGCCGCCCTGGTCGAGCGAGGACGAGAAGGCCACCATGCCGTAGCGGGAGACCGCGCCGTAGGTCGGCTTGACGCCGACCGTGCCGGTGACGGCGGCGGGCTGGCGGATGGAACCGCCGGTGTCCGTGCCGATGGCGAGCGGGGCCTGGTACGCGGCGAGCGCGGCCGAGGAGCCACCGCCGGAGCCGCCGGGGATCCGGGTCAGGTCCCAGGGGTTGCCGGTCGGGCCGTACGCGCTGTTCTCCGTCGAGGAGCCCATGGCGAACTCGTCCATGTTGGTCTTGCCCAGGATGACCACGTCGGCGGCCTTCAGGCGCTTGACCAGCGTGGCGTCGTAGGGCGGGATCCACCCTTCGAGCATCTTGGAGCCGACCGTGGTCGGGATGCCCTGGGTGGTGAAGATGTCCTTCAGCGCGAGCGGGACACCGGCGAGCGGGCCCAGCTTCTCGCCGCGGGCACGCTTCTCGTCCACGGCGCGGGCCTGGGCCAGCGCGCCCTCGCGGTCGACGTGCAGGAAGGCGTGGACCTTCTCGTCCACGGCCTCGATCCGGGCCAGGTGGGCCTCGGTGACCTGGACGGCGGTGAGCTCGCCGGAGGCGATCTTCGCCGCGATCTGCGCGGCGGTGAGCTTGATGATGATGCTGTTGTCCGTCATGACTTCTTAGTCCTCCCCCAGGATCTGCGGCACCTTGAAACGCTGCTGCTCCTGGGCCGGGGCGCCGGAGAGCGCCTGCTCGGGGGTGAGCGACGGACGGACCTCGTCCGCGCGCATGACATTGGTCAGCGGCAGCGGGTGGGAGGTCGGCGGTACGTCTTGGTCGGCGACCTCGGAGACGCGGGCGACCGCGCCGATGATGTCGTCGAGCTGGCCGGCGAAGTGATCGAGCTCTTCGTCGGCGAGTTCCAGACGCGCCAGCCGGGCGAGGTGGGCGACCTCCTCGCGCGTGATGCCAGGCATGCGGATCCTCAGGGGTGCTTGATGGTGTTGGCCCAATCCTAGGGGGCCCGCACCGCTGCCCGTGAAACGGTTTGCCCGGGACGGTCCGCCGGGGTGTCCCGGGACGCTCCCCGGCCGGTCCCCCGGCCGGGGGCGCGGGTCACTGCACCACGTGCCCCGAGGGGTGCTCGGCCTGCGCCACGGCGGCGGCCGCGGCGGCCGCCGCCGCGATCTCCGAGGGGCGGCGCCAGCCGTGCTCGCCACGGGCGCGCAGCCAGGCGGTGGTCTCGCCGGGCGGCATGGCGGCGGCGACCAGCCAGCCCTGGACCGCGTCGCAGCCCAGGTCCCGCAGACGCTCCCAGGTCTCGTCGTCCTCGACGCCCTCGGCGACGACGAGCAGGCCCAGCGAGTGGGCGAGGTCGACGGTGCAGCGGACGATCTCGGCGTCCTCGTTGTCGACGGCGAGCCGGGCGACGAAGGAGCGGTCGATCTTCAGCTCGCTGACCGGGAGGCGGCGCAGGTGCACGAGGGAGGAGTAGCCCGTGCCGAAGTCGTCGAGCGACATCTTGACGCCGTGCCCGGTGAGCCCGGCCATGGTGTCGGCGGCCCGCTGCGGGTCCTCCAGGAGGACGTGCTCCGTTATCTCCAGCTGGAGCGCGCCGGCCGGTACGCCGTGCCGGGCGAGCCGGGCGGCGACGGCGCCCGCGAAGCCGGGGGTGTGCACGTCGCGCGGGGAGACGTTGACGGCGACCGGCACGTTGAGGCCCTGGGCGCGCCAGCGGGCGACCTGGGCGAGGGCGGTCTCCAGGACGTACTCGGTGAGGTGGGGCATCAGGCCGGAGGACTCGGCGATGGCGATGAACTCGTCCGGCGGGACCTTGCCGCGCTCGGGGTGGACCCAGCGGACCAGCGCCTCCAGGCCGGCCACCTGGCCGTCGAAGCGGACCTTGGGCTGGTAGTGCAGCTCGACCTCGCCGGCGTCGAGGGCGCGGCGCAGGTCGCCGAGGAGGCCGAGGCGGTCGGGGGTGTTGGAGTCGCGCTTCGACTCGTACACCTCGACGCCGGTGCGGTCCCGCTTGGCCTGGTACATCGCCACGTCGGCGCGGCGCAGCAGGCCCTCGGCGTCGAGGGCGTGCTCGGGGAAGACGGCGACTCCGGCGCTGGCCTCCAGGACGAGGGTGAGCCCGTCGAGGTCGAGCGGGGAGGAGAGCTCGGCGACGAGGTGGCGGGCGACGCGCTGGGCGCTGGTGGTGGAGTCGGCGGTGGGCAGCAGGACGGCGAACTCGTCGCCGCCGAGCCGGGCCGCCTCGGCGCCGCGGGGCAGGGCGAGCCGGAGCCGTTCGGCGATCTGGAGGAGCAGCCGGTCGCCCGCGAGGTGCCCGAGGGTGTCGTTGACCGAGCGGAAGCGGTCGAGGTCGATGAGGACGAGCGCGGAGCGGACGCCCTCGCCCTCGGCCTCCTCCAGGGCGGTCCAGGTGCGCTCCAGGAGCCACTGGCGGTTGGGCAGTCCGGTGAGCGGGTCGCGCAGCTGCTCCTCGGCGCGGGCGCGGGCGATCCACAGGGTGGAGTCGAGGGCGATCAGCGGGACGACGAAGAGCGGCAGCAGCGCGGGGACGGCGACGGCGACGACGCAGATGAGGGGGGCGATGCCGAGCAGGGCGACGGCGACCAGGCCCTGGCGGAGCAGGGCGGTGCGGGCGGCGGTGGGCAGGGCGCCGCCCTGGGGGGCGAGCGCGTACCAGAGCAGCAGCCGGGTCACCACGAGGTAGGCGACGGCGGCGAGCGCGACTTCCGGCAGGTCGCCGATCCCCCAGTCGAGGGGGCTCCAGGGGTCGGCGACGGTCGGGACGTCGCCGAAGGTGGCGAGGACGAGGGCGGCGGCGCAGGCGCCGATCACGTCGACGGCGCCGTGCAGCAGGCCGTGCCGCCAGCGGTGCCGGCGGGCGGCGGCGACGAGCAGGACGACGGAGAGGGAGACGAGACAGGCCGGCACCCAGCCGTAGAGCAGCAGGACGGCCAGGGTGAGGGCGGCGCCTGAGCCGGTGCCGCCCCACCAGCGGTCGCGGCCGAGCGCGACCAGATGGCCGACGATCAGCCCGGTGAGGACGGCGAGGGACCAGCCGGCGGCGCCGCCGGGGAAGAGTCCCTGGCCGGTGCTGAGCGTCCGGTACAGCCCTGCGGCGAGCACGACGGCGGCGATGCCCACCAGCGCTCCGGGCAGCCCGGAGGTGATGCCCACGAACGCCGCACGGCCTTGCGGCCGTGCGACCGGGGCGGCACTCTCGGTCGGTTTCATTCCCGTCCCTCTCACAGCCGGCGGTGCCGTCGCAACGCGGGGGCCGTCGTCATGCCACTGGGCCGTCGTGCCGCCGCTCGTCGTACCGCGTGTCCTGCTCCCGCACCCGGCAGGGCCCTCACACAGCCGTGCGCGGCGGACGCACGGTCACCACACTAGGCCGCGGAGGGCTTCTACGGGCAGCGCTCTTCTTCTCTTGCCCGAATGCGACCCGGCCACCCGTAACGATCTGGTATGCGCTGAACGGGTGAGCCTCCGCGGCCCGTCGAGAGGCTACTCGGCGACCGGGAGGGCCACCTCCCTGGCGGCTTCGGGGCCCTGTTCCAGCAGGACGGCGAAGCCCTCCTCGTTCAGAACCGGAACCTTCAGCTGCATCGCCTTGTCGTACTTCGAACCCGGGTTGTCACCGACAACGACAAAGGCGGTCTTCTTCGAAACGGAACCTGTCACCTTCGCTCCACCGGCTTGCAGGGACTCTTTTGCGCCATCCCTGGTGAAGTTCTGCAGGGTGCCCGTCACGACCACCGTCAGACCGTCCAGCGGACGCGGCCCGATCTCCTCACCGGCCCCCTCGTCCTCCAGAGTCACCCCGGCGGCGCGCCACTTGCGCACGATCTCCCGGTGCCACTCCTCGGCGAACCACTGCTTCACCGCGGTCGCGATGATCCCGCCGACCCCGTCGACGGCCGCCAGCTCCTCCTCGCTCGCCTGCTCGATCCGCTCCAGCGAACGGAACTCGCGGGCCAGCGCCTCGGCCGCGACCGGGCCCACATGGCGGATCGACAGACCGTTGATGAAGCGGGCCAGCGGGCGCGTCTTCGCCGCCGCGATGTTCTCCAGCATCGCCAGCGCGTTCTTCTTCGGCTCGCCCTTCTGGTTGGCGAAGACCGTGACGATCTTCTCCTCGCCCGTCTTCGGGTCCCGCTTGGGCAGCCCGCTGTCCGGATCCAGCACATACGCCTTGATCGGCAGCAACTGCTCGATCGTCAGGTCGAAGAGATCGCCCTCGTCCACCAGCGGCGGCTCGGCCGGCTCCAGCGGGCGGGTGAGCGCCGCCGCCGCCACCGCGCCGAAGTTCTCGATGTCCAGGCACTGGCGCCCGGCCAGGAAGAACAGCCGCTCCCGCAGCTGGGCGGGGCACGTCCGCGCGTTGGGGCAGCGCAGATCGATGTCCCCCTCCTTCATCGGCTTCAGCGGCGTGCCGCACTCCGGGCACTCGGCCGGCATCACGAACGGGCGCTCGCTGCCGTCCCGCAGATCCGCCACCGGGCCCAGGATCTCCGGGATCACGTCACCGGCCTTGCGCAGCACGACCGTGTCACCGATCAGCACGCCCTTGGCCTTCACCACGTCCTGGTTGTGCAGGGTGGCGAACTCGACCTCGGAACCCGCCACCGTCACCGGCTCCACCTGCGCGTACGGCGTGACGCGCCCGGTGCGGCCGACACCGACCTTGATGTCGATCAGCTTGGTGTTGACCTCCTCCGGCGCGTACTTCCAGGCGATGGCCCAGCGCGGGGCGCGCGCCGTGGAGCCGAGCCGGCCCTGGAGCGGGATCTCGTCCAGCTTGACGACGACGCCGTCGATCTCGTGCTCCACCGAGTGCCGGTTCTCACCGAAGTACGCGATGAAGTCCCGTACGCCGTCGAGCGTGTCGACCACCCGGTTGTGCCGGGCGGTGGGCAGGCCCCACTCGCGCAGCAGCTCGTAGGCGTGCGACAGGCAGTCGATGTCGAAGCCGTCGCGGGCGCCGATGCCGTGCACCACCATGTGCAGCGGGCGGGTCGCCGTCACCTTCGGGTCCTTCTGGCGCAGCGAACCCGCCGCCGCGTTGCGCGGATTGGCGAAGGGCTTGTCGCCCGCCTCGACCAGGCGCGCGTTCAGCCCCTCGAAGGCGTCCATCGGGAAGTAGACCTCGCCGCGGATCTCCACGAGATCCGGGACGCGGTCGCCGCGCAGCCGGTCCGGGACGTCCGCGATCGTCCGCACGTTCGGCGTGATGTCCTCGCCCGTGCGCCCGTCGCCCCGGGTCGCCGCGCGGGTCAGCCGCCCGTGCTCGTACGTCAGGTTCACGGCCAGGCCGTCGACCTTCAGCTCGCACAGATAGTGGAAGTCGGAGGTGCCGACGTCCCGGCCGACGCGCTCGGCCCAGGCGGCCAGCTCCTCGTCGTCGAACGCGTTGTCCAGCGAGAGCATCCGCTCGCGGTGCTCCACGGAGGTGAACTCGGTCTCGTACGCCCCCGCGACCTTCTGCGTCGGCGAGTCCGGCGTCCGCAGCTGCGGATACTCCTCCTCCAGGGCCTCCAGGGACCTGAGGAGCCGGTCGAACTCCGCGTCGCTGACGACCGGCTGGTCCTTCACGTAGTACCGGAAGCGGTGCTCCTCGACCTGCTCCGCCAGCTCGGCGTGCTTCTCCCGCGCCTCGGCGGGGGCCCCCTGCTCGACTGCCACCGTTTCTCGTCCTCCCGATGCCTGAAACCCGGTCACCCCGGTCACTCTGGGTTGTCCGCGAGCGATCTCGCCGCCCGGGCGCTGTGGGCGAGCGCCTTGCGGGCGTACTCCGGAGAGGCGCCCGCGAGGCCACAGGTCGGGGTGACCACCACGGACTTCGCGAGAGTCCCCGGATTCAGCCCCAGCCTGCGCCACAACGTCCTGACACCCATGACGCTACCGCCCGGGTCCGACAATGCCCCCGAGGCCGGGTCCGTCGACGGCACCACACCGGCGAAGAGCACGGTCCCGCCCTCCACCGCCTCGCCGATCGGCTCCTCGTCACGCTCGGTGAGCAGCCCGAAGTCGAACGAGACACCGGCCGCGCCGGCCCGCCGCAACAGCCCGAACGGGACGCCGGGAGCGCAGGTGTGCACGACCACGGGACCGTCGTGCGCCGCCATCACGTCGCGCAGCGTGCCCTCCACGACCTGCCGGTCGACGGCCCGGTGGGTGCGGTAGCCGCTGGCGGTACGGATCTGCCCGAGCAGCACGGAGGTCAGCGAGGGCTCGTCGAGCTGGAGCACGGGCCGCGCCCCCGGGACCCGCCTGCGCAGCTCCGCGAGATGCCCGCGCAGCCCCTCCGCGAGCGAGCCCGCCAGATCCCGTACGGCCCCGGCGTCGCCGAGCATCGCCTCGCCGCCCCGCAGCTCCAGCGCGGCGGCGAGCGTCCACGGCCCCACCGCCTGCACCTTGAGCGGCCCCTCGTACCCCTGGGTGAACTCCTCCAGGGCGTCCAGGTCCTCCCCCAGCCAGGACCTGGCCCGCCGGGTGTCCCGGCCCGGCCGGTCACTGATCCGCCAGCCGCTGGGCTCCACATGCGCGTACAGCTCGACGAGCATCCCCGCCGTCCGCCCGATCATGTCCGCGCCGGGCCCGCGCGCGGGCAGCTCCGCCAGGAACGGGAAGTCCTCGAAGGACCCGGTGACGGTCTTGGCGGCCTCCCGGGCGTCCCCGCCCGGCATGGACCCGACCCCGGTGGCGGGGCCCCAGGGGAAGACGCTCTTCTCGCTGCTGTCGCTCTTGTCGCTCACTCGGGAAGCGTACGTGGCGTGCGCTCCAGGGCCTCGCGGGTGGCGAGCGTGACCGGGTGGTCGGGGCCGAGGACGCGGGTGCGGGCGGCGAGGACGGCGGTGAGTTCGGCGTGGGCGGTCGCGGGGTCGCCCAGGGTGGCGAGGTTGAAGCGGGCGGCGAGGGTGTCGGGATGGTCGGGGCCGAAGCGCCGGCTCCGGGCCTCGACGACGGCCTCCGCCTCCCGGCGGGCCGTCTCCTCGTCGCCGAGCTCCCCCAGGAGCCACGCCCGGTTCATCCGGGTCGTGAGCGTGTCCCGGTCGTCGGGACCGAGCAGCCGCGTCTCCGCCGCCAGCACGATGTCCATCTCCGCCAGGGCGTCCTCGGTCCGTTGGAGCAGCGCGAGGATCATGGCCAGGTTGGCGCGGGCCGCCAGGGTCTGCTGGTCGTCGTCCCCCAGGAGGCGGGACTCGTCCTCGATCAGGGCGGTGAACTCGGCCCGGGCGGCTTCGAGATCGCCGCACTGGTGCAGGGCCACGCCCCGCAGGTTCCGGGCCCGCGCCACGAGCAGCTCGTCGGGCGCCTCGGCCGCCGCCGACTCCCCGATGAGCCGGTCGAGGACGTGCAGGGCCTCGTCCTCCCGCCCCGAGGCCAGCAGCGCGTCCGCGTACTCGCAGCCCGCCGCCAGGAGGGTGCGGTGGCCCGCCGGGAGGTGGCGCGCCGCGCCCTCGTGGACGGCGAGACCCCGTTCCACGGCCTCCAGGACCAGGCCCCGCGCGCTCAGCGACCGCACCGCGCGGACGGCGCCCATCCAGCCCGACTCGCCGACGCCCGGCCCGAGGTCGTGCAGCAGGTGCGGGACGAGCAGGGGCCACAGCGGATCCAGCCCCTTCGGGTCCTCGATCCGCACCCCGAGCTCCTGCGACAGCCGCTCCCGCTCCCCCCGGTAGGCGTCCCGCACCAGCGGATGCAGCGTCACCACCGGCTCCCCTTCCGCGCGCAGGGACGCGAGGCCGAGCAGGTCCAGGGCCTGGAGGCAGCTCCACAGCTCGCCGGGCGGGATCGCGAGCCGCTCCGGCGCGAAGACCCGCAGCGGCACGGGCGCGTCGGCGAAACCGGCAAGGAGGCGCAGCAGCTCCTCGGCATGGGCGTGCCCCCGGTCGCGCAGCAGCCGCAGGGACATGGCCCAGATACGGGCGAGGGTGCCGTCCCCGTCCACGGCGAGGTCCCCGGACCCCAGGGCGGCGAGATAGGCCCCGTACGTGGCGGGTTCGCCGGGGGTACGGAGGAAGGCCGGGCGTTCGGTGACGGAGGCCAGATAGAGACCGGCGCTATCCAGGGCGAGCGGCAGCCCACCAAGGCGTACGGCGAGCGACTCGGCGTCCGCAGGCGGCCCCGACTCCTCCCCCGCCCGGTCCACGAGAACCCGGGCACCCTCCTCCCCCGGCAGCGCGCTCAACGGGTGCAGTACGGGCCCGGTACCCCAGGCGGCCGGGTCGCCGTCCCGTGTGGTGACGAGCACGAGCCCGCCCCCGCCCCCGCCCGCCGGGACGCGCACCCACCCCGTACCGGCGGCGAGGGAGCCGGGTCCGTCGAGCAGGGCCAGCTCGTCCGCGTTGTCGACGACGAGCAGCCAGCGCCCGGCGAAGGACGCCAGCCGCTCCCACAGCAGGTCGGCGGTCTGCCCGGCGGCCAGGTCGTCCTCGCGCAGGCCCACCCGCCGGGCGACCGCGCGCAGCCCGTCCGCGAGCCGCCCGGCGTCCTGGGCGGCGACCCACCACACGGGCGCCCCCTCGGCCGCGAAGCCACTCGCGACCTCCAGGGCGAGACTGGTCTTGCCGACGCCCCCGAGCCCGTACACGACATGCGTGCCGTCGGCCGCCCGGAGCCGCGCGAGCAGCTCGTCCCGCCCTCGGAGCGGGGTGCCCCGGCGTCCCCAGGGCGGGGCGACGGTCACCTCGTCGGGCGGCGGCGGGGCCTGCCGCACGACGAGGTGCTCGATGTGCCCGGCCTGGACGACGGTGCCGTGCGTCCCGCCGGTGACCGAGTTGTACGCCGCCGCCCCGCCCCCCGTCATCGGCTCAGCGTCCCGGGCGGACCGACAGGTCGTTGACCTCGGCGTCGCGCGGCAGGTCGATCGCCATGACGATGGTCGTCGCCACGGACTCGGGGTCGATCCACTTCTCGGGGTCGTACTCCTTGCCCTCCTGCTGGTGCACCTTCGCCTGCATGGGGCTGGCCGTGCGCCCCGGGTACACGGAGGTGACCCGCACCCCGTTGCCGTGCTCCTCGTGCCGCAGCGAGTCGGCGAGCGCCTTCAGGCCGTGCTTGGAGGCGGCGTACGCGCTCCATTCGGCGTGCGCGTTGAGGCCGGCGCCCGAGTTCACGAAGACGACGTGCCCCTTGGTGAGGCGCAGTTGGGGCAGGAAGTGCCGGGTCAGCTCGGCGGGGGCGATCAGGTTGACGTTGAGCTGGTGATGCCACGCCTTCGGCGTGAGTTCGCCGACCGCCCCCAGATCGATGACGCCCGCGATGTGCAGCAGGCTGTCGATCCGCTCGGGCAGGCTCTGATGCGAGAACGCCCACGACAGCCGGTCCGGGTCCGCCAGGTCCCCGACGAGCGTCCGCGCCCCCGGGAACTCGGCCACCAGCTCCTTCGCCCGCCCCGCGTCCCGCGCGTGCAGCACGAGCTCGTCCCCCCGCGCGTGCAGCCGCCGCGCGACGGCGGCACCGATGCCGGAGCCCGCTCCGGTGATCACATGAGTTGCCATGGGGCCCATGCTCGCATCATCCGCGCGCGCCCACGGCCTCCTTCAGATAGGTCAGCGCCGCCGCCCCGTCCTCCGCGAAGAAGACCAGGTCGGTGAGCGGGAGCGGGAGGAAGCCCTCCTCCTCCATGCGGCGGAACTGGGACTTGAGGCCGTCGTAGAAGCCGGCGGTGTTGAGGAGGACGACCGGCTTCGTGTGCTTGCCGTGCTTCTTCAGTTCCAGGATCTCGGTGGCCTCGTCGAGGGTGCCCGTGCCGCCGACCATCACGACGATCGCGTCGGACTTGGCGAGGAGCTGAGCCTTGCGCTCGGCGAGGTCCTTCGTGATGACCATCTCGTCCGCGCGGGAGCGGGCCTTCGCCGCGAGGAAGTCGACCGAGACGCCGACCAGACGCCCGCCCGCCTCCTCGACCCCGTCCGCCACGACCTTCATCAGGCCCGTGTCCGAGCCGCCCCAGACCAGGGTGTGGCCCGCCTTTCCGAGGCGGGTGGCGAAGTCGCGGGCCGGGGTGGTGTAACGCTCGTCGAGGTCGGCGGCGGAGAGGAAGACGCAGATGTTCATGGGGTCCACGGTAGGCCTTCGCGGCGGCGGCGAGATTTCTGCCGGGAAGTTCCGCCGGGGAGCGATGAGTTCGGGGAGCGGTCCCGGTCTGAGCTTCCATGGACGAGGTGTACTTCACGGCGCAGGACGGAACGCGGTTCTCGTACGAGCGGTACGGGGCCGGGGGCGGCGACCCGGTGATCCTGGTCGGCGGGGGCGAGCGGGGCGGTGGTGAGCGGGCACTCGCCGGGCTCCTCGCCCGGCGCTTCCCCGTCATCCTCTACGAGCGGCCCGGCGGGCCCGATCCATTAGGCAACGGGATCGCCGCTCTCGCCGCCCTGGTGGACGCCCTGGGCGGCGTCGCCGCCGTGCACGGGACGGCGTCCGGCGGCGACCTGGTGCTCGCCGCCGCGGCGGCCGGGGTGCCGGTCGGGGCCGTGTCGGTCTACGAGCCGCCCTACGAGGCGGAGGCCGCCGACCGGCTCGGGCGGGTCCCCGCGCGCGTCCTCGTCGTCGACGGCGGCGCCAGCCCGGCCGGGACGCGGAGGGCGGCGCGTACGGTCGCCGCGGCCGTTCCCCGGGGGCGGCATCGGACGCTGACCGGGCAGACGTACGAAGTGGCGCCGCATGTCCTGGCGCCGGTGCTGGCCGACTTCTACACGGCGTAGACCGGGCGCGGCGCGCCTTAGTTCTGAACGCAGGCCCAGACCGCGAGGCCGATCGCGATCAGGAAGCTGGCGAGACCGGTGACCAGCGCCCGGCCCGGGACGGTCAGGCGACGGACCGCGGGCGTGCGGGCCAGGCCGATCGGCGCGGCGGCGACGGCCAGGCCGATCACCACCCATCGGACGGGGAGCCCGTCGGTCGGCCCCGCATCGGCCTCCGCCCACATCGCCAGGAACGCGATCCCTGCGAGTAGGTGCAGGGCCAGCGCCCACAGCACGCCCGCCAGCACGGCGACCCCGGTCCCCCGGCGCCGCGCCGCCGGGCGGTAGGGGCCGTAGAGGGCGTCGTACGTGTCGGGGTTCATGATCGGCTCCTCCGGGTCAGGTGGACCCCAGCGTCACCTCTGGGCCGCCCGCCCGGCATGGGCGCGCGTGCTCATCTCCCCGCGCCGCGTACTCAGGCCGGCTGCGTCGCCGGGCGGCGGACCGTCGTCGCGATCGTCGCCGAGCCGACCACGCGGGTGTCGTCGTACAGGACGATCGCCTGGCCGGGGGCCACGCCCCTGACCGGGGTGTCGAAGGTGACCTTCAGCTCGCCGTCGGTCAGCTCCGCGTTCACCGGGGTCTCGCCGCCGTGGGCGCGGAGCTGGGCGGTGTAGCGGCCCGGGCCCTCGGGGGCCGTGCCGCACCAGCGGGGCTTGATCGCGGTGAGGGCGGTGATGTCGAGGGACTCCGCCGGGCCTACCGTGACCGTGTTGTTCACCGGGGAGATGTCGAGGACGTAGCGGGGCTTGCCGTCGGCTGCCGGGTGGCCGATGCGGAGGCCCTTGCGCTGGCCGATCGTGAAGCCGTAGGCGCCCTCGTGGGTGCCCAGCTTGGTGCCCGACTCGTCGACGATGTCGCCTTCCGCCGTGCCCAGGCGGGTCGCCAGGAAGCCTTGCGTGTCGCCGTCCGCGATGAAGCAGATGTCGTGGCTGTCGGGCTTCTTGGCGACCGCCAGGCCGCGCCGCTCCGCCTCCGCGCGGATCTCGTCCTTGGTCGTCAGGGTGTCGCCCAGCGGGAACATCGCGTGCGCCAGCTGCTTCTCGTCGAGGACGCCCAGGACGTACGACTGGTCCTTGGCCATGTCCGAGGCCCGGTGCAGCTCGCGCGTGCCGTCCTCGCGCAGCAGCACCGTCGCGTAGTGGCCGGTGCACACGGCGTCGAAGCCGAGCGCGAGGGCCTTGTCCAGGAGCGCCGCGAACTTGATCTTCTCGTTGCAGCGCAGGCACGGGTTGGGCGTGCGGCCCGCCTCGTACTCCGCTACGAAGTCGTCCACGACGTCCTCGCGGAAGCGCTCGGCCAGGTCCCACACGTAGAAGGGGATGCCGATCACGTCCGCCGCCCGGCGGGCGTCGCGCGAGTCCTCGATCGTGCAACAGCCCCGCGCTCCGGTACGGAAGGACTGCGGGTTCGCGGACAGGGCGAGGTGGACGCCGGTGACGTCGTGGCCCGCCTCCACGGCACGGGCCGCGGCCACGGCGGAGTCGACTCCGCCGGACATGGCGGCGAGGACACGGAGGGGGCGCTGCTGCGGGGTCTGAGTCATAGCCCTACCAGGGTACGGGGCCGGGGAACCGTGGTCGCCGGAGTAAGCGTTCTCGGTCATATGGGGAAGCGGAACAGTGGCAAGAGTGTGCAGGGTGGGGCCTCGCGGCGGGCGTTTCTGATCGGGGGCGGGGTCGCCGTCGTCGGTACCGCCGTGCTGGCTCGGGACGAGTTGGCGCGGTTGTGGTGGCGGCTGCCCGGGACCGAGCGGAAGCGGGTCGAGGGCGCGCTCGATCACAAGGGGGCCGAGTGGACCGCCGCGTCCCGGTACAACTGGCGGCGGGCGGACCGGCCCGACGACTATGTGATCGATCGGGTCGTGATCCATGTCGTGCAGGGGAGCTACGACTCGGCCGTGCGGGTCTTCAAGGATCCCGGGCACGCCGCCGCCGCGCACTACGTCGTGCGCAAGGACGGGCACATCGCCCAGATGGTGCGTGAGCTCGACGTCGCCTTCCACGCGGGCAACCGGGACATGAACGAGCGCAGTGTCGGGATCGAGCACGAGGGGTTCGTCGACCGGCCCGAGGGGTTCACCGCGGCGATGTACTCGGCTTCGGCGAAGCTGACGGCCGACATATGCCGGCGGTACGGGATACCCGTCGACCGGGAGCATGTCATCGGGCATGTGGAGGTGCCGGGGACCGATCACACCGATCCCGGGGCGCACTGGGACTGGGAGCGGTATATGGGGCTTGTGCGGAAGGAGCGGGACCGGATGGACCGGGCGACCGCCTCGACCGGCTGAGGTCCGTCGGGCTCCGTCGGGCTCCGTCGGCCTCGGCCTCGTCAGCTTAGGCCCGCGGTCCTCGCTCGTTTCACCGCCGGGCCGATCGCCTCCGCCACCGCCGCCACGTCCTCCCGCGTGGACGTGTGGCCCAGCGTGAAGCGCAGGGTGCCGCGGGCCAGGTCCGGGTCCGCGCCCGTCGCCAGCAGCACATGGCTCGGCTGCGCGATGCCCGCCGTGCAGGCGGAGCCCGTCGAGCACGCGATGCCCGCGGCATCCAGGAGGAGGAGCAGGGAGTCGCCCTCGCAGCCGGGGAACGTGAAGTGCGCGTTGGCCGGGAGGCGGTTCTCCGGGTCGCCGCCCAGGAGCGCGTCCGGGACCGCCGTGCGGACGGCCGTGACCAGCTCGTCGCGGAGTGCGCCGACGGTGCGGGCGAACTCCTCCCGGCCCTCCGCCGCCAGGCGGCCCGCCACGGCGAAGGCCGCGATGGCCGGGACGTCCAGCGTGCCGGAGCGGACGTGGCGCTCCTGGCCGCCGCCGTGCAGCACGGGTACGGGGGTGTACTCGCGGCCGAGCAGCAGGGCGCCGATGCCGTACGGGCCGCCGATCTTGTGGCCCGAGACGGTCATCGCGGCCAGGCCCGAGGCCGCGAAGTCGACCTCGATCTGGCCGAAGGCCTGGACCGCGTCGGCGTGCAGGGGGACGTTGAATTCCGCCGCTACGTCCGACAGTTCGCGGATCGGCATGATCGTGCCGATCTCGTTGTTCGCCCACATCACGGTGGCCAGGGCCACCGAGTCCGGGTCCCGGGTGATCGCCTCGCGCAGGGCCTCGGGGTGCACCCTGCCGTACGCGTCGACGGGGAGGTACTCGACCGTCGCGCCCTCGTGCGTGGCCAGCCAGTCGACGGCGTCCAGCACGGCGTGGTGCTCCACCGGGCTCGACAGGACGCGGGTGCGGCGCGGGTCCGCGGCGCGGCGGGACCAGTAGAGGCCCTTCACCGCCAGGTTGTCGGCCTCCGTGCCGCCGGAGGTGAAGACGACCTCGCTGGGGCGGGCGCCCAGCGCGCTCGCCAGCGTCTCGCGGGCCTCCTCGACGGTCCGGCGGGCGCGCCGGCCTGCGGCGTGCAGCGAGGAGGCGTTGCCCGTGACGGCGAGCTGGGCGGTCATCGCCTCGATCGCCTCGGGGAGCATGGGCGTGGTCGCGGCGTGGTCGAGGTAAGCCATGGTGGATTGATTCTACGAGGCCGGGTGGGGCGGGTCGGTGTGTGGCCTGTTTGTGGGGGTGGGATCTCGCCGGGCCTGCGGTTCTCGCGGCTTTACCGCTTCACCCCGTGCCCCACGGGGGCCGGTACCTCCGCGGGGGTGGGGGTGTCCGGACTGCGACCGATCTACGAGGGCCACGGCCTGGTCGCCGACATCGATCCCGACACGCGCACGGTGGAGGGGCTGCTGGTCGACGGCAGGGAGCTCGACTACG
>NZ_JBEOUE010000029.1:0-81959 GCF_040303965.1 Streptomyces sp. NPDC094032 | reverse complement strand
CCGGGCCCCGGCCCGCCCGCCCGCCCGCCCGCCCGCCCGCCCCTACCCCTCGTACCGCAGCGCCGCCGCGTACGCCTCGTCCGGGTCCAGGCGGCGGAGTTCCTCGGCGATGAGTTCGGCTGTGGTGCGGACCTTGAGGGCCATGACGCGGCTTGGCTGGCCGGGGATGGCCAGGTGGGCCACCGGGCCCTCGGGGCGGTCGATGCGGATCTCGCCATCGGGGGTGCCCATGCGGACGGCGGTGACGACCGGGCCGTCGGTGACCACCCGCTCGACCGGGACGTTCAGCCGGTCGCCGAACCAGCGGGCGAGGAGTTCGGCGCTCGGGTTGTCGGCCTCGCTCTCGACGGCGGCCGAGACCACCGTCGTACCGGCCTGGTCGAGGGCGGCCGCGAGGAGGGAGCGCCAGGGGGTGAGCCGGGTCCAGGCGAGGTCCGTGTCGCCGGGGGCGTACGAGGCGGCGCGCGTGGCGAGGGCGGCGAGCGGGTCCTCGACGGCGTAGGTGTCGGTGATCCGGCGCTGGGCGAGGGCGCCGAGGGGGTCCTCGGCGGGCACCGCGGGCGCGTCGACCGGCCACCAGACGACGATCGGCGCGTCCGGCAGGAGCAGGGGCAGGACGACGGAGTCGGCGCGGCGGCCGAGTTCGCCGTGGAGGCGGAGCAGGACGGTCTCGCCCGCCCCGGCGTCGGTGCCGACCCGGACCTCGGCGTCGAGGCGGGTCTCGTTGCGGTCGCGCATCGAGCGGGCGTTCCGCTTGATGACGACCAGGGTGCGCGAGGGGTGCTCGCGGGAGGCCTCGTTGGCCGCCTTCACCGCGTCGTAGGCGTGCTCCTCGTCGGTGACGATGACCAGGGTGAGCACGACACCGACGGCCGGCGTGCCGACGGCTCGGCGGGCCTCCAGGATCGCCTTGTTGATCTTGCTGGAGTTGGTGTCCGTGAGATCGATCCTCATGTCCGGCGCCCGTCCCTTCCCTCGCGTGTCCGCACGCGCTCACCCTGCTCCTACCGCAGCACCGGCCGGGCTCCGGATCTTCCCGCACCCTACCGAGGAGTTCAGGCCTCGCCGACCGAGAGCACCAGCTTGCCCCGGGTGTGCCCCTCGCTGCTGAGCCGCCACGCCTCGGGCGCGTCGCGCAGCGGAAGCACCTTCTCTACGGGGACGGTGAGCCTGCCCTGGTCGGCGAGGGCCGCGAGGGCCGTCAGGCCCGCGCCGTCGGGTCTCACCCAGACGTAGTGGCCGCCGAGGGCCGCCGCCCGGTGGTCGGCGACGGAGGCGAGGCGGGCGGGGGAGGCGAGGAGCGCGACGGAGACGTCGACGGCCTCGCCGCCGACGAAGTCGAGCGCCGCGTCGACTCCGCCCGGAGCCAGCTCCCGTACGCGCTCGGCGAGGCCGGGACCGTACGCGACGGGCTCGGCGCCCAGCTCGCGCAGGAAGGCGTGGTTGGCGGGGCTCGCGGTGCCGATGACCCGGGCGCCTCGGGCGAGCGCGAGCTGGGTGCCGAGGGAGCCGACGCCCCCGGCGGCGGCGTGCACCAGCACGGTGTCGCCCGCGCCGACGCCGACCCGGTCGGCGGCCTGGAGGGCGGTGAGTCCGGCCAGCGGCAGGCCCGCGGTCTGGGCCCAGCTCAGCGCGCGGGGCTTGCGGGCGAGCATGCGGACCTGGGCGGAGACCTTCTCCGCGTAGCCGCCGTGCTCGGCGCTGTCCTTGCGGATGTAGCCGAACACCTCGTCGCCCGGCGCGAACTCGGTGGAGTCGAGACCGTTGCGCTCGACCACCCCGGCGACGTCCCAGCCGGGGATCAGCGGGAAGTGGGCCACCATCAGCGGGTCGAGCCCGCCGGCGGCCAGCTTCCAGTCGACCGGGTTGACGCCCGCGGCCACCACCCGGACGAGGACCTCTCCGGGGGCGACCTTCGGATCCGGGAGGTCGACGAGCGCGAGGTCCTCGGGTCCGCCGTACCGGGGCAGGGTCATGGCCTTCACGGCGTCACCCCTCGGGGTCCGGGGCGGCCTCGTGCTCCGGCTCGGGTTCGGGGGCGGCCTGGGCCTGGGCGTCCGCCTGGGCCTGGGCGCGGCGGCCGACGACGGCCGCGGCGGCGAGCGCGGTGCCGACGAAGGCGACGGCGACCACCCAGGGGCGGTCGAGGACGTGCCCGGTGGCGTGGTCGAGGGAGTAGCGGCCCGCTCCGGCGACGCCGATGGCGGCCGCGGTGAAGCCGAGGAAGGCGGGGTACTCGTATCCCCCGCCCGAGGCGAAGAAGCCGGCCGGGGCGTGCACGGCGACCGCGCCCGCCATGGCGCCCGCGGCAGCGGCGCCCGCCGCCGGGGTGGCCAGGCCGAGGGCGAGCAGGGCGCCGCCGCCCGCTTCGCCGAGCCCGGCGGCGATGGCGCTCTCGCGGGCGGGCGAGAAGCCCATCGCCTCCATTCCCCTGGCGGTGCCCTCGATGCCGCCGCCGCCGAACCAGCCGAACAGCTTCTGGGTTCCGTGGGCGGCCAGGACGGCGCCGGTGCCGACCCGCAGGACGAGCAGTCCCAGGTCGCGGCGGTTGAGCGGGGTCATGGGGTCTCCCGGTGCGTGACGGGGTCGCGGCGGCTGCGGCGAACTCCACAGGTGTTCCCCACTCTGCTCCGGTCTGCTCCGACCGGCGCCCGGACCCGGTGCGCCGCTCCGCCATCCAGGTCATTTTTGGCATGTTTTGCGGCCTTCGCCCGGTGTTGCTTTAGTGAGAGCGCAGTTGCCCGCCCGAAGGAAGTGGGACGCATGACCGCCGATTCCCCGGAGACCGCCGCCCTGCGCGCGAGGATCCGCGAGCTGATGCCACGCGCCAAGGAGGATCTGACCGCGCTGGTCGCGATGCGCTCGGTCGCCGACCCCCGGCAGTTCCCGCCGGAGGAGTGCGCCAGGACCGCCGACTTCCTCGTACGGGCGTTCACGGAGGCCGGGCTGCGGGACATGCGGCGGGTGACCACCCCGGACGGCACGGACGCGGTGGTGGGGCACGCGCCGGGTCCCGAGGGCGCGCCGACGGTGCTCCTGTACTGCCACTACGACGTGCAGCCGCCGCTCGACGACGCCGCCTGGGAGACCCCGCCGTTCGAGCTGACCGAACGGAACGGGCGCTGGTACGGGCGGGGCACCGCCGACTGCAAGGGCAACATCGCCATGCACCTGACCGCCCTGCGCGCGCTCGGCGGCCCGGACGGCGACGGCTTCCCGGTCCACCTCAAGTTCGTCGCGGAGGGTTCGGAGGAGCAGGGCACCGGCGGCCTGGAGCAGTTGGTGCCGCAGCGTCCCGAACTCTTCGCCGCCGACGCCCTGCTGGTCTGCGACACCGGCAACTTCGCGCTCGGGCTGCCCACGGCGACCACCTCGCTGCGCGGCCTCACCAATGTGGTGGTGACCGTCTCCACGCTCAAGGGCGAGATGCACTCGGGCATGTTCGGCGGCCCCGCCCCGGACGCGCTCGCCGCGCTCGTACGGATCCTGGACAGCCTGCGCGACGAGGCCGGCAACACCACCGTCGAGGGCCTGGCCGGCGACGGGAGCTGGGACGGCGTCGCGTATCCCGTGGAGCAGTTCCGCGCCGACGTGGGCGCCCTCGACGGGGTGTCGCTGCTCGGCTCGGGCTCGGTCGCCGACGAGCTGTGGGCGCGGCCCGCGGTGACGGTGCTCGGCATCGACTGCCCGCCGGTGGTCGGCTCCTCGGCCGCCGTGCAGGCGAGGGTACGGGCCCGGGTCAGCCTCCGCGTGCCGCCCGGGGTCGACGCCGAGAAGGCGCGGGACGCGCTCACCGCCCATCTGCTCGCGGCGGCGCCCTGGGGCGCGCGGGTCGAGGTGGAGCCGGAGAGCGTGGGCCAGCCCTTCCGGGCCCGCACCGACGGGCCGGCCTACCGGGCGCTCGGCTCGGCGCTGAGCCGGGCGTACGGGAAGGACATGGTCCAGTCGGGGCAGGGCGGTTCGATCCCGCTGTGCAACGTGCTGGCCGGGCAGTTCCCGGAGGCGGAGATCGCCCTGATCGGGGTCGAGGAGCCCGGCTGCCTCATCCACGCGCCCAACGAGAGCGTGGACCCTTCCGAGATCGAGACGATGGCGCTGGCCGAGGCGCTGTTCCTGCGTACGTACGCGACCCCGCACTGAGGGCGCGCGAAGAGGAGTGGAGTGACGTCATGACACAGACGGACGACCGTCCCTCACGGGACGATCTGCCACCCGGACCGCTCGCCATGCTGGCGGGCGTCGCGTGGCAGGCCCTGCTGATCGCCGGCCTCATCGCCCTGATCCTGGGGGTGATGGTGCTGGCCTGGCCGAAGGCCACCCTGACCGTCGTCGGGGTGCTCTTCGGTATCTATCTGCTGGTCAGCGGTGTGCTTCAACTGGTCGCGGCCTTCGGCACGCACGCCAGGACCTCGCTGCGGGTGATGGCGTTCATCAGCGGCACGCTGGGCATCCTGCTCGGTCTGTTCTGCTTCCGGGGCGCGACGCAGTCGATCCTGCTGCTGGCGCTGTGGATCGGCATCGGCTGGCTGTTCCGCGGCATCATGCAGACGGTCGCGGCGGCCTCCGACCCGGCGATGCCGGCCCGGGGCTGGCAGATCGCGCTGGGCGTCATCAGCGCGCTGGCCGGTGTGGTGCTGATCGTCTCGCCGCTGACGTCGGTGGCGGTGCTGACCGTCCTCGGCGGCATCTGGCTGCTCGTGGTGGGCGTGGCGGAGATCGTGACCGCCTTCATGGTCCGCTCCCGCGCCAAGCAGATCCCGCGGGGCGTCTGACCCCAGGCCCCGGATCCGAGGCCCCGGCCCGCCCGGCCGGGGCCTCGGCGCGCTGCGCTACATTTTGCCGGTCCTTGACCGCGATCCCTCACGATCACTTCCTTCCGGAGCCGGCATTCCCATGAGCGACATCGTCAACGGCCTCGGCCGGGCCTCCGCGTACGGCGCCCTCGGCGTCGTCCTGCTGATCCTCGGCATCTTCCTGGTCGATCTGCTGACCCCCGGGAAGCTGGGGCGGCAGATCTGGGAGGACCGCAACCGCAACGCCGCGATACTCCTGTCCTCCGCGCTGCTCGGCATCGGCGGGATCGTCTTCACGTCGATCTGGACGACCTACGAGGACTTCGCCAAGGGCCTGGTCTCCACGGCCGCGTTCGGGCTGCTCGGTCTGGTGATGATGGCGGTCGCGTTCGTCGTGGTCGACCTGGTGACCCCGGGCAGGCTGGGCGCCACCCTGGTCGACCCCGAGCCGCACCCGGCGGTCTGGGTGACCGCCTCGTGCAACATCGCCGTCTCGGCGGTGCTCTCCGCCTCCATCGCCTGACGCCTCAGCGGCCCCGGCTCGGGGGGATCGCCCCGGCGTAGACGTGGTCCGGGGTCACGACCTCGGTGATCGCCCGGGCGAGCAGCGTGGACGGCTCCTGGCCCCCGACGAGCGAGTCGGTGTTGAGGATGACGACGAGGGTGGCCTTCCGCTCGGGCAGGTAGACCGTCACGGTCTCGTACCCCGGCAGCGAACCGTTGTGCCCGATCCAGCCGTTGGTGTTGAGGATGCCGAGGCCGTACGTGGTGCCGGGGAATCCGGTCGGCAGCGTCTTGAGCCGCTGTGCCTGGGTCTCCGGGCTGAGCAGGCGCCCGGTGGCGACGATCTCGGCCCAGCGGCGCAGGTCGCGCAGGTTCGAGGTCATCGCCCCGGCCGCCCAGCCCCAGCTGGGGTTCCAGTCCGTGGCGTCCTCGACCTTGCCGCTGAGCGTCTGGTCGGTGTAGCCGCGGGCGTGCGGCTCCGGGAACTCGGCGCCGTCCGGGAGCGCCGTGTCCTCCAGGTGCGAGGGCCGGAGCACCCGGTGGTCGAGGAACTCGGCGAGCGGCCGGCCGCCGACCTTCTCCACCACGAGCCCGAGCAGGACGAGGTTGGTGTTGGAGTACTGGAACTTCTCACCGGGCTTGAACGTGTTCTTGTGCTTGAAGCCGTACTTCAGCACCTCGGGCGGCGCCCACTGGCGCTCCGGCGCGCTCAGCAGCGCGTGGACGAAGGACGAGTCCGAGGTGTACGGGAAGAGCCCGCTGCGCATCTCGGCGAGGTGACGCAGGGTGATCTTGTGCCCGTTCGGGACGCCCCGGACGTACTTCTCGATCGGGTCGTCGAGTCCCACAAGACCGTCGTCCACGAGCTCCAGGAGCGCGGTGACCGTGAAGGTCTTGGTCTCGCTGCCGATCCGGACGTAGGTGTCGGTGAACATCGGCCGGCCGGTGGCCTTGTCGGCGACGCCGGTGGCGCGCACGTAGCAGCCCTTGCCGGGCATCCACAGACCGACGACCACGCCGGGGACCCGCGCCTGCTTCCGGACGTCCTCGATGGTCCGGTCAAGGCGGGCGGTCAGGTCGGGGCCGAGGCCGTCGTGCGGGCAGTCGTCGTGGCCGTACCCGCCGCCGTCCTGGGGCCCCGGGCTCGCGGCATGGACCGGTGTGGCGGGGGTCGCGGCCACCGGGGCCAGCACGGACGCCACGAGCAGCGTCGCGGCGAACAGCCGGCGGTACGGGGTACGTCGTCGCATGGCGGGGGCTTCCTCCGGGTCACGGGCTCGGACGGCCAGAGGACCACCGGGGCCCGGGAAGGGGCGCACCGCTCCCGGGCGTGTTCCGGGGAGTCCACTCGTTCGGAGCCGCACCGGGCCCAGGGCGGACCCGACCTAAGGCTCCCCCGGCCGGGCCGGCTCCACCTCCAGGAAGTGGCGTCGGCGTGGGCCCCGGTAGAGCAGGGCGTCCCAGCCGAGCCGGTCGAGGGCGGCGGCGCAGGCGGTCAGGGCGGACTCCTCCTGGTGAGCGGCGCCCGAGCCCGGCGGGCCGAGCCACTCGACCACGGCCGTGCCGGGCCGCTCGCCCGCCCGGACCCGGTAGCCGGTGGCGGTGCGGGCGCCGGTGCCGTCCAGCGCCGAGGGCGGCTGCCGGGCCGCCTCCAGGGCGAGGGCGACCGCCCGCACCGGCTGCCGCAGCTCCCACGCGGCGGGGCTCGCCGCCGGGTCGCCGCCCTGGCGGTTGGTCAGCCGTCGGATCTGGAGCAGCCCTTCGAACGCGGACCGCACCTCGCGCGAGCGCTGCGCCGCCTCCCCCTCCCCCTCGGGCGGCGCGGGCCCGTCCCCGGTGGCCGCTTCGAAGGTGCTCACAGCAGCCGCCGGATGTCGCCGCGGACCCGGTAGAAGCCGCCCGACGCCGGGTGCAGGGCGTCGACGACGTAGCGGGCGCCGGGCTCCCGGATGGCGCGCGGGAACTGCACGTTCCACCCGGGCTCGTACCCCTCCGTCACGACGTGGACCCGGGTCCTGCCGGCCTCCTGGACGCACTCCACGACGACCGAGCCGACGGGCGCGGCGCGGACCGCGTCGACGGCGGCGACGGTGGTCGCGGGCGCGTAGGTGGGCAGCGCGGCGGCCAGCTTGATGTCCTGGGCGACCGGGACGGTGCCCTGCTGGGCGGCGGCGATGGCGGCCTCGCTCGCGTCCACGCAGAGCAGCGAGCCGTCCGTGGTCACCAGGTAGAGGCGTTCGTCGCGGTACTGCATGGAGAGGGCCGAGCCGCCGCCGGTGCCCAGCTTCCACAGCCGGGTGCCGTCCTCGGCGAAGCAGTACACGGAGGAGGCGTTGTCCCCGGCGAAGACGAATCGGCCGCCGGGCGAGGTGGCGCACGAGTACACCGGGCTGTCGCAGCAGTAGACCGCCTCGGTGCGGCCGTCCTTCTTGGCGAGCCGGTGCACCTTGCGGCGGGCGGTGCCCGCGTAGACGGAGGTGTCCTCCTGCCAGCCGAAGAGCACCCCGCCCTCGGCGGGGGTGTGCCACAGCTCGCCGCCGCCGTCGGGGGCGTACGCCGTCACGCCCTCGCTGTCGCCGTAGTAGACGCCGGCGGTGTCCGCGCGCACCATCCAGGCGTGCTCGCCGCGGCCGGAGCGGGACCACTGGTGCTCGTCCTCGTGGTCGATGACGGTGAGCCGGCCGGAGCGGTCGGCGACGTCGAGGACGCCCTCGTGGATGTCGAGCCAGAAGATGTCGACGTCGGCGGCGATGTCGTAGGCGGCGAAGGGCAGCTTGGACGACAGGTCGTAGACCCGGCCGTCGTCGCAGCCCGCGTAGATCCAGAAGTCGTCGGCGACCAGGCACTTGACGCCGTCCGGGAGGCTGAAGCGGGCGTGCACCTCGCCGGTGTGGCCGAGGGTGAAGACCTCGCCCGCCTGGTTGCCCACCCAGCAGCGCTCGTCGTCGACGTGGATGCCGAAGGCCGCGGAGCCGGTGCGGAAGCGCCACAGGACGGGGGCGACGGCACGGGCGGTGGAGGGCGCGGAGCTGACGGCGCGGCGGCTGACCGCGCGGGCCGCGCGCTGTCCCTGGACCGCCGGCGCGTACCCCTTGCGGACCTTCTCCCCTATCTTCTTCGCCGCCGCGGCCTGCGCCTTCTCGACCGTGGCGAACGTCGAGGTCTGCGTCTGTCCGGCCGCGCCGATGCGTCCGTAACGGACCGACACCACCGTGCCGGTGATCGTCACTTCGTAGAACTTGTGCGCGCCGCCGCCGTCCTGGGACAGCTCCAGATAGGTCTTCGTCGTCATGTCGAGAACGGTAGGGGGAGCCTCTGACAATCACCCTCGGGCGACCCGGCGGGGCTCGTCCGGCACCGCGCCAGGGACTAAAGTCCGTCCGATTCGGGACTTTAGTCACGGCAATTCGGACATTAACCCCTGTGACGATGGTTCTGAAGATCATCAGACACGTCGTCACCTCGACGAGGGACGGCCGGAAGGGCCACATGACCGAGCGACAGAAGCGGCCCCTGCCCGTACGCGCGCGATGGCACGCCGACGGCATACCGATGGACGACCTGTTCCGGGCCGACCCCGCGGCACCCACCGCGACGCTCCCGGCGCTCTCCCAGCCGACCCGCTCCGCCCCGAGCCGCCCGTCCCTCCCGAACCGCCCCTCGCTCCCCCGGCCGGACGAGCCGCAGGGCCTGCCGCTGCGCCCGCCGCCGGACGACCCCGACCTGGTGGAGCGCGGCGGCCCGGCGCTCCCCGGCTGGCTGGCCGTCCTCGTCGCCCTGACCGCGCTCGGCGGCGCCGGGACCCTGCTGTGGCGGGCGCGCCCGTTGCGCACGATCCAGCTGGCGCCGTGGGAGTGGGCCGCGTTCGGCGGCTGCGTCGCCGTCGCGGTGCTCGCCCTCGGCGGGCTGACCCGGGGCAGGACCGGCTCCGCCTGGGTGCTCTCGCTCTTCGGCCGCTACCGGGGCAGCGTGCGGCGCACCGGGCTCGTCTGGATCAGCCCGTTCGTGCTGCGCCGCCGGATCGACGTACGGCTGCGGCACTGGCGCAGCGAGCCGATCGCCGTGGTCGACGCCGAGGGCGCGGCGCTGCGGGTGGTCGTCCTGGTGGTCTGGTCGGTGAAGGACACCGCGCGGGCGCTGCTCGCCGTGGACGACCATCTCGACTATCTGCGCGAGCAGGTGGAGGCGGCCGCCGCGCGCGTCCTGTCCCAGCTGCCCGCGGACGCGTTCCGGGGCGACGGGCCCACCCTGCGGGACGCGGAGGCGGTCGGCGGCACGCTGACCCGGCTGCTCGCGGCCGAGTGCCGGCCGGTCGGCGTCGCGGTCTTCTCGGCCCAGCCGACCCGGATCGAGTACGCGCCCGAGGTGGCGGCGGCGATGCAGCGGCGGCAGATCGCCGCGCTCGACGCCAAGCACCGCGACACCGTGCTGACCAGCGTGATCGACGCGGTGGACGACACGGTGACCCGGCTGACCTCGCGCGGTCTCGTGGAGCTCGACGACTTCGAACGCCAGGCCCTGGTCAAGGACCTGACCGTGGCCTTCTACACCCGGCGCGGCGGACTGGCCGAGAAGGGCCAGGAGTGAGCCCCGGCGCGCCCGGACGTCCCCACGGCACCGATCGCCCCCGAGAGAGCGAGGACACCATGGAACTGCGGACCCCCGACTTCACCGACGAGATAGCCGAGGCGGGCTGCGACTGCCCGGGCTGCGCGGCGGCCCGCACGGCCGCCCGCGCGGAGCGCGGCGGCGGCGCCGCGACCCTGCGCGGGGTGCGCTGCGCGGTCGTGGCGACGGTCGGCGCGGTGGCCCTCGCGGGCACCGGCGCGGGCACGGCGGCGGCCGAACCGGCCCCGTCGCACGCGGGCTGGGACGGCTCGCGCTACTGGTTCAAGAACGAGGCCGGCCAGTGGCGCTGGACCAGCCACTACGGCACGTACAAGCAGCGCGCGGGCGCGGTCGCGAAGGACCGGCCGGCGAAGGCCGCCCAGCAGCCGAAGCGCACCGGCGGCGAGCCCGTCTTCCCGGGGCGGCAGGGCTGGGACCCGGAGTACCGGGTGTACTGGTTCAAGAACGGCGGCCACTGGTACTGGACCAGCCACAAGGAGAAGTACGAGCGGCGCACCGGCGACAAGGGCGGGGGCTCGACGGGCGGTTCGGGCGTCTCGCGGGGCTGGACGACGCCGGTCTCCTCGTACGTCTTCACCGGCTACTACAAGCAGCCGGGCTCCTGGTCGAAGGGCTACCACACGGGCACGGACTTCGCTGTGCCGACCGGCACCGCGGTCCGCTCGGTCGGCCCCGGCCGGGTGGTGCACGCCGGCTACAACCGGAGCTACGGCTACGAGGTGGTGGTCCGGCACTCCGACGGGCGCTACACCCAGTACGCCCACCTCTCCCGTATCGACGTGTCGGCGGGCCAGAGCGTGTCGGCGGGCCAGCGCATCGCCCGCTCCGGGGCGACGGGCCGGGTGACGGGCCCGCACCTGCACTTCGAGGTGCGGACCACACCGTACTTCGGCTCGGACGTCAACCCGCTGGCCTACCTGCGGGCGCACGGGGTGCGCGTCTAGGCGGTCCTGCCGCAGCCTCAGCCGCCGTACGTCAACGGGTCCGCGAGGATGTCGCGCAGGACCAGGGCCGCCGCCCCACGGGCCGTGGTGGCGGTGGTCGAGGCGGGGCGCAGACGGGCGGCGGCGGGCGGCCAGAGCGCGGAGACGACCCGGCGGGCGAGTTCGGCCTCGGCGGCCGGGGCCAGCCAGGGCATGAGCCGGGGGTAGATGCCGCCGAGGACCACGGCCTGCGGGTCCAGGAGGTTCACGGCTCCGGAGAGGGCGACGCCGAGCATCCGGCCGGCCTCGTCGAGGGCGGCGAGGGTACGGGGGTCGGCGGCGGCGGCCCGTGCGGCGAGGGCGTCGAGCGAGCCCGCCCCGGCGGCCCGCAGCAGGGCGGGCTGGCCCGCGTACTGCTCCAGGCAGCCGTGCGAGCCGCAGCGGCAGCGGGGGCCGTCCGGGGTGACCGGAAGGTGCCCGATCTCGCCGGCGAACCCGTGGGCGCCGCGCAGGACTTCGCCGTCCAGGACGAGCGCGCCGCCGACCCCGATCTCGCCGGTGACGTGCAGGAAGCTGCGGATGCCGCCGAGGTCGCCGAACCACAGCTCGGCGAGGGCGGCGACGTTCGCCTCGTTGTCGGAGGCCACGGGCAGGCCGGGGGCGCCGGACGGGCGGGCCGTGGCGGCGGCGAGGGCGGCGCCGAACAGGGCGTCGGCGTCGACCCTGTTCCAGCCGAGGTTGGGGGCCTGCCGGACGGTGCCGCCGGAGACCAGGCCGGGCAGCGCGAGCCGTACGCCGGTGGGGCGCAGCTCCTGCCGGGCCGCCTCCGCCAGGACCTCGGCGGCGATGTCGGCGGCGCGGCGCAGCACCTCGTCGGCGGTGAGGGCGCGGTTGTCGAGCGGTACGGTGCGGCGCACCCGGTCGGCTCCGGTGAGGTCGGCGACGCACACGCTCACGTAGTCGACGTTGATCTCGACGCCGAGACCGGCCGGTCCGGTGCCGGCCGGTTTCAGGACGGTGCCGGGGCGCCCCGCCTGGCCGCTGAAGGTCTTGCCGGACTCGACCAGCAGCCCGCGCTCCAGGAGCTGTTCGGCCAGCGAGGAGACGGCGGCGCGGGTGAGGCCCACCCGGGCCGCGACGGCCGCCCGGGTCGTCTCCCCGGCCTCGTGCACGGTGCGCAGCACCAGGCTCAGGTTGTGCCGGCGTACGCCCGCCTTGTCGGCCTTGGGCTCCGAGGGGTGGTGGGGGCTGTTCATCGTGCGCAGAGCCTAACCGCAGGGCGCGCGAACGGTCCCCCGCGGGCACGGCCTACGGCGCGACGAAGAGCCCGGGGAAGCGCGGCCCGAGCCAGGGCTTGCGGCCCCAGGCGAGGGCGCGGCCGGTGGCCATGACCGGGACCGGGTCGATCCGGCCGAGCGCCATGAGCAGGAAGGCGACGGGCTCGGTGAGGACCGTGCAGTCGGGCCGGTCCAGGGGGCCGTGGGAGGTGGTGACCGTCCCGTCGGCGATGGTGACGCCGAACTGCGCCCCGCCCCACAGGCGTACCCGGTAGCGGGCGGTGAGCCCGGCGACGGCCGCGGGGTCGGCCACCCGGGGCATCACGCCGACCATGAACGGCAGGGTGAGCTCGACCCGGGTGCGGTCCACCATGTGCGGGCGGCCGAGGGCGCGGGCCAGGTCGTAGCCGTGGCCGAGCATGTGGGTGAGCAGGTAGGCGCCGAGCCGGGCGGGGTCGAGGGGGCCCATCGGGGTCTCCACGACCTCCTCGGGCGCCCGCTCCTCGATGACGTCGAGGAACGCGAGGGCCTGCTCGACGATGAGGTCGGCGAGGGGTCCGGCGGCCCGCTCGGGGAAGGCCGCCAGGGCCTCCTCGTTGGCGGCGGCGATGCCCTGCGCGGTGCCGTCGGCGTACGGGCGGGCGTGCCCCGCGGCGACCTCGGCCATCAGCCGGTTGGCCTGGCCGAGGTGGGCCGCGGTCTCGCCGACGGTCCATGTCAGCCGGGGCACGGGCAGCCCCGTGTCGGGCGCTGCGCGCAAGACGTCGGCGATGTCCCGCGCGGTGTCGCGTATCGCGTCCCCGAGCCCTTCCGGCAGCACACCCATGTCTCGCCCATTCCTCGCGCCCCGACGGATCAGGGCGCAAGAGTAGGGGGTGGAGCCCGTCCGTGACCAGGGGTAACCCCGGTCGGTCAGGCGCGGCTCAGCCGCAGGGTGAGCAGTTGGAACGGGCGCAGCACGACCGGCACCTCGTCGCCCTCGACCGGCACCTCCTCGTCCCGGGGGCGCTCCAGCAGGTCGCAGAGCCGCGCCCCGGCGAGCGCGAAGCTGGCGGAGAGGCGGGTGCGGGCACGGCCGCCGCCCGCCTCGTAGAGCCGTACGACCACGTCGCCGCTCCCGTCGTCGGCCAGCTTCACGGCGCTGACCACCACGGCCGGGTCGGCCACGCCCACCAGCGGTGCCACGTCGGCGGAGCCGGGCACCCGCCGCTCGGGCAGGTTGATCAGATATCCCTCGCGGACGGCGTCGCCGATGCCCGCGCCCGGGACGAGGGCGTGCCGGAAGCGGTGCGTGCCCTGGTCGGTGTGCGGGTCGGGGAAGCGCGGGGCGCGCAGCAGGGAGGCCCGGACGGTGGTCGTGGTGCCGTGGTCGGCGGGCCGTACGGTCCGGGTGACGTCGTGGCCGTACGTCGAGGCGGTGACGAGGGCGACGCCCCAGCCGGGCTCCTCGAAGTGCACGAACTTGTGGTTGCAGGCCTCGAACTTGGCCGCCTCCCAGCTGGTGTTGGCGTGGGTGGGCCGGTACAGGTGGCCGAACTGGGTCTCGGCGGCGTAGCGGTCGGTGTGCAGGTCGAGCGGGAAGGCGGCCTTGAGGAACTTCTCGGTCTCGTGCCAGTCCACCTCGGTGTCGAGGTCGAGCCGCTTGGCCCCGGCGGTCAGGGTGAGGGTCTGGACGGCGCGGGAGGCGCCGAAGGAGCGGGTGACGCGGACGGCGACGGCCCCCGCCGTGTCGGCGGTGACGGTGAGCTCGTCGACACCGGTGAGGTCGGTGACGGTGTTGCGGTAGAAGCGGTCGACGTCCCAGGCGTCCCACATGTTGGGGAAGTCCGGGTGGATCTGGAGCAGGTTGGCGGCGGCGCCGGGTGCGACCGTCTCGCGTCCCGTGTCGAGGTCGACGACGGAGACGAGCAGCCCGCGCGCGTCGACGACGGCCCGCAGCAGTCCGTTGCCGAGGACGAAGCCGCCCTCGGGGCGGGCGGTGACCGTGCACCGGCCGGGGGCCTGGGGCAGTTCAGCGGCGCGGCGGGCGCCGCCGGCGGGGACGCCGCCGCGCGGGTGCGGGGCGCCGTTGAAGACGACCTCGCCGTCCGCCGGACCGTCCCCGGCGAGGGCCCGCTGGGCGCGGTCGACGAGCGCGGTCAGCTCCTCGGCCACGGCCGCGTAGGTCCGCTCGGCCTCCCGGTGCACCCAGGCGATGGACGAGCCGGGCAGGATGTCGTGGAACTGGTGCAGCAGCACCGTCTTCCAGATCCGGTCCAACTCCGCGTACGGGTAAGGGAGTCCGGTCCGCACGGCGGCGGTGGCGCACCACAGCTCGGCCTCGCGCAGCAGGTTCTCGCTCGCCCGGTTGCCCTGCTTGGTCCGCGCCTGGCTGGTGAGGGTCGCCCGGTGCAGCTCCAGGTAGAGCTCCCCCACCCAGACGGGCGGGTCGGGGTACTCGGCCTGCGCCTTGGCGAAGAACTCGGCGGGCCGCTCCCACCGCACCCGGGCGGAGCCCTCCAGGTCGCGCAGCCGGGCCGCCTTGGCGATCATCTCGCGGGTGGTGCCGCCGCCCCCGTCGCCCCAGCCGGTGGGCGCGATGGAGTGCCGGGCGCGGCCCTTGTCCTTGAAGTTGCGGACGGCGTGGGCGATCTCCTTGCCCTGCATGGAGCAGTTGTACGTGTCGACGGGCGGGAAGTGGGTGTAGATCCGGGTGCCGTCGACGCCCTCCCACCAGAAGGTGTGGTGCGGGAAGGAGTTGACCTGGCTCCAGGAGATCTTCTGGGTCAGGAGCCACTTCGAACCGGCCTCCTTGATGATCTGCGGGAGCCCGCCGGCGAAGCCGAAGGTGTCCGGCAGCCAGGCCTCCTGGTTCTCGACGCCGAACTCGTCCAGGAAGAAGCGCTTGCCGTGCGTGAACTGACGGGCCATCGCCTCCGAGGAGGGCATGTTGGTGTCGGACTCGACCCACATGCCGCCGGCCGGGACGAAGCGGCCCTCGGCGACGGCCTTCTTGACCCGGGCGTAGACCTCGGGCCGGTGCTCCTTGATCCAGGCGTACTGCTGGGCCTGGGACATCGTGTAGACGAAGTCGGGCTCGTCCTCCAGGAGGGCGGTCATGTTGGCGGTGGTGCGGGCCACCTTGCGGACGGTCTCGCGCAGCGGCCACAGCCAGGCGGAGTCGATGTGGGCGTGCCCGACGGCGCTGATCCGGTGCGCGGAGGGCTCGGCGGGCGAGGCGAGGACCCCGGCCAGCTCGGTCCGGGCGGCGGCGGCCGTACCGCCCACGTCCTGGAGGTCGAGCGCGTCCAGGGCCCGCTCGACGGCGCGCAGGATCTCCCAGCGGCGGGCGCCCTCGACGGGGAGCTCGGCCATCAGCTCGCCGAGCACCTCCAGGTCGGCGACGAGCTGCCAGACGGTCTCGTCGAAGACGGCGAGGTCCATCCGCGCCAGCCGGTACTGCGGGGTGTCGCCCGCGGTGTCCTGGTCGCCGAGGCCGGTGGGCAGGAAGGGGTGGTAGTCGAGGATGACGGGGTTGGCCGCGGCCTCGACGTGCAGCAGCACCTCCTCGCCGCCGCGCGCCGGTGCCGCGATCCGCACCCACTGGTTGCGCGGGTTGAGTCCCTTCACGGGGCTGCCGTCGGGCCGGTAGACCAGGCCCTCGCACTGGAAGCCGGGCATGTTGGCGTCGAAGCCCAGGTCGATCAGCGCCTCGACGGTGCGGCCGGCCCACTCCTCGGGCACTGTCCCGGACACGGTGAGCCAGCTGGTGGACCAGGGCGCGCCCCAGGCGTCGCCGACCCCGATCGGGGTCCTGGGCGCGGCGAGCCCCTCGGCGACGGGCACGGGTTCGCCGGGGGCGGTCCAGATGCCCACCTGGAGGGGCACGGAGGCGGGGTACACGGCGGGGCGGACGCGTTCGTCGAGGACGCGCTTGAGCCGGTTCTCGACGAGGCTGCGGTCGTCATGCATGGGCGGGAGTCTCCGGATCGCGAAGGGGACGGACGGAGGGGCGGGAGGGGCGGCGGCGCGGCGGGGCCGCCGTACGGGCTCAGTGCGCCGCGTCGACGGTGACGAGCTCGGTGATCCCCCGGGCGGTGAGGTACGCGGGGTCGTCGGCGCGCGCCGCGAGGACCACGGCCGGGCGGGCGCCGTCGGCGGCGAGCCGCATGAACGCCTCGAAGTACGCGCCGCCGGGGGCGCACGCGGAGCGTTTCGGCCCGTCGTCGGGCAGGTCGAGCACGAGTGCCGTGGAGCGGGGGGCCGGGGTCCTGCCGCCGGCGCGGGCCTCGGCGACGGCGTCGGCGAGCGCCCGGCCGGCCGGCTTGACCCGGCGGTCGGTGGTCAACAGGCCCAGGCTGTATTCCAGTTCGGGGAAGTCGGCGAGCGAGCGGTCGACGTCGTGGGAGCACCACCACGTGATACCCCACAGATCGGGGCAGTCGAGCGCGGCGGCGACGGTCGTCCGGGTGAATTCGGCCGCGCGGTCGGCGGCGATGTGCGGGGCGGGGGCGCCGACCTCCTGGAGCCAGACGGGCCGCCGGGGGTCGGTGGCCCAGGCCTTGGAGAGTTCGACCAGGTAGGCGGCGTGCTGGGCGACGGCCGTGGAGTCGGGGCCGTAGCGCTGGGCGGTGCCGTTGAAGACCCAGGAGTGGACGGCGGTGGCGGCGCCGATCCGGGCGGCGTGGGCGGGGGTGAAGGGGTGGTCGTCCTGGTACCAGGCGGCGTCGTACTCGGCGTGCAGGTGGAGCCGCCCGGGGGCGCCCTCCTCGCAGGCGGCCAGCATCCGGCGCAGCCAGCTCCCGGCCTCGTCGGGGGTGATCCGGTCGGGGTCGGGGTGGGGGTCGCCGGAGAACTGGTTGATCTCGTTGCCGACGGTCATGCCGAGAAAGTTGGGCCGGTCGGCGAGGGCGGCGGCGAGGGTGCGCAGGTAGGCGCGCTGTCCGTCGACGGCCTCGGGGTCGGTGAAGAGGTTCCGCCGGTGCCAGGTCCGGGTCCAGGCTGGCAGGAAGTCGAAGCTGGAGAGGTGGCCCTGGAGTCCGTCGACGGCGACGTCCAGGCCGCGTTCCCCGGCGGCGTCGACGAGCTGGACGAGCTGCTCGACGGCGCGGGGGCGGATCAGGGTGCGGTTGGGCTGGAAGAGCGGCCAGAGCGGGAAGGCGCGGATGTGGTCGAGGCCGAGGGCGGCGACGGAGTCCAGGTCGGCGCGTACGGCGTCGAGGTCGAAGTCGAGCCAGTGGTGGAACCAGCCCTGGCTGGGGGTGTAGTTGACGCCGAAGCGCGGACCGGTGCGGTGCTGACGGTTGGTCATGCGGGCTGGGGTTCCTTCGCGAAGGAGGAGTGCGGGATACCGAAGGGGGTGGTGGCGGGTCATCCCTTGACCGCGCCCTCCTCGACCCCCTTGAAGAAGAAGCGCTGGAGCACCGCGAACACGGCGACGACCGGCAGGAAGGCGATCATGGTGCCGGCGGCGATCTGCCGGGGGTTGGCGGTGAACGTGCCGTCGAGGTACTGGAGTCCGACCGTGAGGGTGTAGCGGCTGGGGTCGCTGAGCACGATCAGCGGCCAGAGGAAGTCGTCCCAGGACTGGATGAAGGTGAAGATCACGACGACGCTCAGCATCCCGCGCACGCCGGGCAGCGCGATGTGCCAGAGGCGTTGCCAGACGGTGGCGCCGTCGACGAGCGCGGCGGCGTCGAGCTCGGGCGGGACGGCGCGGAAGGCGGTGTACATGAGCAGCACGTTGAGCATGCCGATCGCCCCGGGCAGGGCCACGCCGAGGAGGGTGTCGGTGAGTCCGAGGCTGCGGACCGTCACGTACTGGGAGACGATGGTGACCTCGCCGGGCAGGACCAGGGTCGCGACGAAGAGGCCGAGCGCGAGCCGGGCTCCCCTGAACCGCAGCCGGGCCAGGGCGTATCCGGCGAGGGTGGCGCCGACGACGTTTCCGAGGACGGCGATCCCCGCCACGGTCAGCGAGTTCGCCGCGTAGCTCCACACCGGGACGGTGTCGGCGACCTTGGCGTA
The DNA here is from genome assembly GCF_040303965.1 of Streptomyces sp. NPDC094032. Classification (NCBI taxonomy): domain Bacteria; kingdom Bacillati; phylum Actinomycetota; class Actinomycetes; order Kitasatosporales; family Streptomycetaceae; genus Streptomyces; species Streptomyces sp. NPDC094032. Next base: position 63,827 of record NZ_JBEOUE010000029.1, on the reverse strand, counting down.
GTTGTCGAGGGTGAGGTCCTCGGGCAGGAAGCGGGGTGTGCGGGAGAAGACGTCCTCTCCGGGGCCCTTGAGCGAGGTGGACAGCTGCCAGAGGAAGGGGCCGACGGTGAGGAGCAGGACGAGGACGAGCAGGAGGTAGCGGACCGCCTTCTCGGCGGTGGAGGGCGTGCGGCTCAGGGCCATGGGTCAGGCCGCCTTCCGGTTGAGCCGGGCCAGGACCAGCATCGGGCCGACGGTGAGGACGAAGAGCAGCACGCTGAGGGCGGAGGCGTAGCCGATGTGGCCGGTGAAGCCGCGGCTGTACATCTGGATGAGCATGACCACCGACATGTCGCGCCCGCCGGGTCCGCCGGTGCCGTTGGACAGCACGTACAGCTCGGAGAAGACCCGCAGCGCGGAGACCGAGATGAGGACGGAGATCAGCAGCATCGCGGGGCGCACGCCGGGCAGGGTGACGTGCCAGAACCTGCGGACGGCGCCGGCCCCGTCGGCGGCGGCGGCCTCGTGCAGCTCGCGGCCGACGTTCCCGAGCGCGGACAGGTAGATGACCATGTAGTAGCCGAGCCCCTTCCACACGGTGAGGGCGATGGCGCTGAACAGCAGCAGCCAGCGGTCGGTGAGGAAGGAGACCGGGCGGTCGGCGAGGCCCAGTTGGTGCAGCAGGCCGTTGAGCAGGCCCCGGTCGTCGAGCATCCAGCCCCAGACCAGGCCGACGACGACGGCGGAGGCGACGACCGGGGTGTAGAACGCGGTGCGGAAGAAGGTGATGCCGGGCAGCTTGCGTTCCACCAGGAGGGCGAGCAGCAGCGGCAGCAGGGTGAGCAGGGGCAGACAGATCAGGAGGTAGATGACGCTGTTGACCAGCGCGTCCGTCAACTGGGCGTCGTCGAGGGCGCGTCGGTAGTTGGCGAGCCCGGTGAAGCGTCCGCCGCCGAGCGGCCTTGCGCTGGTGAAGGACAGGATCACGGTGTTGACCGCGGGCCACAGGTTGAAGACGGCGAGCCAGACCAGGGCGGGGCCGGCGAGCAGCCAGGGCGTGATCCGGCGCCGGTGCGTCCGCGGCATCGCGGGGCTCAGTCCTTGATCAGCTGGTTGGCGCGGGCGACGGCCGTGTCCAGGGCGTCCTTGGAGCTCGCCTGGCCGCTGATGGCGAGGGCGATCTGCTGGTTGATGACGGTCTTCACGGCGTCGTTGGCCTGGACGGGTTCGAGGACGCGGGCGGCGGCGAGCGAGGTGAAGGCCGTCACCTTGGCGTCGGCGGCGTTGGTGCCGTCGCTCTTGCTGAAGAACGGGTCGGCGGCCGAGGCGGTGGTGGAGGGGAAGATGCTGGTCTCGCGGGCGAAGGCGGCCTGGTTGGCGGCGTTGGTCACCCAGCGGGCGAGGGCCAGGGCGGCGGTCGGGTTCTTGGTCGCCCTGGGGATGGACAGGCCCTGTACGTACAGCGGCGGGGTGCCGATGGCCGGCGAGGAGACCACCTTGGGGGCGAGCGTCGGGTTGTCCACGGCGAGGCTGGTGATGTAGTTGGCGCCCGCGGTGGTCCAGGCGGCGGTGCCGGAGGAGAACAGCTTGGTGTTGCCCGCGTAGGTCTCCGTCAGGACGTCCTTGGGCAGCAGGCCCTCCTTGAAGGCCGCGCGGTAGGTGTCGAGGACGGCCGCCGCCTCGGGGGTGTTGAAGGTGAAGCTCCGCCCGTCCGCCGAGATGACCGGGACCCCTGCGTTGGCCAGGTCCACGAGGTTGGGCTTGCGGCTCATGAGGTACGTACGGCCGCCGGACTTCGCCTTGACGGTACGGGCCGCCGCCACCAGCTCGTCGAGGGTGGCCGGCGGCTTCTTCGGGTCGAGTCCGTACCGCGTGAGCAGCTCGGAGTTCCAGTAGTTGACGTCGGTGTTGAGGTACCAGGGGTAGCCGAAGGTGCCGTCGCGGCCGGGGAAGCGGTACGCGTCGAGGCCGCCCTTGACGTAGTCGGCGGCGGCGGACGCGTCGGCCCCCGCGATGTCGAGCAGCAGGTTCTGCTTCACCAGCGGCAGGGCGAAGTCCGGGGGCAGGTTGACGACGTCGGGGAGGGTGCCACCGGCGGCCTGGCTGAGGACCTTCTCCGAGTAGCCCTCGCCGGGCTGGTCCAGCCAGTCGACCTCGACGCCGGGGTACTTCTTCTCGAAGCCGGCGATCACGCCCTCCACGTACGCGGTGAACTTCGGCTTCAGGGCCCAGGTCTGGAGCGACACCCTGCCCTTCACCTCGCCGCCGGAGGCCGCGGGGCCGGGGGTGCCGGAGTCCTCCGCGCCGCCGAGGCCGCAGCCCGCGAGGGTCACCGCCGCCACCGCGACCGCCGTCCACCGCGCCCAGCGGCTTCTCCATATGACTCGCACGAGGGTGTCTCCTTGCTGATCGATGGTGCAAGGGGTGGGGTGGCCTGCGTGATCGGACCACCCGTTTACTAAACCGCTCTAGCGATGCGGGACTATCCTCCCGGCTAAACTCCGGTGTCAAGAGAGCCCGCGGAATCCGGCCGTCCTCGCGGGGGCGGTGGCGGAGCGGGAACGGCGGATCAGGGAGGGCGTCCGGTGGCCAGACCGACCATCGCCGACATCGCCAGGGAGGCGGGGGTCTCCAAGGGGGCCGTCTCCTTCGCGCTCAACGGGCGCCCGGGGGTGAGCGAGGCGACCCGGGACCGGATCCTGGGGGTCGCCGAGCGGATGAACTGGCGCCCGCACAGCGCCGCCCGCGCGCTCGGCGGGGCCCGCGCGGGGGCCGTCGGCCTGGTGCTCGCCCGCCCCGCCCGCACGATCGGCCTCGAACCCTTCTTCAGCCATCTGCTGTCCGGGCTCCAGGCCGCGCTCTCCGGCCGGGGCACCGCCCTCCAGCTGCTCGTCGTCGAGGACACGGCCGCCGAGATCGAGGTCTACCGGCGGTGGGCCTCCGAGCACCGGGTGGACGGCTTCGTCCTGGTCGACCTCCAGGTGCGCGACCCGCGCATCCCCGTCCTGGAGGAGCTGGGCGTCCCCACCGTGGTGCTCGGCGGCCCCGGCCGGCACGGGCGGCTGCCCGCCGTCTGGGCCGACGACCGCGAGGCGATGACCTCGATCGTGGAGTACCTGGCCGCCCTCGGCCACCGCCGGATCGCCCATCTCGCGGGACTGCCCTCCTTCCAGCACACCCAGCGCCGGATCCGGGCGGTACGGGACGCGGCGCGGCGGCTCGGCCTGGCCGACGCCGTCTCCGTGCCGACCGACTTCAGCGACGCGGAGGGCGCGGCGGCCACCCGGGCGCTGCTCGCCCGGCCGGGGCTCCGGCGGCCGACCGCGATCGTCTACGACAGCGACGTCATGGCGGTCGCGGGGCTCGGCGTGGCCACCGAGATGGGGGTCGCGGTCCCCGGCGAGCTGTCCGTGGTCTCCTTCGACGACTCGGCCCTCACCCGGATCGTCCACCCCTCCCTGACGGCCCTGTCCCGGGACACCTTCGCGCTCGGCGAGCAGGTCGCGACGGCCCTGCTCGCCCAGGTCGACGACCCCGCGTCGGCCCACGACGTCAGGAATCCGACCCCCCGCCTGTCGGTCCGCGAGAGCACGGCCCCGCCCGGAGCCTGACCGGGAGTGCCCTCTTGACCCCGCTGACTAAAGCCGTTTAGCCTCCGCTCCGGATGACCTCCGCACCATCGCGCCACCGGCACCACCAGCCCCTTCCCCTCCCGCTGGACCGGAGCTCCGATGAGACGACCCCTGCATCTGCTCGCGGGCGCGGCCCTCTCCCTGGCCGCGCTCGTCCTCACCACCGCACCGGACGCTTCGGCGTCCGGCCGCCCGGACAACGTTGTCGAAGTGGCTGCCGCCTCGGGCGACCAGCCGTACGCCTCGTACTGGTACCCGAACTCGATCCTGACCTGGGACCCGGCCACCGACCCGGACGCGCGGTTCAACCGCTCCCGCGTCCCGCTCCGGCCGCGCGTCTCCGATCCGGCGCTCAAGGCGAACACCAACGCCCGCGCGGGCGAGGGGAAGATCGCCTCCCTCGTCTCCTTCGCGCCCACCTCGAACAACCCGTCCCAGGGCTCGGCCGACCCGAACTACTACGCCTTCGGGCACTGGCAGTACATCGACAAGCTGGTGTTCTGGGGCGGTTCGGCGGGTGAGGGCCTGATCCTGGCGCCCAATCCGACCGTGATCGACGCGGCCCACCGCAACGGCGTCAAGGTCTACGGCACGGTCTTCTTCCCGCCCACCGCCTACGGCGGGCAGCTCCAGTGGGTGCGCGACTTCACGCAGAAGTCCGGCAGCCGCTACCCCGTCGCCGAGAAGCTGGCCCAGGTCGCGCAGTACTACGGCTTCGACGGCTGGTTCGTCAACCAGGAGACGGCCGGCGGCGACTCCGCCCTGGCGACCGAGGTGCGCAACACGATGCGCTACGCCCGCTCGCTCGGCCCCGTCGAGTTCATGTGGTACGACGCGATGACCGAGTCCGGCTCGGTGAGCTGGCAGAACTCGCTGACCTCCGCCAACGACACCTTCCTCCAGGAGGGCACGCAGCGCACCTCGGACTCCATGTTCCTCAACTTCAACTGGAGCTCCGGCGGCCTGAGTTCGTCCCGCACGCTGGCCCGGGGCCTCGGGCGCGGCGAGTACGAGCTGTTCAGCGGCGTGGACACCGAGTCCAACGGCTACAACACGGGCGTCGACTGGAACGCCCTCTTCCCCGCCGGGCAGCCGCACACCACCTCGCTCGGGCTCTACCGCCCCGAGTGGACCTGGAAGTCCGCCGCCGACCGGGCCGACGCCGTCGCCCGCGAGGCGCGCTTCTGGGACGGCGCCAACGGCGACCCGTCCGACACCACGACCAGCTCCTCGTGGAAGGGCCTCGCGCAGTACGTCGCCGAGTCCTCCCCGATCACCGAGAAGCCCTTCGTCACCCACTTCGACGCCGGCCAGGGCGACTTCTACGCGTCCGGCGGGACCCGGGTGTCCGGCGCGGGCTGGAACAACCTCTCCCTCCAGGACGTGCCGCCCACCTACCGCTGGCTGGTGCGGTCCACCGGCACCAAGCTCAAGCCGTCGATCGACTTCACCGACGCCTACGAGGGCGGCTCGGCCCTGCGCCTGACCGGGACGCTGGACGCCGTCAACACCGTACGGCTGTACCAGACGCGGCTGCCCGTGGCGGCCGACAGCAAGCTGGCGGTGGTGGTGAAGACCCCGGCGGCCGGGCCGACCCGGCTGAAGGCGGCGGTCTCCTTCACCGACGCCCCGACCTCCTTCACCACGCTGGACTTGGGCTCCACCACGGGCACCGGCTGGGAGCGCAAGGTCCTCGACCTCTCCGCGTACGCCGGGCGGACGGTCGCCCAGATCGGCCTGGAGACCACCGGGACGACCCCCTCGTACGACATCAAGGTCGGCCAAATCGCCCTGTACGACGGCACGGTGGACGCGCCCGCCGCGCCGACGGCCCCCACCGTGCTCGGCGCGACGGACACCGGCGCCACCGCCAAGTCCCTCCGCCTCGGCTGGACGGCCTCGGCCTCCGGCGACGTCCACCACTACGAGGTGTACCGCCGCGACGCCGACGGCGGCCGCACGTTCCTGGGCGCCACCCCCAACGACAGCTACTTCGTGCCGAGGCTGGACCGGGCCGGCACCGAGACCTCGACGACGCTCGACGTCGAGGCCGTCTCCACCGAGTTCGGCCGCTCCCCCGCCGCGAGCACCACCGTCACCTGGTCCGGGACCGCTGAGAGCAACCTGGCGCTGAACCGGCCCGCCACGGCCTCCGGGCAGTGCACCACCTCGGAGACCGCCGCCAAGGCGGTCAACGGCAGCGTCTCGGGCGGCAACGCCGACAAGTGGTGCACCACGACCTCCGCCAAGTGGCTGGAGGTGGACCTCGGTTCGCCCCGGCCGCTGACCCGCTTCGTGGTGAAGCACGCGGCGGCGGGCGGCGAGAGCGCCGCCTGGAACACCCGGGACTTCCGGGTGGAGGTCCGCGACACCACCACCGCGGCCTGGACCACCGCCGTCACCGTCACCGGCAACACGGCGGCGACCACGACCCACCCGGTCGCCCTGACGGCCCGGTACGTCCGCCTGGTGGTCACCGCCCCGACCCAGACGACGGATCCGGCGGCCCGGATCTACGAGTTCGAGGCCTGGGGCTGAGCCACCGGGGAGCGGGACCGGCGGACACCTACTTGCCGGGTGCCGCCGGGCCCGCTTCCGCGAGGGTCTTCCAGAGCGTGGCGAGCGCGAGCAGCTGCGCCAGGAAGAACGCCACCGAGGCGAAGCGCATCTGGTAGACGTACGCGACGAGGCTGGCGTTGGTGGGCCAGTACTGGCGCTCCTTCTGGAAGGTCTGGAGGTCCATCATCAGGCCCGTGCAGGTCATCACCGAACCGAACGCGGCGATCTCACCGATCACCTGGGGCGCGCTCTCGCCGAGGGCCTGGGTGATGAGGAAGTCCGCCGCCGTCGGGAGGGCGAAGGCGAGCGCGACGAAGAGGGCCTTCGTCGGCCCGTGGCGGCCCGGCAGATCACGCCACAGCGCCCCGAGGAAGAATCCCGCGACGATCCAGGCCACCTGCCAGTAGAGGACGAAGTTCAGGATCCAGACGAATCCCGAGGCATCCTGCACGTACACCGCCCAGGAGTCACCCTTCACCGCTTCGGTCCAGTACAACAGGCCGGTCGCGGGCAACCCGAAGAGGCACGCGATGACAGCACCCCTGCGGGCGTTGCCCCACCACGTGGGCATCGGACCGCAGGCGAAGGGCAGATCGGCGGGCCGGACCCCCGGCGGCAGGGACTGGTCCAGTCTGTCGATCTCGGCCTCGATCGACTCCCGCTCCGCGGAACGCTCCGCCGGGCTCACCGAACCGAGATGGCCCAGACGTGACTGGAGGTCCCGGAACCGGCGCGCCAGGCGCAGCACGTCGGCCCGGTCGGTCCGCTGGATCGTCCTGCCGAGCGGCGCGTTGTCGGAGAAGGGCTGCTCCATGACGGAGCGGGAGGACCCCAGGACGAGCACGCCCCAGGCCGTGAGCAGCGTCAGCAGCAGGGTGAAGGCATAGCCCGAGAAGCCGTAGTAGACCGTGATGGGTGCGAACGTGATGGCGAAGAGGACCACGAGGAGGAACATCTCCGCGGGCTCCGGCGTGAAGGACGCCTTCTCGTACCGTTCGACCCGGCAGACCCGCAGGACCCCCAGCACGGCCAGCGGTGCCAGGGTGCCGACGATGCTCAGCAGCGGCTCCAGGAGCAGCGTCGGCAGTTGCCACCACCAGCTGCTGAACGTGATCTCCCGGTACACCCGGAACTCGGGCCGGGTCGGGTCGGCGAGCCAGCTGATCCGATCCCAGGAGTGGTTGAAGGCGAGATAGCTCCACAGGACGGTCGCCACCGCCGCCACTCCGGCGACGACGGCCATCACCCGCACCGGGATCCGCGTCTCTCCCATCAGCAGGACCCGCTGCCCGGTGACGATCACACCGAGCCAGCACACCGCCATCAGCACGGTCGAGGCCACCGCTGTCGCGGTCCAGCCCGCGCCGGACAGCACCCGGTCGGCCGTGGGCAGCAGGGTGAGGTCGTACACCTCCGACACCGCGTACGCCTCCAGCACGCCCAGGACGAGGACGCCGACCACCAGACGAAAGCGCGTCGACCGACTGCCGAGGAAACACAGGGCGAGCCCCATGGCCGCCAGGCTGAACACCGAAACGGTCTGCGCGTAGTCGTGCTGCCATCCCACCAGCCGGTCGAGCAGCGCGTAGAGGTTGTCGCCGAGGTAGACGAGCAGGCCCAGGAACATCAGGAGGAGCGCGCACCAGCGCAGGAAGCCCAGCGCTCGCGACTCCTCGGGCATCGTCTTGCCGGCCAGACCGCGCCTCATCCGCCGCCCCGCCACGAGCAGCAACGCCCCTGACGCCACGTACCAGAACGCTCCCGAGGCGCTGTAGACGCCCCAGACCTCCCATTTCCTCCAGGTGTCCTCCGACGAGGTGGTGATGAAGGACCAGTGCTGTGCCGCGGGTGGGCGGAACGTCACCGTGGGATTCCGGTCCGGCGGCGGGTGCTGCCAGCTCAGACTCGTTCCGCCCGCGCCGAAGGTGGGCGGCGGGGCGGCCGTCAGGGCTCCCCGTCCGCCCAGGTCGACCCGGACGCTGTCCCAGTTCGCGGCCTTCAGGGCGGGCGGAGGCCTGAGCGCGATGCGCCAGTCCTTCTTCGTCACCGTCAGCACCCAGGGGCCGACGGCGTCGACGGCGGAGTACTGGAACCAGGTGGCGGCCTCGTGGTGCACCTTGACCAAGTGACTGTCGGCCTCGGCCCGCACGGACACCGGCTTGAACCGCCACTCGAAGTCGCGGAAGTCCCGCTGCTCCCCCAGGGGTTTGCCCACCAGGCACCTCAGCGCCGCGCGGTAGTCCGGGGAGTGCCGGTCCAGGAGCAGCGCGGAGGCGTGGGCCCAGTCGGCGGGCACGTCGACGTCCGTGGTGCTTCTGACGATGCTGTAGTCCTGGCCTCGGTGCTGGAACTCGGCGACCGCCGAGACCTTGGCCTTCCTGAGCTGGTCGGCCCGGCAGTCGAACGGGGCGCTCTCGGCGGCGTCGGCCTCTCCCCCCGCGGCGAGGGCGAGGAGGAAGAGGAGCAGTAACAGCACATGCGGAAGGCGCGGCGCGGAGTTGCCGGGACGGATCACAGCTCCAGGATTCTCCGCGTACGACGCGCACGCGGCCGTGCGACGCGAAGACGCGCGGGAAGATCCACTCCGGCGGCCTCACGGGAAAGCTCTACGACGTCGCCGTGGCCACCTTCACCCCGAAGCCGATCAGCACCACACCGGTGACCCGCTCCATCGCCCCCCGCACCTGGGGCCGGGCGAAGAAGGTGCGGGCGCCGGCGAGCAGCAGCACGTAGCCGGAGAGCCACAGGACCGTGAGCGCCGCGTGGACCAGGACGAGGAGGGCCATCCCGGTGTGCGGGGAGAGCCCGGACGGCGCGAGGGTCGGCAGCAGGCCGGTGTAGAAGACGGCGATCTTCGGGTTGAGGACATTGCCCACGAGCCCGGTCCGCCACGGGTTCCCGGCGGGCGGCCGCGCGTCCTCGGGCGCCGCCCCGCCGCCGCGCCTGCTCCGCCACAGGGTCTGCGCCCCGAGGAACACCAGGTAGGCGGCGCCGGCCAGTTTGACCACGGTGTACGCGACGGCCGACGCCGCCAGGACGGCGGCGAGTCCGGCCACGGACAGGACGCCCCAGACCAGCAGCCCGGTGGTGATCCCGGCGACGGTCAGCAGCCCGTCCCGCCGCCCGACGGCCACGGCCCGGCGGGTCACGATCGCCATGTCCGGTCCCGGCACCATCGTCAGCAGCGCCAGCACGCCTGTCGCCGCGAGAAGTTCGAACCCCATGGGCGGAGTGTGCCACCCGCACGGCCCGCGTGTTCTCCCGGCCCCGGGCCGTACGGCGCCCGGAGAATGAACGCCCGTGCCGGAACGTCGCAGGGAGCACGCATGGCAGAGGTCGAGGTCAACGGCGTCAGGCTGTTCTACGAGACCGGCGGCGACGGCGACCCCCTGGTCCTGGTGCACGGCTCCTGGGGCGACCACCACGACTGGGACGCCGTCGTCCACGCGTTCGCCCTGCGCCACCGGGTGCTGGTCTACGACCGGCGCGGCCACAGCGCGAGCGAACGGCCGGCCGGGCCGGGGTCGCGCTTCGAGGACGAGGAGGACCTGGCCGCGCTCCTTGAGACGCTGGGCTTCGCGCCCGCCTTCGTGGTGGGCAACTCCTTCGGCGCGTCCCTCTCCCTCGGTCTCGCCGCCCGGCGCCCCGAGCTGTTCCGGGCCCTCGCGGTCCACGAGCCGCCGCTCCTCGACGTCGTGGCCGACCTGCCCGAGTGGCGCGAGGAGGTGGCCGCGACGCGCGAGCGGATCGACGGCGTCTCCGCCCTGCTGCGGGAGGGGGACGCCCTCGCCGCCGCCCGGGCCTTCGTCGACACCGTGGCCTTCGGGCCGGGCGCGTGGGAGCGCTTCCCGCAGGCGCTGAAGGACACCTTCGTCGTCAACGCCCCCACCTTCCTCGACGAGCAGGGCGACCCGGAGTGGGCCGCCCTCGACCTCGAAGGGCTGCGCCGCTGCACCGCCCCCGCCCTGCTCACGCGGGGCTCCCTGAGCCCGCGCTGGTTCGGCGGGATCTTCGAACGGGTCGCCGGGGCGCTCCCCGGGGCCCGCGCCCATGTCTTCGAGGGCGCGGGCCACGTCCCGCACGTCACCCATCCGCAGCGGTACGTGGAGGAGCTGACGGCCTTCTTCGCGCGGGCGGAGTAGGCCGGGGCCCCGGCGGCTAGCGGCCGTCCAGCAGACCGGCGAGCCCGGCGGCCAGCCGCTCGTACTCGTCGGGCCGGTTGTAGATCTGCCCGCTGACCCGGATGCCGCCGCCGTCCGGCCAGGCCCAGACGAGGGTCCGGCAGCCGAGCCGGTCCGCGATCTCCTCGCGCAGCGCGCTCGCCTCGGCCTGCGTCCTGGCCAGGCCCCGGGGCAGCCGCAGGGACCGCATCGCGAGCCCCTCGTCGTACGGGAGGGGCGTGACGCCGGGGAGCCGGGACAGGAGTGCGGCGCCGTGGGCGGCCAGGGCGCTGTTGTGGGCGCGTACGGTCGCGGCGCTGAGGCGTTCCAGCAGGTCGAGGCCCTCGGGCGCGGCCAGCCAGCCGGTGTAGTCGGCGGTGGCCCGGAACTCGACGGCGCCCGGGAAGCCGCGGGCGGCCTCCCAGGAGGGCACCGGTGCGGGGACCTCGGCCCGGTGGCCGGGGGCGACGGCCAGGACGGCGGTGCCGGGCGGGGCGTAGGCCCACTTGTGCAGGTTGCCGAACCAGAGGTCGGGCCGCCCGGCGAGGGGATCGGCGAGCATCCCCGGCGCGTGGGCGCCGTCCACGACGGTGGTGATCCCGCGGGCGCGGAGCTCGGCGAGCAGCCGGGGCGTGGCGAGCAGGCGTGCGGTGGGCGAGCTGATCTGGTCGAGGAGCGCCACCCTGGTCCGGGGCGTGATCCCGGCGAGCACGGCGGCGACCAGCGCGTCCTCGTCCGGCAGGGCCGGGTCGAGGGCGACGGTGGTGAGCCGGGCGCGCCGGGCGGCGGCCGCGACGACCGTGCCGTAGCCGTGGTCGGTGACCAGGATCTCGTCGTCGGGGTCCAGGCGCAGGGCGTCGAGGGCGAGGTTGGCCGCCTCGGTGGCGTTGGCGACGAGGGCGAGGCCCTCGGGTGCGGTGCCGAGGTGCGCGGCGACGCGGGTGCGGGCTTCGGCGATCCGGTCGGGGACCTCCAGGAAGAAGCGGTCCGGGTCGGCGTCCGCCGCCTCCTCGATCCGGCGCCTGACCCGCGCGACGGGGACGGGGACGGCGCCGTACGAGCCGTGGTTGAGGTGCGCCACGGCCGGGTCGAGCCGGAACAGCTCGGCGCCGCCGGGGAATTCGCCGGGCTCGGTGGCGGGCCCGCTTCCCGGGAGGGTCATCGGACCTCCACCGTGACCGTGCGGCCGGGGGCGACCCGGGTGCGGACGGTCGTGTAGGTCACTCCGTCGACGACCTCGGTGCGGGCCGGGCGGGGCACGCCGTCGACCAGGGCGGTGGCGTGGGCGCCGGGGAAGCGCGCGACCCAGGTGTAGGGGCGGGCGCCTGAGGTGTGGGTGAGGGTCGAGCGGTGGTCGGCGTCGTGCCGCAGGGTGAAGGCGGAGTCGCCGACGCGCAGGTCCGAGACGCTCAGCCAGTCCATGCCGGAGGGCAGTCGCGGCTGGGTGGTGAGGGTGCGGGCGGGGGCGTCGGGGGTGACGCCCATGAGGCCCTGGACGGTCTGGGCGACGAGGGTGAAGGACACCTCGGGGTAGTCGCCGTTGGTGCCCTGGCGGGTGTTGACGTGCTGGACGTCCTTCTCGGCGTAGATGCGGCGCATCCACTTCCAGGCGGTGTCGGCGCGGTTGTCGGTGAGGAAGGTGTCGGGGAGGTACGTCAGGGCCTCGATGTTGTCGGGGCGTCCGGCGCCCTCGGCCTGCGCGTCGACGTAGTCGAGGTAGGCCTCGCGGCGGGCCCCGGGCTCGATGATCCGCTTCATCGGCATGAACCAGCTGTTCTCCTTGCCCCAGCCGGTCAGCGCGCGCCCGTCGGTGGTGTAGCCGCGCACCATGTCGGCGCCCGAACCGGTCCCGCTCCAGGTGGTGTTGAAGTAGCTCCTGAGCGCGCGGGCGCGCCCGTCGAAGCGGGCGGCGGTGGCGGTGTCGCCCTTGGCGCGGGCGAGGGAGGCCATCGCGCGGTAGGCCTGGTACTGGGAGCCGATGGCGTCGCCCGCCTCGGCGAGCGGTTCGTCGCTCTGCTCGTTGTAGCTGGCGGTGCCCTGGAAGATGCCGTGGCCGGTTCCCTCGGCGACCCGTACCGGGCCGTTGTCCTTCCGCCCGTCGTGGAGGTTCACGAACTCCTCGGTGGTGTGCCGGTAGAAGTCCCACAGGGCGGGGTCGTCGAGGTAGGCGGGGTCGCCGCTCCAGCGGTACGCCTCCTCGGCCTTCTGGACCAGCTCGAAGGGCGCGGGGACCTCGCGGACGAACAGGTTCGGGCCGCGGTAGTCGATGGAGAGCGGGCTGCGGTTGTCGAAGTTGAGCGCCCAGACCGGGTAGTAGGCGTGCTCGGCGGTGGCGGTGGTGGCGAAGGCGCGCAGCATCTCCTTGTTCTCGGCGTGCAGGCCGAGGACGCCGGCGCCGGCGAGCTGGTGGGCCATGTCGCGGGAGTAGTAGCCGCTGCGGTTGGCGTAGCCGGCCCAGTAGGAGGGGCCGTAGACGCCGGTGGCGGTGCCGCCGGTCTGGCGTTCGTCGGCGTCGAGGGGGCCCTGGGTGCCGGGGAGGTGGACCCAGCTGTTGGCCTTGTGCTTGGCCCAGTCGAACATCGCGACGATCTCGGGGTCGCTTGAGGTGACCCGGGGGTCGGCCGGGGCCGCCGGGGAGACCATCACGTCGTCGATGTTGATCCAGCCCTGGCCGGACTCGAAGGCGATCTCCAGCCGGTCGCCGGGGGCGAGGGCGATCCGGCCGAGCGTGTGCCGGCGGTAGTTCGCGCCGTCGGGGAGGGGCTGCTCGGCGGCGACGGCGCCGTTGACGCGTAGGACGTAGCGGCCGCCGGGGCCGCCGGTGGCGATCCAGGCGGAGACCAGATAGCCGCCGTGGCCGGTGGCGGTCACGGTCTGGGAGACCTTCATGCCGCTGCCGGCGTCGAGGTAGGCGAGCCGTCCGCCGGCGTGCGGGTAGTTGCTCGCGACACCCGTGCCGGGGGTGAACTCCCAGCCTTTGCCGCCCTGTTCGAAGCCGGGGTCGGCGACGGCGAGCAGGGCGGGGGCGGTCGGCGCGGTCGGGCGCGCGGGGGCGGCGTGCGCGGCGGTGAGGGGGGCGAGCGTGGCGAGCAGCGCGACGGCTGAGAGCAGGGTGAGGCGGGTGCGGGTCATGAGGGTGTCTCCCGGATCGGGTCGGGTCGGCGCGCGGCACGCTAGCAACCCGCCCGGACGCCTTGCAATGGATCGGGCAACATTCACTGACGTATCAAACTGAAAGTTTTCAATGACAGGTTGCAACTCCGTCAGCTCTGCTTGTAGCGTCCCGCCCCATGACAGACAGAGACCCGGCACGACTCCCCTCCCGGCGACACCTCCTCCAGATGGGCGGCGGCGGGGTCCTGGCCCTCGCGCTCGCCGCCTGCACCGGCAGCGGCGCGGCCGACGCGGGGGGCTCGGGCACCAAGGGCGACCCCCGCAAGGGGAAGATCACGGTGTGGTCCTGGCAGGGACCCGCGGCCGAACTCAAGGCCCTGATACCGGTGTTCAACAAGGAGTTCCCGGACATCCAGGTGACCGTCGAGGACATCGGCAACCCGGCGATCTGGGACAAGATCACGGCCGGTCTGGCCGCCGGCGGCCAGGGCCTGGCCGACGTCCTGCACATCGGCGTGGACTACCTGCCGGGGTACGTCGAGCGCTTCCCCGGCGGCCTCGCCGACCTGGCCCCGCTGGGCGCGACCGCGCACAAGGACGCCTTCGCCGCCGGGCTCTGGCAGACCGTCAGCCCCGACGGCAAGCGGGTGAACGCCCTTCCCTGGGAGGCCAATTCGGCGGGCTTCTACTACCGGTCCGACCTCTTCGAGCGGGCCGGGGTCGACGTCGGCGCGCTGGGGACCTGGGACGAGACCATCGAGGCCGGCAAGCAGCTCAAGGCCCGCACCGGCGCCCATCTGCTCGGCATCGACAAGCCCGCCTCGCAGCCCGACGCCGCCAACTTCTTCCAGATGCTCCTCCAGCTCCAGGGCGCCTTCTACTTCGACCTGGAGGGCCGCGTCACCCTGGACTCCCCCGAGGCCGTCCGGGCCATGACGCTCATCAAGACCATGAACGACGCCGGTCTGGTCAGCGACCTGGCCGGCGGCTGGAACGCCCTGATGAGCTCCCTCAAGCGCGGCACCGCCGCCGTGCTGCCCTGGCCCACCTGGTTCGGCGGGATCATCGAGGAGCAGGTGCCCGCCGAGGCCGGCAAGTGGAAGGTGCGGCTGCCCCCGGCCGTCCGCCGCGGCGGGCCCACCGCCGCCACCGTGAACTCCACCCACCTGGCCGTCGCGGGCAGCAGCGCGCACCAGGCGGCCGCCTGGACCTTCATCGAGTTCGCGCTGACCCGGCCCGCGTCCCAGGTGAGCATCTACCGCGGCAAGGGCATCGCGCCCGCCCTGCTCAAGGCGTACGACGACCCGGCCTTCCACCAGCCGTCGGCGTTCTTCAGCGGGCAGCGCAAGGGCGAGGTGTTCCTCTCCGCCCTCAAGGCGCCCAGCCCCGCCGTGAACTACACCTCCGACTACGCCCGCGCCCTGAAACTGGTCACCGACGCCCAGTCCCAGGTCCTCCTCAAGGGCGCCGACCCGGCCAAGGTGCTCGCCACGGCGGCGGGTGAACTGGCCCGCCAGACGGGCCGGAAGGCCGCCCGATGACGCAGGTCGCCGCCCCCGGGCGGCGCCGCCGGGCCGCCCCGTACCTCTTCGTGCTGCCGGCCCTCCTGCTCTTCGCCGGATTCAAGCTCTACCCCATCATCTGGTCCTTCGTGATCAGCCTGCACCGCACGGTGGGCGGCGCCGAGACCTTCGTCGGCGCCGACAACTACCTGCGGCTCGCCGAGGACCCGCTGCTGTGGACCGCGCTGCGCAACACCCTCCTGATCCTCGCCGTCCAGGTGCCGCTGATGCTGGCGCTCGCGACCGGGCTCGCCGTCGCCCTCGACTCCACGCTGCTGCGCGCCCGGCCGGTCTTCCGGCTCGGCTTCTTCCTGCCGATGGTCACCGGCCTCGTCGCGTACGGCATCGTCTTCTCCGTCCTGCTCAACAAGGACTACGGCCTGGTCAACTGGGTGTTCGGGCTCTTCGGCGCCGACCCGGTGCCGTGGCTGACCGATCCGCTGTGGGCGCGGATCTCCCTGGGCCTCGCGCTGACCTGGCACTACACCGGCTACAACGCCGTCATCCTGCTGGCCAGGCTCCAGACGGTGCCGCGCGAGCTCTACGACGCGGTCGCCGTGGACGGCGGCGGGGCGCTCTCCGCCTTCCGCCACGTCACCCTGCCGGGACTGCGCCCCGCGCTGCTGCTCACCACCGTCCTGTCCACCATCGGCACCCTCCAGCTCTTCGACGAGCCGTACGTGCTGACCGGCGGCGGCCCGGACAACGCCACCCTGACCATCGGCGTGTACCTGTACCAGAACGCCTTCAAATACTTCGACTTCGGCTACGCCTCCGCCCTCGCGTACGCCCTCACCGTCCTCGTCGGGCTGCTCGGCCTGATCCAGTTCCGCCTCCTCGGGGAGAAGCCGTGACCGCCCGCCGCGCCCGCAACCCCGGGCGGAGCATCCTGCTCACCTCCGCGCTCGCCCTCGCGCTCGCCGTCGTCGTGGTCCCCTTCTACTGGCTGGCCGTCGGCGCCACCCACAGCTCGGCGGAGATCTTCGACAGCCCGCCGCCGCTGCTGCCCGGCGGGCACCTCGGGGCGAACCTGGCCACCCTCCAGGACACCGCGGACTTCGGCCGGGTGGTGCTCAACTCCCTGGGCATCGCGGTGGTCTACACGCTGCTCGCCGGCACGGTCTGCACCCTCGCCGGATACGGCTTCGCCACCTACCGCTTCCGTGGCCGCGAGCCGCTGTTCGGGCTGCTGATGCTCGGGCTCGTCGTGCCCGCGCAGATCACCCTCGTCCCGCTGTTCAAGATGATGGCCGAGCTCCACTGGCTGAACACTTACCAGGCCGTGATCGCCCCCAACCTGGCGCTGCCCTTCGGCATCTTCCTCATGCGCCAGTCGATGGGCACCCTGCCGCAGGAGCTGCTCGACTCGGGGCGGATGGACGGCTGCGGCGAACTGCGGCTGTTCTGGCGGGTCGCGCTGCCGCCGATGCGCCCGGCGCTCGCCGCCCTCGCGCTGTTCCTCTTCCTCTACCAGTGGAACGACTTCGTCTGGCCGCTGATCGTGCTGCGCGACGAGAGCTCCTTCACCATCCCGGTCGCGCTCGCCTCCCTCCAGGGCCTGGACGAGACCGACTACGGCGCCATCCTCGCCGGCACCTCCCTCGCCGCCGTCCCCATGGCGGTGGTCTTCCTCGCCCTCCAGCGGCACTTCGTCTCCGGCCTCCTCGCGGGCGCCGTGAAGGAATGAACCGGACAAGCGACATGAGCCAGCCCAGCCCCACCACTCCCCCGCCCGCCCCCGCGGTCACCACCGCCCACCTCGCGCCCGCCGCCGCCGAGCCGCTGCTCGACTCCGTGTCGGTCGCCGTGCTCACCCCCGGCCACCCGGGAGCGCGCCCCCGCTGGACCCTCGGCCCGCTCACGGACGGCGTCCGGATCCTCGAAGTGGCCGCCGACGGCAGGCCCGTGGAGATCCGCCTCTCGGTCCCGCTCGCCGACGCCGCCGGCTACTGGCATCCGCAGGGCGGCTGGCGGCGCACCCTGGTCGCCGACTGGGAGGGCGGCGGCCGGGTCAGCCTGGTCGACGGGGCCGCCGTCGGCTGCCTGTACGAGCACACCGGCGCCACCCTGCTCGCCTTCGCCGCCGCCGACCCGGTCCCCGAGGTCTCCCTCCGCTTCGGGGTGTCGGAGGAGAACGACACCCATGTCGTCCACCTGAGCCTGCCGGCCGCCGCCGCACCGCACCGGCTGCTGTTCGTGCCGCGCGCCCCCTCCGTCGCCGCCGCCCTGCGCCCGCTGCGCGCCTGGTTCGCCGCCGACCGCCCGCCGATGCCCGTGCCGGACGCGGCCCGGCTGCCCGTCTACTCCACCTGGTACGCCTTCAACCAGGACGTCTCCGCCGCCGCCGTCGAGACCCAGGCGCGGGTCGCCGCCGGGCTCGGCTGCGGGACGCTGATCCTGGACGACGGCTGGCAGGCGTACGGCAACGGGCGCGGCTACGCCGGCTGCGGGGACTGGCGGCCCGACCGGGCGAAGTTCCCCGACCTGGCCGAGCACGTGGAGCGGGTGCGCGCCGCCGGGCTCGGCTACCTCCTGTGGGTCGCGCCGCTGCTGCTCGGCCCCGAGGCGGACTGCTTCGGGCACTGGGCCGACGCCGCGCCGCACCCGGCCACCGTGCCGGGCGCCCGGGTGCTCGACCCCCGGCTGCCCGAGGTGCGCCGGCACGTCGTCGACCTGTGCGTCTCCCTCGTGACGGAGTACGGACTCGACGGGCTCAAGCTGGACTTCCTCGACGAGGCCGCGGTGTACGCGGGCGACGGCGGCGAGGACGTGGGCCGGGCGATGACCGGGCTCCTCGCCGAACTGCGGGCCGCGCTGGAATCCGTACGGCCCGGGGTGCTGCTCGAACTGCGCCAGCCGTACGCCGGTCCCGGCATGGCGCCGTACGGGAACATGCTGCGCTCCTTCGACTGCCCCGCGGACGCGACCGCCAACCGGGTGCGGACGCTGGACACCGCGCTGCTCGCGGTCGGCGGGGCGGTCCACTCCGACATGCTGATGTGGTCCCGCACCGCACCCGTCGAGGCGGTGGCCCGGCAGCTGATCGGCGCGCTGCACGCGGTGCCGCAGATCTCCGTACGCCTGGACGAGCTGCCGGAGGCGCATCTGGCGGCCGTACGGTTCTGGCTCGGGCGCTGGCTGCGGCACCGCGCGCCGCTCCTGGACGGGCGGGTCGAGCCGGGCAGGCCGGACGAGCTGTACCCGGTGGTGACCGCGGCGCTGGGCGAGGAGTGCCTGGTGAGCGTGCACGGCGACCGGGTGACGGAGCTCGACTTCACCGCGTACCGCCGCTTCCACCTGGTCAACGGCTCGGACCGGGACCGGCTGATGGTGGAGGTCCGGGGCGGCGGGCCGGGGGTGACGGCCCTGGTCCATGGGCCGGACGGCCGTATGATGGATGATCCGCCGCCGCTCCCGCCCCAGGGGCCCCGCTCCCTGGCCGTACCGCGCGGCGGTCTGGTTTCGCTCGCACTCACGGAAGGACCGCGATGAAGGTCGGCATCACCGACGTCGCAGCCCGGGCACAGGTCAGCGAGGCCACCGTGAGCCGGGTGATCAAACGGCGGCAAGGGGTGTCGAAGAAGACCCGCGAAGCCGTCGAGCAGGCCATGGCCGAGCTCGGCTACGAGCGGCAGACCCAGGGTCAACTGGTCGCCGTGGTCACCGAGTTCGTGTCGAACCCGTTCTTCGCGGACGTCGCCGAGCGGATCGAGTCGGCGCTGGCCCCGCACGGCCTGAAGACGGTGCTGTGCCCGGTCTTCCCCGGCGGCGTGCAGGAGCTGGACTTCCTCAGCTCGCTCGTCGACAAGGGCATCGCGGCCGTCGTCTTCCTCTCCGCGTCCAACACCGTGGAGGGCGCGGACACCGAAGGCTACGAGCTGCTGCGCCAGCGCCGGGTGCCGTACGTCGGGATCAACGGCGAGTTCGCGGACGGGGTGCCCGCCCCGGTCTTCTCCACCGACGACGCCCTCGCGGCCGAGCTGGCCGTGGACCATCTGCACCGGCTGGGGCACCGGCGGATCGGCATGGCCTCAGGACCGGCGGGCAACCGTCCGGCGGACCGGCGGGTGCGCGGCTTCGTGGCCGCCATGGCGCGGCGTGGCATCGACGACGCCGAGCGCTGGGTGGTCCGCCAGTCGTACAGCGTGGAGGGCGGCCAGTCGGCGGCCTCCTCGCTGGTCGGCCTCGGTGCCACCGGGATCGTCGCGGCCAGCGACTTCATGGCGCTCGGCGCCGTCCGGGGGATCCGCCGGCAGGGCCTCTCGGTGCCGGGCGACGTGTCGGTGGTCGGTTACGACGGCTCGACGGTCACCGAGTTCACCGACCCGGCCCTCACCACGGTCCGCCAGCCCGCCGACCGGCTCGCCCTGGAGGTGGGCCGCGGTGTGCTGGCCCTGGTCAGCAACCGCGAGGTCCCCACGGGCGAACTCCTCTTCGACCCGGAGCTGGTGATCCGCGCCTCCACGGGACCCGCGCCCGCCTGACCCGGACGGGGACGGGGCCCGCGCCGGGGCGGTGCGGGTCCCGTTTGCCGGGTCCGCCCGGTGGTGCGGTAATGGGAACGCCGTATCCCCATCCGCCCCACCAGTGACGCGGGAGCAGCCATGACCGACGGCCCCGAGCCCATCAGCGCCGACGACCTCCGCGAGCTGGAGCGGGAACTCACGGAGCTCCGCGCCGCACGCGGGAAGGTCGCCGCGACCCTGCCGGACGACGACATGGTGGGCGACCACGCGGACGCGGCCGAGGAGCTGGACCGGGCCACCGAGGTCACCCGGCTGGATCAACGCATCACCGAGATCGAGGCGCGGCTGCGCACGGCGCCCGTCGCGGGACCGCCGCCGGCCGACACGGTGGGCCTGGGCAGCACCGTCACCGTGCGCTTCGCGGACGGCGCGGAGTCGACCGTCACGGTCGGCGAGCTCGCCGAGGCCCCGGACCTGAACCTGGTGACCGCCGACAGCCCGCTGGGCCGCGCCCTGCTGGGGCACGGCGCGGGCGACACCGTCACGTACCGGGCGCCGGAGGGCCCCACGACGGCGACGGTGGTGTCCCTCGGGCCGCCGGCCCCGCCGGCCTAGTGCGGGCTGGTGACAAGACTGGCCACCAGGTTGATGGTGGTGGCCAGGATGCTGGCGCCGAAGATGTACGACAGCAGGCAGTGGCGCAGCACCACCGCGCGGACCGCCGTGCTGTCGACGTCGTTGTCGGACACCTGGTAGGTCATGCCGAGGTTGTAGCTGAAGTAGAGGAAGTCGCTGAAGCGGGGCGGCTCGTCGGAGTGGAAGTCGATCCCGCCGCCGGGCTCCCCGTAGTACATGTCCGCGTAGCGCGCGGCGTACATCAGGTGCAGCGCCGCCCAGGCCAGGAAGACGCCGGCGAGCGCGGTCGCCGCCGCGGCGTGCCCGGTGCCGGGGTCGGCGCCCAGGAGCAGCAGCACGATCGCGACCAGGCCGCTCAGCGCGGCCGAGACCACCACGATCTCCGCCAGGAGCGGCCGGAAGTCCTCGCGGCGTACGTTGCGGTGGGTGGTGGCGGCGTCCATGGGCCAGAGCACCACCCAGCCGCTGACGACGAACACCGCCTCGGCGGCGGCGATCCCGGCAAGCGCGCCCAGCGACACCCGGGCCAGCCCGGCGACCACCAGGCCGACGACCACGCCGAGGACGACCGAGCCCACCAGCCGGGGCACCGCTGCCAGCGGCAGCCGTTCGCGTGTCACGGGCTCAGTGGGTCAGCACGACGACGGCCTCGTCGGTGTACGCCAGGAAGGTGAACGTCTCCTGGAAGTACAGCTCGATGCCCTCGGCGTCGTGCGAGGTGTAGCCGATGGAGACGTCCTGGCCGAGCCGCAGCTCGAAGTCGCCGCCCCGGGTGGACAGGACGAACGCGCCGCTGAGCGCCGGGGCCCACAGCGGGGGGCCGTCCAGCATCCGGGCCAGGTGTGCCGCGATCGGGTAGCCGTGGTCGGAGGTCTCGCTGACCTCCCGGTACTCGTCGGCGCCGAGCAGCAGCGTGTACGGCCCGTCGACACCGGCGAGCCGCAGCGCGGTCAGGGCGCGGCTGATCGCGTCCGGGTAGTCGCGCGGCTCGGCGGGCAGGTCGAGCACCGGGTTCGAGGTGCGGGCCCGCAGCCCTTCGACGCCCGCAGCCGCGTAGCCGTCGAAGATCGCCCGGTCCTCGGCGAAGGCCATGGCCCGCGCCGCGTCCTTCACCGGCTGCCAGTCGGAGTCGCTGGAACCGCGCTCGACGTCGTCCACGGCGGCCCTGCTGACGGTGAACGGCACCCGCAGTTCGACCAGCGGCTTCGCATCGCGCAGCCGGGCCGTCACGCCGGGGGCGGGCGGGGCGATCCCGGTGAGGTGTCCGGTGCCGACGGCGGCGAGGCCGGGGCCCGCCGGGTCGGGCACGTCCACGACGCGGCGGCCCGCGACATGACGTCGGAAGGTGCGCCGGGCCTCCTCCTCGATCTGCTCCCAGGCGGCCTGGGTGACGGGGGCGAGTTCGCGGTGCAGGTTGGTGGTGCCGGCCGGGTCGATGGTGGGCGTCATGCCGGGTCACGCTCCTTTCATGCTGCCGATGCCGAGGCCGAGGCCCGCGTCCGTGTCCGTGTCCGTGTCCGTACGGACGGGCGGCGCGGGTGCCGCGTGGACCGCCGCCCTGGCGGCCGCCGCGGTCGGCGGGCCCGGCAGGTCGTCGAAGAAGTCGACGCTCGGCACGTGGAAGAGACAGCCGGTCACGGCCGTGGAGAAGTCGAGGATGCGGTCGGTGGTGCCGGGGGGGTCGCCGAGGAACATATGGGAGAGCATCAGCTCGGTGACGGCGGGCGTGCGGGCGTAGCCGATGAAGTACGTGCCGAACTCACCGCTGCCGACGCTCCCGAACGGCATGTTCGCGCGCAGGATCTGCCGCTCGTTGCCGTCCTCGTCGACGAGGGTGTTGAGCGCGACGTGCGAGTTCGCCGGCTTGACGTCCTCGGGCAGCTCCACGTTGTCCGCCTTGTGGCGGCCGATCGCGCGTTCCTGCTCCTCGACGGTGAGCTCCTGCCAGGCCGTCATGTCGTGCAGGTACTTCTGCACGATCACATAGCTGCCGCCCCGGAACCCGGGGTCCTCGTCCCCGACGAAGACGGCCTCGGCCGCGGCCCCGCCCTCGGGGTTCTCGCTGCCGTCGACGAAGCCCAGCAGGTCGCGGTCGTCGAAGTAGCGGAAGCCGTGCACCTCGTCGACGACGGTCACGGCGCCCGCCAGGCTCCCCACGATCAGCCGGGCCAGCTCGAAGCAGAGGTCCATGCGCTGGGCGCGTACGTGGAAGAGCAGGTCGCCCGGTGTGGCGGGGGCGCGGTGGCGGAGGCCCTCCAGGGGGACGAAGGGGTGCAGCTCGCGCGGGAGCGGGCCCTCGAAGAGCCTGCTCCAGGCGGTGGCGCCGATGCCGGTCACGCAGCTGAGGCCCGCCTCGGGCTCGCGGAAGCCGACGGTGCGGACCAGGCCGGCGAGCCCGTCCAGGGCGTCGCGCGCCACGCTCTCGCCGCCGGGGTTCAGGGTGGCCACGAGGAACACGGCGGCCTTGGTGGGAGGGGCGAGAACGGGCTGCGGGGTGACCACGGGACTCCCTGAGAGGGGGATGAAATGCGCAAAGCGGGCACAGGATCCGGGCCCAGCGTAGCCGGGCCCGGATCCGCCCGCAGTCCGGCGCGGGCGTGCGGGTACGGGCCCGCGCGCCCCGCGCTCATGAGGGTGCTCAGCGCACCCCCGCCCGCTCCGCCGACTCGTCGAGGAAGCCGCCCGACTGGTGCTGCCACAGCTTGGCGTAGGCACCGTCGGCTTCCAGGAGCTCGTGGTGCGAGCCCTGCTCGACGATCCGGCCCCGGTCCAGGACGATCAGCCGGTCCATGTGCGCGACCGTGCTGAGCCGGTGGGCCACCACGAAGGCCGTCCGCCCCTCCATCAGGCGCCACAGGGCGTCCTGGACGAGGATCTCGCTCTCCGAGTCCAGCGCGCTGGTGGCCTCGTCGAGGAGCAGGATCGGCGCGTCGCGCAGGATCGCGCGGGCGAGGGCGACCCGCTGGCGCTGCCCGCCGGAGAGCTTCACCCCGCGCTCGCCCACCATCGTGTCGAAGCCCTCCGGCAGGGTGTCGGCGAACTCCGTGACGTGCGCGGCCTCGGCGGCGCGCCGGACCTCGGCCTCGGTGGCGTCCGGCCGGGCGAACGCGATGTTCTCCCGCAGGGTGCGGTGGAACATGGCCGGGTCCTGCGGGACGTACGCCATCAGGCCGCGCAGGTCGCACTGGCGCATCCGGCTGATGTCCTGGCCGCCGACGAGGATCCGCCCGGCGTCGATGTCGTTCATCCGCAGCAGCAGCCGGGTGAGCGTGGTCTTGCCGCCGCCCGAGCGCCCGACGAGCCCGATCTTCGTGCCGCTGGGCACGGCCAGGTCGAGCCCGTCGAAGAGCGGGTCGCCGCCGCCGTGGGCGAAGGTCACCCGTTCGAAGCGCACATCGGCCTCCCGGGAGCGCGGCGGCTCGGGCACCTCCGGGTCGCGCACGGTCGGCGGGGTGAGCAGCAGCTCGGTGAACTGCGCGGCCTCCGTCATCGAGCTCTCAAGGCGGCGGTAGACCTGGCTGAACTCGAACATGATCCGGGTGGCGTTGGAGTAGTACGTGAAGGCGACGACGACCGCCTCCACGCCGTGGTCCCCGGCGCCGAGCGACAGGGCGAGGACCAGTCCCAGCACATTGGTCAGCACCGACATCGGCGCGACGAGCGTGTCGATGCGCAGGTTGCCGAAGTCCCAGGAGCGCAGCGTCAGCCGCCGCGACTCGGCGACGCGGGACCGGTGCTCGGCGGCCTCGCGCCCCTCGGCGCCGAACGCCCGTACCGTGTCCATGTTCATCAGGCTGTCGGCGACGTGCCCCGACACCCGGGCGATGGCCTCCTCGCGGTCGCGGACCAGAAGCTGCCGGCGGCGGATGAGGGGCCGTACGCAGACACCCGTGAGGGTGATCATCACCAGGAGTCCGGCGACGAGCAGCGGCTCGTACGTCCAGAGCACGACCGAGGCGAAGAGCAGCGGCACGAGGCTGCCCATCACCGAGAAGGTGAGGGTGTCGGCGAACTCCTCGAAGCGGGAGGCGAAGCTCAGGACCCGCTTGGTCAGCGCTCCGGCGAAGTTGTCGTGGAAGAAGGCGGCGTCCTTGGCGAAGAGCTCGTCCATGCCGATGACGTACAGCCGCTCGATGCCGAGGGCGTCGAGGCGGTTCAGACAGTGCAGTCCGAGCCGCCACAGCGTCTCGGCGAGCAGCAGCACACCGGCGAAGCCCAGGACGTAGGGCAGCACCGGACCGAGACCGCCGCCGGAGCCTCCGGCGAGGCGGCCGACCAGCTTCGCGACGAGCAGCGGCGCGATGTAGTAGATCGCGATGTTGCCCAGCGCCGGGAGCAGCATCGCGGGCACGGTCAGACGTCGGAGTCCGACCAGCTCCCGTGCGTAGTAGCGGAGTGCCAGGAGCACCGGGCCCCTGGCGGGTGATTCCCCGGGCGCCTTCGTCGGCGCACCTCCGGGTGTTGCAGACGTACCCATCCCAACCCTGCTTTGTCGGACCTTGAGTGGACAGGTTGGGGAGTGTTCCGCGCGGACGCCGGCGCCGTCCAAGGGTTTTCCTCGCCGCCCGAAAAGGACTTGACAGGCTGTCAGCCCGTCGCGGCCGTCGTTTCCGCCGCACGGCGGCGCCGCGCGTACGCCACCGTCAACACGGCGAGCAGCGGTCCCCACAGAACGAGTGGCGAATAGCAGACATAGAACCAGGCCGCCTCCCAGCCACCGGCCTCGCTCGGGAAGTCGGCGGGGAGCGCGTCGCCCCTGATCGTCCTCCCGGTGATCTGGGTGGCGGGGGTCAGCAGCGTCCACAGGAAGGTGAGGGCGAGCGCCTCGGACAGGACCGAGAGGAAGACCACGTACACCCGTTCACCGGCCCCGATGCCCCGGTCGAAGGCGGCCGGCAGCCGCCACAGGCTCGACGGCAGCACCGCGAGCACCACCCCGTACGCGGCCAGCCGGGTCCGCCGTGACACCCCCGCGACGGGCTCGTGCGCCGCCCGCCACGCGGCACGGACCCGCCCGGGCCGGGCGGCGGCTTCCTCGGGGTGCGCGGGCGATTTCATCAGGGTCCCTCCGTCCCGACGGGCCGGACGGCCCGCACACCCCCGACGGTCGCGTACGGGACGCCGCCCCCGGATCGCCCGGTGGGCCGGACCGGCTCCGCCGCGCGGCCGAGGAGGGGTGCTACCGAGTGCGTACGGGCGCTACGGCCGGGGCGCGGTGAGGATCCCCCGTACGGGTCCGTCGGGCCGCAGGTTGGCGCCGAAGACGGCGCCCCTCGGCGGGGTGGTCAGCGACGGGCGGTACGCCGGGAGCAGGAGGCGCAGCAGGGTGAGCGTCTCCTGGAGCGCGAAGTACTGTCCGAGGCACGCGCGCGCCCCGACGCCGAAGGGCTGGAACGCGGCCGGGTGGTGCGGGCGGTGCCCGCCCGGGAGGAAGCGCCCGGGATCGAAGCGCTCCGGGTCCGGCCACAGCTCGGGGACGCGGTGGGTGAGATAGGGGCAGACCAGGACGCTGGTGCCGGCGGCGATCGGCACACCGTCGAGGACGTCGTCGCGCGCGGCGTGCCGGGGGACGAGCCAGACGGCCGGGTAGAGCCGGAGCGTCTCCTGCACGAGGGCGCCAACGAGCGCGTCGCGAGCGGCGGGGCCGTCGGCCGCCTCGTACGCGGTGAGGAACCGGTCGTGGACGTCGGGGTGCCGGTCGAGCAGGACGAAGAGCCAGCACAGGGTCTGGGCGGTCGTCTCGTGCCCGGCCACGAGCAGCGTGACGAGTTCGTCGCGGATCAGCCGGTCCGTGTACGCGGGCTCCGTCTCGGCGGTGTCCAGGAGCAGATCGAGCAGGTGGGGCGGGCCGTCGGGCCGCGCGTCGGCGCGGCGGGCGCGGGCCAGGCCGATGACGCGGTGGGCGGTGGTATCGATCTGCCGCAGCGCCTCGTCGACGGCGAGCCCGGGATCGGGGCGGGCCCCGGCGAGCGTGGGCAGCGAGGCCACCACGGTGTCGACGGCCGACAGCTCGCGCTCCGTCGCCTCGTCGAGGGCGGTGCCGGTCAGGGTGCGCCAGATGGTGTCGAGCGCGAAGAAGCGCATGTCCCGCCCGATGTCGACCGGCGCCCCGGCGAGCGAGGCCGTCTCCCAGCGGGCGGCGATCCGCTCGGCCGCCGCCGTGATGTGGTGGGCCCAGCGCCGGGTCCCGGCGACGGTGAACCGGGCCTGGAGCAGCTTGCGTTGACGCTTCCACGCGTCGCCCGATGCGGAGATGAGGCCGTCGCCCAGCAGGGCACGCGCGCGGTGCCCGTGCTTGACGTACACCTCCGGACGCCTGGCCAGGATCTCCTGCGTCTGGTCGGGGCCCGTCGCCAGGACGAAGGGCCGGTCGCCGATGCGCAGCGCGGTCAGCGGCCCGGCCTGCGCCGCCTCCCGCAGGAGGTCGACGACACCGGGGGCGGCCGGGGGCGGGGTGGGGCCGGGAACGGCGAGGGTGGTCACGAGTGCCTTCCTGGTGGGCGGGGTTCAGCTGTCGAGGGCTCGGCGCAGGTCGTCCACGGCGGACCGCCACAGCCGGGGCAGCAGGTCGAGCTCCGGCGTCGGCCGGTCGGTGCGGAAGGTGACGTGCAACTGCCCCCGGTACGAGGTCCAGGCGATGAACAGACGCTGCCCCGGTACGAGGACGGGGATCGGGTACACCCGGCGCACCGGGGCCCCGGCGAACTCCAGGACCCGCCGCAGCCGGACGTCGGCAACGCTCAGCGCCGCCGTGCGCGGGTCGATGGCGCGTCGCAGGGCGAACCGGTCCAGCAGGGGCCAGCGCGCCCGCAGCCGGTGCGCGCGCAGACCGCGCCCGACCAGCCGCTCCCCGGGCACGCCCTGGACCAGGCACCGCAGCCGCGCGAGCGGATCGGGCTCGTCGACGGGGAGTTCGACACTCAGCACGCCGACCTGGTTGCCGACCGGCCGGACGGGCGTCGCCGGCGGCCGCAGGCTGATCCCGAGGTTGGCCCGGAGCGGCACGACGCCCGCGAGCGGGGCCCATTCCCGCGCCGTGGCGGTAGCGAGCGCGAGACACAGCTGGTGCAGCGAGGCCCCGGCGGCGCGGGCGGCGCGGAAGAGGACGGCGGTGTCGAGACGGAGGGTGACGAGGCTGCCGGGGGTGCCGTCGGGGGCGCTTTCGGGGTCGCCTTCGGGGGCACCGCGCCGCTCGGAGTCGGGGTCCCCCTCGGCGAGCGGCACCGGTGCCGCACCCGGCTCCGGCCCGAAGAGCGCCTCGACGGCGGCCATCGCCGCGAGGCCGTCCTGGAACGCGTGATGGACGCGGTAGCAGAGCGCGTACCCCGTCTCCCCCGGTCCGCTCGGCCGGACGAGCCACACGCCCCAGAGCGGCCGGTCCTCGGGGAGCGGGCGGTCGAGCACGGCCGCCAGGTCGGCGTCCGCCGCGTGGGCGGGCCGCGCGGGGCGCGCCACCTCGTACACGTGCCGGGCGACGTCGAAGTCGGGGTCCTGGGCCCAGTAGGGGCGCCCGCCCGAGAGACCGTAGGGGCGGTACGTCAGTTCCGGCACGCTCCGGATCCGCGCGCGCAGATGCTCGGCCAGCTCGCTCGCGGCGGGCGGCGGCCCGTCCAGGCGCAGCACGGCGCCGAGGATCATGTCGCCGCCGTGGCGGGCCAGTTCTAGGGTGATCCGGTCCCGGTCCGTCAGGGCGATCCGGGGCGGCGGGGGCGGGCCGACGCGCGGCGCGGGGACGCGGACGGCCCTCGCGCGGGTGCGGGCGGTCATGCGGCGGCGAGGACGAGGGCCACGTTGTGGCCGCCGAACCCGACGGAGAGCGACAGGGCGGCGTCGATGCGCGCCGCGCGCCCGGCGCCGGACACGTCGACCTCGATGCCAGGACCGGGCACGGTGAGGTTGGCGGTCGGCGGCACGACCCCCTTCTGGAGGGAGAGCGCGGTGAGCGCGGCCTCCACCGCACCCGCCGCCCCCATCAGATGCCCGGTGACCCCCTTGGTGGACGTGACGGAGGGGCGGTGGGTGAACGCCCGGGCCAGCGCGGCGCTTTCGATCGCATCACCGCGGGGTGTACTCGTGCCGTGCGCGTTGACGTGCTGGATGTCGCGCCGCTGGAGACCCGCGTCGCGCAGAGCGTCGTCGACGGCGGCGGCGATGCCGGTGCCCTCCGGGTGGGGGGCGACGGCGTGATGGGCGTCGGAGGCGGACCCGTGCCCGACGATCCGCGCCCTGACCCTGGCCCCACGGGCGGCGGCGTGCCCCGGCCGCTCCAGGACGAGGAAGCCGGCCCCCTCGGCGATGAGGAAGCCGTCCCGCTGCGCGTCGAACGGACGGGAGGCGCCGAGCGGGTCCTCGTACCGGCGGGACAGGGCGCCGAGCCGGTCGAAGCCACGCAGGTGGTACGGGGTGAGGCCGGCCTCCGTACCCCCGACGAGGACGATGTCGCAGCGGTCGAGCGCCAGCATGTCGCAGGCCATCGCCAGGGCGGTCGCGCCGGAGGCGCAGGCCGTGTTGACGACGGCGCTGGTGCCGCGCGCGCCGAAGGCCATCGACACCAGCGCGGCGGGCGAGTTGGAGAGGCTGCTGGGCAGCGCCAGCGGCGGGACGTCGTCGGGTGCGGTGTCGAGGAGCGGGAGATAGTGCTCGTACGTCTCCGCGCCGGCCGTTCCCGAGCCGACGAGGACGGCGACCCGGGCGCCGTCCCAGGCCGCCGGGTCGAGGCCGGCGTCGTCCAGCGCCTCCCGCGCGGCCAGCAGGGCGAACTGACCGGCCCGGTCGGGCTTCCAGCGGCGGGCCCCGGCAAGACGCGCGGGGTCGAACTCCGGCACCCGGCCCACCACGAACGCACCGTGCGCGTTCCGGTGGAGGGCCGCCGCGGGCTCCCCCGCGCACACCCGGCGCCAGCTGTCCGCGCGCCCGTCCCCCGCGGGTGTGAGCAGTCCGACCCCGGTGATGGCGGCGTCGGTCACCGCCCCGCTCCCGCGTGCTGCCCCACGGCCGTGGCCACGTCGGCGAGGGTGGCCGCGGACAGGATCTCCTCCTCGGGGATCCTGATGCCCTTCTCCTGGCGCAGGATCAGGGCGAGTTCGGCCGCGAACAGCGAGTCGAGGCCCGCCTCGTCCCGCAGGGCGTCCGGCTTCAACTCCTCCGGCGGCATACCCATGCCGATGAGGGTGCTCTTGAGCTCGTCGAAGGTCATGGCGCTCCTGGATCGTGCGGGAGGGCGGCTGCCGCGCGTACGGCACCGCGGTGCGAACCGACCGGATATTACCGTGCGAACGCGGGCAGTTACGTACGGTAGTCTCCCTCGGCGGCAGGATCACCGGTCCAGGAGGGGAAGCGTGACGGCGCACGAAACGGTGGACTACGTCGACGCGGACGACCGTCCGGTGACGCGCGGACCACGCGGCGGGGCCGCGGCCCGCGGCCTGTACTACCGGGTGGCCGCGACCGTCTGCGCGGACTCCGCCGGACGCCTCCTGGTCTACCGCCGGTCGGCCCGGGCCTCGGTCTATCCGGCCCACCACGACATCCTGATCGGCGGCTGCCCCCGGGCCGGCGAGGGCTACGCGGAGGCCGCGGCCCGTGAACTGCGCGAGGAATTGGGCGTGCCGGCCGCGCCCCGCCTGGTGCTCCACGAGCCGCGCCCGTCCCCGGTCGGGCGCTGCTGGCTCGCCGTGCACGTGGCGGAGATCCCGGCGCCGTCGAGCGTCGACCCGGGGGAGATCGCCGCCCACTTCTTCGTCCCGCCGCGGGAGCTCCTGGACCGGCCGCCGTCCCCGTTCGTCCCCGAAGGCCGCCGCGTTCTGGCCCGACTCCTCGACCAGGGGCTGCTGTTGAACGGGCCCCTCCCCACCACCACCCCCACCGCCCGTCCGACGTGAGAAGGCCACCGTCAACACCGTGAAGACCGTGAACACCGCGAACGCATCACCGACGCCGACGGCCACCGCCCCCACGAATCTGCCCTCCCCCGCCGGCCCCGCCTCCTCCGCCGTCCCCGCCGTCGTGCGCTGCCGGACGCTGCTGGCCCGGCGGGTCGTCGCCGGAGTCGGCCCGGACGGTCTGCTGCCCGCCCCGTGCGAGAGCCGGGTGCTGGAGTCCGCCCTCGCCCTGGCCCTCCTGACGGCGGAGGGGGCCGAGCGGGACGCGACCGCCCGCCTCACCGCGTACCTGCGCACCACCCTGCGCACCAGCCCGCCCGACCCCTTCCAGCGCGCCGTCGCCCGTGCGGTCCTCGGTGGCGGCGGCGACGCGGACGTGGCGCCCGACGCCGGTCTCGACGGCTTCGACCACTTCACCGCCGGGCGCAAGCGGCTGATGTTCGGGACGGTGCTCGCCGCGCTCGGCGCGAGCGCCTTCCCCGCGGTGCCCTGGGAGGCGTACGACACGCGGCCCCAACAGAGCTGGCTGCACATGGAGATGAAGGCGCTGAAGGTGCTCGCCGCGTACGGCACGCACCGCCCCGAGGTCGTGCGCGCGGAGGACTGGCACGCCCTCCTGCCCGCCCTCGACCCCGGCCCCGCGTGGGAGCGCAACAACCTGGCGCAGTTGCTCGCGCTGCTCGCCCTGCGCCACTCCCCCCGCCACCGCCGCGCCCTCGGCGACGTGCTCAAGCACGTCGCGGGCCGGCTGCGGCCCGACGGCGGCGTGCCGTTCATCGACGGGATGACCGTCTTCACCACCGCCGCCGCCGGCCTCGCCCTCTCGCTGCTGCCCGCGCCCCCGGCGTGCGTGACGCCGATGGCCGACGCCCTCGCGCTGCGCCGCAATCCCGACGGCGGTTACGGCTTCCACTCCGGCGTCGCGCAGAGCGACGTCGACGACACCTGCTACGTCCTGGAGTTCCTCCGCCGCGCGGCGCCCGACCGGCACCGGGCGGCCGTCGCGGAGGCCGAGGGCTATCTGCTCGGCGTCCGCAATCCCGACGGCGGCTTCCCCACCTTCGCCCGCGGTACGAGTTCCGAGATCGCGATGACCGCCGCGGCGGCGAGCGCGTTGGCACCCCACCCCGGCCTGCGGGACGTGGTGGCCGAGGCCGTGCGCTACGTGGTGCGCAACCAGCGGCCGGACGGCACCTTCGAGCGCAGTTGGAGCCGCAACGCGACCAACGCCGTGTTCCGCGCGGTGCTGGCGCTGAACGGCATCGAGGCGTACGGGCCCGAGCGGGCGTCCCGGGCGGCCGCGGCCGAGCGGTCGCTCGCCCATCTCGCCGCCACCCAGCACGCGGACGGCGGCTGGGGCCACGCCGACACCGAGCCGAGCGACCCGATCAGCACGGCCTACGCCGTCATCGCCCTGGCCTCCGGCGGGCCGCTCCGCCCCGGCGGGCCGCTCGACCGGGCGCTGGCCTACCTGATCGCGCGCCAGCACCCCGACGGCGGCTACCGCAGCCGCCCCGACCAGGCGGGACCGAGGCCCTTGCTGTACGACGTGCCGGCCCTGGCGGACGTCTTCGTCCTGCTGGCCCTGGCCCACGCCACCGGCGCCCCGGGCGCGCGGGGCGGTGCGCGATGAGCGTGACCGCGCGGCCCGCCGTCCTCGTCCCCCGCCAGGCACCGGGCGGTGTGCCGCTGCTGGGCCACGGCCTCGCGATGCAGCGCCGCCGGCTCGCCCTCCTGGAGCGGCTCCAGCGGCTCGACGACGGTCTCGTAGCCCTCCGCCTGGGACCGGAGCGGATGCTGATGGCGACCGACCACCAGCTGGTCCGCGAGCTCCTGGTCCAGCGGGCCGACGACTTCGGCCCCAGTCCGCAGTACCGGCTGATGGAGCCGGTCACCGGCCAAGGGCTGCTGCTGTCCGAGGGCGCCTTCCACCGGCGTCAGCGCCGCCTCATCCGGCCGGCCTTCCGGCACACCCGGGTCCGCCACTACGCGGCGCACATGACCGAGCTGGCCCGGACCTGGACGGACGGCCTGGGCGACGGGCGGACCGTGGCCGTGGACGAGGAGTTCGGCCACCTCGCCACCTCCCTCGTGGTCCGCAGCCTCTTCACCCAGGGCGTCACCGAGGAGGAGGCGGCGTCCGTGGTCGAGGCCATGACCGACGTCATGGCCTGGGTCGGGGCGCGCGGATCGGACCCGCTGCCGTTCCTGGCGAAGCTGCCCACCCGGGTCAACCGGCGCTTCGCCCGTGCCGCGCACACGCTGCACACCCTGGTGGACGCCGTCATCGCGCACCGGCACGGCCTGGGCGAGCGGGCCCCGGACGACCTGCTGACCTGGCTGCTCGGCACGACCGACGCCGAGACCGGCGAGCGGATGTCCGACCGGCAGGTCCACGACGAGGTGATGACCCTCCTGACCGCCGGCGCCGAGACGACCTCCCGCACCCTCTCCTGGTGCCTGTACCTGCTGGCCCGGCACCCCGAGGCCGAGGAGCGGCTGCACGCCGAGGTGGACGCCGTGCTCGCCGGACAGGCCGCCGGCTTCGACGACCTGCCCCGCCTCCCGTACACCCGGCGGGTGCTCACCGAGACGATGCGGCTCTACCCGTCGGGCTACCTGCTCTCCCGCGCCGCCCTCCGCGACACCCGGCTCGGCCCCTACGCGGTGCCCGCCGGAACCACGGTGCTCTTCTCCCCGTACGCGCTCCACCGCGATCCCCGGCTCTTCGCGGCACCGGACCGCTTCCTCCCCGACCGCTGGCTGCCCGAGCGCGCGGCCGAGGTGACGCCCGCCGCGTACCTGCCCTTCGGTCTCGGCCAGCACGGCTGCCTCGGCGAGAGGTTCGCCTGGACGGAGATGAGCATCGTCCTGGCCACCCTGGCCGCCCGCTGGCGCCTGCGCCCCCTGACCACCGCCGCCGTCGCCCCCACCCCGCTGTTCTCCCTCTCCTGCGGCCGCCTCCCGATGCGCGCCCACCGGCGCGGGGCGGGGGCCTGACCCGGCCGTCACCCGTTCGGCCGAAGTGAGCAGGTCGCGCCCGGTACCGGCGGTGTGGACTGGACCGGACTGCGAGGAGGACGCGGCATGCGCGAACAGACACCCGGCACGCAGGTGGCGGAGATCGCCCTGCGGGCGTGCTTCTGCGCCGGCGAGATGGCCGGCCTGGAACAGCACCTCGCGGGCCGCCCGGGCGTACGCTCGGCGACGATCGACCGCACCACGGCGACGGCCCACCTCGCCTTCGACCCTTCGGTGACCAGCGCGGACCGCCTGGCCGGGGACCTGGAGCAAGCGGGCTACCCCTGCGACTGCGTGGACTGCCCCGACTCC
Source organism: Streptomyces sp. NPDC094032 (assembly GCF_040303965.1). NCBI lineage: Bacteria > Bacillati > Actinomycetota > Actinomycetes > Kitasatosporales > Streptomycetaceae > Streptomyces > Streptomyces sp. NPDC094032. Next base: position 30,505 of record NZ_JBEOUE010000029.1, on the reverse strand, counting down.
TGCTGCCAGCCGGGACATCCGGCGGTGGGGGTGGGGGACGAGGACCACGGCGAGCACGGCGAGCACATGGAGCACGGCGACCACACAGAGCACTCCGGGCACGGTTCCGGTCACGACGAACACGCCGGCCACGGTGCGGCGGCCGTCAACGACATGCTCCGCAGGTTCGTCGTCTGTGCGGTGCTGACGATCCCGATCGTCGTGTTCTCGCCGATCGGCCACAGTCTCGGCGTCGACGTGGAGCGGCCGCTGGGGATGTCGATGGCGTGGTTCGGGCTGATCCTGGCCACGCCGGTGGTCTTCTGGGGCGGCTGGCCGTTCCTGTCGTCGGCGGCGCGGTCGCTGCGCCACGGCGACGTCACGATGATGACGCTGATCTCCGTCGGCGTGCTGGTGGCATATCTGTACTCGGTGTTCGCGACCTTCGCCGGGCAGGAGGACGTGTACTTCGAGGCCGCGGCGATGCTGACCACGCTGAGCCTGATCGGGCACTGGCTGGAGATGCGGTCCCGGTTCGCCACCGGCCGGGCCGTGGAGGCGCTGCTGACCCTGGCGCCGCCGACCGCGCGCGTACGGCGCGACGGGGCGGAGCGCGAGGTGCCGCTGGACGAGGTCGTGGTGGGTGACGCGGTCTTGGTGCGGCCCGGGGAGAAGGTCCCGGTCGACGGCACGGTCGGGGACGGGACCAGCTACGTCGACGAGTCGATGATCACCGGTGAGCCGGTGCCCGTGGCGAAGGCGGCGGGCGACCGGGTCGTCGGCGGGTCCATCAACACCACCGGCGCGTTCACGTTCACGGCGACGGCCGTGGGCGCGGACACCGCGCTGGCCCGGATCGTACAGATGGTCCGCAACGCGCAGGCGTCCAAGGCCCCGGCGCAGCGCCTGGCCGACAAGGCGGGCCGCTACCTCGTCTTCGTGGCGCTGGGGGCGGGTGTGCTGACGTTCCTGGCGTGGAGCGTCTTCGGCGGCGACCACGGCATCGGCTTCGCGGTGACGGCGGCGGTCTCGGCGATCGTGATCGCGTGTCCGGACGCGCTGGCGCTGGCGACGCCGACCGCGATCACGGTCGGCATCGGTCAGGGGGCGCGCGGGGGTGTGCTGTTCAAGAACGCGACCGCGCTGGAGAACACGGCGGGGATCACCTCGGTCGTGTTCGACAAGACGGGCACGCTGACCGAGGGAAAGCCGGCGGTCACGGACATCGTGGCCTCGCCCGGGGTGTCGGACGAGCGGGTGCTCGCGGCGGCCGCGGCGGTGGACCGGCAGTCCCAGCACCCGTTGGCCGACGCGATCGTGGGCGCGGCGCGGGCCCGTGACCTGGACGTGGCCGAGGCGTCGGGCTTCGACTCCGTGCCGGGTCACGGAGTGACGGCGCTGGTCGAGGGTGTGACCGTGCTCGTGGGCAACCTGCGCCTGATGCGGCGCGAGCACGTCGACGCCTCGGCCCTGACCGGCACCGCGACCGAGCTGGCCGCGTCCGGGAAGACGGCGATGTACGTGGCGGCGGACGGCAAGGCGCTCGGGCTGATCGCGGTGGCGGACCCGGTCCGCGCGTCCGCCCCGGTCGCGGTGAGCGGCCTGCGCGCGCAGGACATCGGGACCGTGATGCTCACCGGCGACCAGCGGGGCACGGCGGAGGCCGTCGCGGCGGCGACCGGCATCGACACGGTGATCGCCGAGGTGCTCCCCGAGGACAAGGCCGCCAACGTCACGGCGCTCCAGGACGGCGGGGCGCGGGTGGCGATGGTCGGCGACGGGGTGAACGACGCTCCGGCCCTCGCCCAGGCGGACGTGGGCATCGCCATCGGAGCCGGTACCGACGTGGCCGTGGAGACCGCCGACGTGGTGCTCGTGCACGACGACCCGGCCGACGTCGCGTACGCCGTCACCGTGGCCCGCGCGACCCGCCGCAAGATCAAGCAGAACCTGTTCTGGGCCGCGATCTACAACCTGCTGGCCATCCCGGTGGCCGCGGGCGTCCTGTACCCCGCCTGGGGGATCCAGCTCCGCCCGGAGTGGGCGGCCCTCCTCATGAGCGCGTCGACCATCATCGTCACGTTCAACGCCCTCCTGCTCCGCAGGCTCCGCCCGCCCTCGCGCTGAACTCCCGGTCCCGCCACGCCCCGTGCGAGGATCCCGGCATGAATGATCTGCGCGTACGTCCGGCCGAGGAGGCCGATCTCTCCACCCTCGTCCGCCTGCGCGACGAGGCGGCCCGCTGGATGCTGGCCCGGGGCGTGACGGGCCAGTGGCGCCCCGGGGAGCTGGGCGAGGACCACTTCCGTCGCGTCATGGAGCGGGACGAGGTGTGGCTGGCGGAGAGCTCCGGGGCGGTCGTCGGCGCCTGGGAGCTGTGGTGGGAGGACGAGTCGGCGTGGGGACCCCAGCCGCCGGTGGCGGGGTACGTACACCGGCTGATGGTCGACCGGGCCACCGCCGCACCAGGCACGGGACGGCGCCTCCTGGAGGCCGCCGAAGCCCGGGTGGCGGCGACCGGCCGCACCCACGCCCGCCTGGACTGCCTGACCACCAACACGCCGCTCACCGCCTACTACCGGGCGGCCGGCTACGAGGTCACGGGCCACAAGGAGGCCAAGCCGCAGCCCGGCGCGGCCCCCAAGTCCTTCACCCTCCTGGAGAAGCGCCTGTGACACCCCTCCGGCTCCCTGCCGGAGGCCGGATCTCCCGATCCGCATGAAATCGGGGTCCCCCCTTGCCACAATGTGCCCACGGGACCGCCCCGGCGCTGACGCCGGGGGGAGCGGGGGGACGCAGTGGCCGAACGGCCTTCCGTGGACACGGACATCGCCGCCCTGCTGACCACGATGCGGGGACACGCCCCTGCACCAGCTGCTGACGCCTCGGGCGGCGACTCCCGCCGTCCGCGCCCGCGACCGGGTGTCCGTGGCAGACGTCGTGTCTGAACCGCCCGCCCTGCGCAACGAGGGAGGAACCGCGCGATGGACCAGGACCGCCAAGAGGTGACCCGCCCCGCCGCCACACCGCTCGTTCCCTGCCAGGCGCCGGAGACCGGGGCCACGGGGCCGATCCTGACCGGCGACACCGTCGAGGGCCGGCCGGTCCTCGGCTTCGCCTGTACGGCACGGGCGGCGCCGGTCGCCGCCGACGACCAGTTGGTGCTCCGGGGCGACGAGGGGGCCGGCGGGCCGCCCCTGCGGAGCTCCGACCCCGTGGACCAGCCGAGCCTGCTCCGCACCGGCCGGCGCCCCGGCCGGCAGACGCGGACCGAGCCGGTCCGCACCCATCGGCCCGACGACCTGGGCCCCGGTCTGGCGGACCGCTTCCGGGAGTTGATCCAGGGCCCGCGCGCGCCCCTGTTCACCACGGCGCTGATCGGTCACCTGGCCGCGTCGGGTCACCACGTCTGGCTGAGCGGGGGCGCCCCGCGCGACCTGCTGTCCGGGGCCGCCTACGACGAGGTCAACGACCTGGACCTGACCGGCACCGCACCCGCCGGGGCCTTCACCGAGACGGCCCGTCAGGTGCTCGACCTGGACGGCATGAGTGCGGAGCACCCCCAGCGCTTCAGCCCCGACACCCTCGTCTGCTCGGTCCTCGACCCCGTGGCCCGTGGCGGCGGACCGAGCCTGGACTACCGGGGGCTCGGCCTCGCGCGCGACGGGATGCCCTTCCCGGCCACCGGCACCGACCTGCTCCAGGACGCCCGGCAGCGCGACCTCACCGTCAACACGCTGCTCTACGACCCCGTACGGAACCTGGTCGTCGACCCGCTGGGTGCGGCCCTCGACGATCTCGCCACCCCCGAGGGGACACGCCGTCTCGTCCCCGTGGACACCTCGGCCGATCCGCTGGCGCAGGCCGAAGTGCTCCTGCGTGCGCTGAAGTTCCTGCTGCGCTGGGACGGACTCGCCCTGGACGACGGCCCCTTGCGCGCGTGGGCCCTGGCCCTGCCTGACGATCTGCCCGACCGGCTCGACCGGCGTGGCGGGGCGACCTGGCACCGGCTGGCGGGGCTCTGGGCGCAGTGCGTCCCCGACCCTGGCTCCCCCGCCCTGGAGGCAGCCGTCCGGCGGCTCGGTCCCGTCGCCGTCCGGCTGCGCGCACGGTGCGAGGAGGCCGCCGGATGACCGGGCCGGACCCCGAGGAGGCCGCCGTGCCCGCGCACCGGCCGCTCAGCGACTGGATCGCCCGTGTCCTGCCGGGCGCGCCGGGGCGGCCGCCCGTGCTTGGGCCCGTCAACGACGGTGACGAGCGGGCCGACGCCCGTACGCTGCCACGGTTCCGCGTCCAGCGCTGGACGCGGACCAGCCTGGTCGTCGAGCGGGCCGGCGAGCCGTACCGCGCCCTGGCGCTGCGGGCGCCCGACGGGAGCGTCGCCGTCGAACTCGACGACCACGGTGCGCCGGTCGCCGTCTCGGAGCCGGGCACCGCTCTGGTCGCCCGGCTGGAGGAGGAGTGGTCCGGGCCCCCGGCCGACGCGGAGACCGTCGGCGCCCTGCGCGCCGAGAGCCTCGCCCTGCGCTACTTCCTCCTCCACCGGCTCGCCCGCGAGACGCTTCCGCCGCCGGAGCTCTTCCACTGCCTTCCCTGGGAGCGCGTCGACGCCGCGGCCCGCTCGGCCGCCGCCCTGCTGCACGCCGGGCACGACACTCCGGGCACGGCACCGGACGGGGAGCTGCGCCACTGGTTCACCCCGGCCGCGGCGTCGCTCGCGGGGCCCCTCCAGGTCCTCGAAGCCGGTCTGCGCACGGAGCGGCCCGGCCCCTGGTTCGGCCGGGAGGCCGGAAACCTGCTCAACGGCCTCCTCGCCGCCGAGCCCGCACGGCTGCCCGTCCGCACCCGGCAGGCCTTGGCAGGGCTCGCCGGCGCGCTCGGTGAGGCGGACCGGGCGCTGCACCACGCCGGGCGGCTGGCGTCGCAGCGGCTGACCGGGCTGCGCCCCGTCGGACCGGTCGCCCTGACGCGGCGCCTGGACGTCACCGTGGCCGGAGGCGGGCGGCTGGAGATCGAGCTGGAGATCGCGGACCACCCCGCCCCTCCGGCCCGCCGTCTCACGGACGGCGCGCTCTGCCAGCCGGTGGTGGTACGGGCGGGCCCGGGCACCCGGTACTGGATGGCCCTCGAAGCCTCCGCGAGGACCCTGCACGGCTTCGTGGCGGTGCCCGTGCCGGAAGACGACGTCACCGTCGAGGTCGACCTCGACGCACCGCCCCTGCCGCTGCGCTTCCTGGACCGCGTCCCCCGGGAGGAGTGGGACGCGTCGCTCCCAGCCAACGAAGGGGTCACGCCGTCCCGTTGGCACCAGCTGATCGACGAGCTGCCCCCGCACCACCCGGCCCATGCCGCTTTGGCGACCGCCGACCTCCGCGCCCTCTTGATGCACGCCGTCAGTACACGGTGATGAACCGGGCCACGCTCGGCACCCCATGGGCGTCCAGGGCGAAGAGCATGTAAGTGCCGGGCAGGGCCGCGCCCTTGTCGGACGGGATGGTGACCTTGTACGTGCCGGCCCTCGTCGGACTGGACGTCAGGGGGACCCGGCGCTGGTCGTTGTCCGTGGAGTGGGTCGCGGCGGCGGCTCGCATCAGGACGAAGGAGGTGACCGGTTTCTCGGTGCTGATGGTGAGTGTGGTGCCGGCGGCGGCGCGGGGTGGTACGCCGTCGGTGATGACGGGGCGGGGTTTGGCCGAGCCGTCGGTGTTGAGCAGGTACGGCGGGGTGAAGACGGCCCCGTCGGCGTGGTTGGTGGCGCAGTCGCCGCAGAGGCCGCCGCCGCCGGAGAAGATCCGGCCGTCGGGCAGCAGGTTCGCCACGCTGTGGTAGTTGCGCGGGATGGCCATGGTGGCGAGCGGGGTGAAGCGCCCGGTCGCCGGGTCCCAGATCTCGGGGGTCAGTACGGACGTGGCGTCGCTGAACGGTACGGGGTAGGCCTGGCCGCCGAACACGGCGACCTTGCCGTCGGGCAGGACGACGCTGTTGCCGAAGGCGCGGGCGTGGTCCATGTCGCCGGTGCGCGCGGCGCGGACCTGGTCGCCGGCGATGTCCACGGTGTACGCGCGCCGGGTGGCGGGCGTGTTCTCGTACGCGGGCGAGCCGCCGAGGGTGAGCAGCTTGCCGATGTCGTACGCGACGGCGTTGCCGGTCATGGCGTCCTGGCTGTCGGCCCGGGGGCCGGCGGAGGTGATGCTCCCGTCCCCGGTGGTCGTGATCCAGTTCATCTGCTTGCTCGGGCCCAGTTGGAGCACCTTGCCGCCCGAAGTGGCGTACAGCCACATGTGGTTGTCGGCGCGGTAGGCGCCACGGGGGTCGGCCGTCATCGCGGGGACGGCGGAGACGCCCGGCAGCCTGCGCCAGGTGCGGGTGTCCGGGGACCAGACCTCGCCGGCCTTGTCGCCCGCGGCGCCGCTCCAGGATCCGCCGAGGACGAAGGCGTCGCCGGTGGAGAGCAGGGTCATGGCCTGGTAGCCGCGGGCGATGTTCATGCTGGTGGTGGCGGACCAGGAGTCGGTGGCCGGGTCGTAGATACTGGCCTTCTCGGCGTTGCTGCCGCCGGTGACGAGGACCCGGCCGTCGGCGAGCATCGCGATGCCGGGGCAGAACATGTCGTGGCCGGTGTTGTCGATGCGGCGCTGGGTGACCTTGCCGGTCTTCAGGTCCAGGATCGCGGTCTGGGTGTATCCGTTGCTGCCGCCGAAGCGGTCGACCGCATACGCCGACCAGGCCAGCAGCTTGTCGCCCGGCAGGACGGCGGTGGCCACCGGCACCAGGGGGAAGCCGGTGATCCGGCTCCAGGAGCCGTGGACGGCCGGGTCGGCCGGTCCGCTCAGGCGCATCTCGGCGGCGGAGGTCCAGGGCCCGCGGTCGCCGGCCTCGCGGGTCACGGTCAGGCGTACGGAGCGGGCGTTGACGGTACGGGTGAAGGTGGCGGTCTTGACGGTGTCGTCGTCACGCCAGGTGCCCGTGGAGACCGGTGCGCCGAAGGTGGTGCCGTCGGTGCTGGTGGTGATGGAGTACGTGCCCGCGCGCCCGTTCGGGCCGTCCTTGCGGGGCTGGTAGACGAGGGCGGAGACGGCCGTCGTACGGTGCAGGTCGAGGGTGATGGTGTGCGGCAGCGGGGCCGGGGTGCCGGACCACCTGCTGTGCCAGATGGTGGCGGCGTCGCCGTCGAGGACGTTGGCCGCGCGGCCGTTCTCCCGGGCGGTCTCCTCGTCGCCCGCCGTGGCCGTCCATCCGGTCCTGGGCAGGTCGACGGTGGCCGCCGGGGTGCCGGGGTCGCCGAGCAGGTCGAGCTCCGCCGCGGAGCTCCACGGGCCGCGCCCGCCGGCCTCGCTGACGGCGGTGAGCCGGACGAACCGGGCGCCCTGCGGGGCGAATCCGAGGGTCTTGGCGCTGCCGTCGTCCGCGAGGGTGCCGGTGGCGACCGGACTGCCCCAGTGCGTGCCGTCGGCGCTGACGCTGATGCTGTACTCGCCGACGCGCCCGTTGGTACCGGTGGCGCGGGGCCGGTAGACGAGGGCGGAGACCACGGCCGTGCGATGCATGTCGAGGGTGATGCTGTGCGGCAGCGGGGCGGGGGTGCCCGTCCACTTGCTGTGCCAGAGGGTGGCCGGGTCGCCGTCGAGGACGTTGGCTGCGCGCCCGTTCTCGCCGACGGTCTCCTGGTCGCTCGCCGTGACCGTCCACCCGGTCCGGTCGAGCACGGGGGCCGTCGGCTCCATGGCCTCCGCCGGGGCCACGCCGTGGTGCGGCGACTGCTTCGCCGTCTGCTGCGTGAAGGCCCCCGGGGCCGGCCGGGGCGCCGGGCCGTGGCCGCCCGGCGCCGTGCTCGCCACGCCCAGCCAGGGGGTGAGCCCGACGAGCGTCGAGCCGAGGGCGAAGGAGATGAGCAGCGGGGAGCGCCGCAATGCTCCGGCGAGGGGGCGGATGCGTCTGCGCATCGATCGGACCTCCGAGACGGGCCAGGAACCGCTACGAGCCCCAGGACACGCAACAGGATGGCCCAACTCGGCGTAAACGCATAGGAGTTGGCACGAACTCGCCCCGCCGTACGCGGAACCGTCCCCTCCGCCGGGCGCCCCTCCGCCGGACGTCCCCTCCGCCGGGCGGCCACGCCCACGGCCCGGCCCGCGCCGCCCGCCCGGTGGTGCGGTCAGCCCCGGTGCCCCAGGTCCAGGCGGTCGAGCAGCCCGGCCTCGGTGAAGGCGGCGACCAGGTCGTCACGGCCCTCGGTGAAGTGCGCCCAGCTGTCGTAGTGGACGGGAACCACCCGGCGGGCGCCGAGGATCCGGGCGGCTTCGGCGGCCTGCGCGCTGTCGAGGACGATCACCGCGCCGCCGAACAGGACGGGGAAGCGGGGCGCCCCGGCGAACAGGATGGCGGTGTCCACCGGGCCGAACCGGTCGGCGATCTCCCGGACCAGGTCGAGCGAGGCGTTGTCGCCGCTGACGTAGACCGTGGGCAGGCCCTCGCCGGTCAGGACGAAGCCGACGACCTGGCCGGTGAACGGCTCGACGTTCTCGCGGGCGCCCGGCCCGTGGATGGCCGGCACGCCCGTGACGGTGATCGTGCCGCCGCCGGGGCGGTCCAGGGCTGTCGACTCCCAGTCGGCCAGCCCCTTGGCGCCCGCGCCGAGGCGCTGCCCGCCCCCAGGGGTGGTCAGGGTCAGGGCGACGTCGGCGAGCAGCGCCCGGCCGGAGTCGTCGAGGTTGTCGGGGTGCTCGTCGTGGGAGAGCAGGACCACGTCGATACGCCCGAGGTCGGCCGGCGCGGCGGAGGCGGGCGCCGTCTTGGTCAGCAGGGCGCCCGGCACGGGGTAGTCGCGGGGCGCGTCGAAGGTGGGGTCGGTCAGGAATCGCAGGCCGCCGTACTCGAAGAGCGCGGTGGGGCCGCCGAGGACGCGGACGGGAAAGTGCCGCTGGTCTGCGGGCATGCGGGTGCCAGTCATCAGAACCTCTGATTCTCACGAATGTTCTCACGAATAAGTGCTGCGCTATCCGTGAGAGACCCTAGCGCACGACTCACGGATGAAGGCAAGCCGTACCATGACAACCATGAGGGAGACCCCGACCGTCGAGTCCATGCCGCCGCCCGCTCCGGGAGCGGAGGACCACCTGGCGCTGGACTTCGTCAACAGCGCCGTCGCCCTGCCCGGAGGGCACTTCGCCGACCTCCTCGGCACGCCGGGCGCCACCGCCCGATGGCTCTTCGAGCACGGCCTCGCGCCCGCCGGGACGCCGGTGCAGGAGATGTGCGTGGCACAGCTGCGCTCGCTGCGCGAACACCTGAGGTCGCTGTTCGCCGCCCGGGTCGCGGGGGTGCCCGCCCTGCCCATGGCGCTGTCCGCCGTCAACGACGCGCTGTGCAAGGCCCCGACCGCCGCCCTGCTGTACTGGGACGAGAAGAACGGCCCGTACCGCGCGGCGCCCTGCCCCACCGACGAGATCCTCGGCCGCGCCCTGGCGACCCTCGCGGCCGACGCGGCCGACCTCCTCACCGGTCCCGAGGCCGCCCGCCTCACCGGCTGCGGCTCCTCCCCCTGCAACCGCTACCTGCTGCGCCACGGCCGCCGCCACTGGTGCTCCACCCGCTGCGGCGACCGCGCCCGCGCCGCCCGCGCGTACGCCCGGCGCACCCAGGCGTAGCCGCGCGCGCGGCCGCGAGGCCGGGTCACATCGGCGTCATCGAACCCCGCAGACCCGGCAGCAGCCAGTCCGGGAACACCCCGAGACCGGCCAACACCGCGAGCAGCAGGAACGCGCCGTCGGCGACCTGGGCCAACCGCGGCCCCCGGTACCAGAGTTTCTCCAGGAAGATCAGGGCCGCCAGCCACGCCATCGCCGCGATGTTCATGACGCCCAGGGGGATCAGCACCACCATCAGGGCCCAGCAGCGGCCGACGCAGTACGCGCCGTGGTGCAGCCCCACCCGCAGATCGCGCAGCGGCGGCCGGTACGCGGTGTACCGGATCAGCTGGGCCATCGCGCCGCGGCAGTGCCGCAGGCAGATGTCCTTGAGGAGCCCGAGCTGGTACAGCCCGGCCAGCGCGAAGGCGGACGCCCCGATCCACCGCCCGGCGTCCGGGTGCCGCTCGACAAGACCGCCCGTGAGCGCCAGCCCGCCGTACGCGAGCAGGCCGAACGCCGTCCATACGACCAGGTGGCCGACGAGGAACTCACCGGTGCGCAGCGCCCGCGTGACACCACCGGACTGCCGGGCGATCCCTCGGGCCCAGGTCACCGCGACGGGGGCGACGGAGGGCAGCATCATCGCCGCCATCATGGCGAGCCACAGCAGGAGGAACAGCGGCAGCGGCATCCCTATCGTGCCGGGACCGACCCCCGCGCCAAGGGCCTTGGTCGACGGTGAGCACCCAGGCCAGGGCCGCGATCAGGACGATCAGCGTCCACGCCACGGCGAGCTCCCGGACCATCACCCTCTGAACGACGTCGCATCGGCCCCGCCGGACGGCGGAGCCGATGCGAAAGGAGCCGACCGGACCGCGTCACGCGGCCTTGGACAGGGTGGACCGGTCCGTCCGGGGTGCCTGGGCGACGGGCGACGTCGGCAGGGTGGTCACGGCGCCTCCTCCGTCGTGGCGCGGCCACAGGAGGAGGGCGCTGACGGCACCGACGCCGGCGAGGACCGCGAGGACGGACCAGGTGACGACGAAGCCCGCTTCGGTGCCGAGCCATCCGGCGACCGGGTAGGTGATCAGCCAGGCCAGGTGCGACAGGGAGAACTGGGCCGCGAACGCCCCGGGGATCTCGTCCCGCCCGACGGAGCCGCGCAGGACCTTGCCGGTCGGCGTGATGACCAGCGCCATGCCGATGCCGATCACGGTCCAGATGATCGCCGTACCGGTCCAGGTGGCGAGGCCGGTCGCGATGAGCGTCACCGCGGCGGTGGTGCCGGCGACGAGGACTCCGGCGCCGGTCGTCATGACGGTGCGGGCGGCGACCCGGTCGAGTACGCGGGGCAGGGCGAGGGCGGCGAGGAGGGTTCCGGCGCCGGAGGCGGCGAGCATCCAGGCGACGTCCGACTGCGATCCGCCTAGCTCGTCACGGACGTAGTTCACGGTGCTGACGACGACGATGGATCCGGCCGCCGCGACCACGAGGTTGAGCGCCATGACGCCGCGCAGGCGCGGTGTCCTGAGGAAGGTCCTGATCCCCGACGTCGCCTTGTCCCACGCCTTGGTGTGCGCGGTGGGACGGGCATTGGGGATACGTGTCCACAGGACGAGCAGGGCGGAGACGAGGAATCCGGCGGAGGTGCCGAGGAACAGCCAGTTGAAGCTCATGAACGTCAGCGCGACGGCCGCCAGTACGGGGCTGAGCAGGCTCTCCATGGTGGAGGCGACCTGGGAGGCGGACAGGGCCCGGGTGTAGTCGGACTCGTCGGTCACGATGTCGGGGATGACGGCCTGGAACGTCGGCGTGAACGCCGCCGAGGCGGCCTGGAGCAGGCCGATCAGCACGTAGATGTGCCAGACCTCGCTCACCAGGGGCAGTGCCAGGACGACCGCGCCGCGGACCACGTCGAGGGCGACCAGGAGGGTCCTTCTGGGGAGGCGGTCGACGTACGCGGCGGCCAGCGGGGCTATGACCACGTACATGACCATCTTGATGGTCAGGGCGGTGCCGAGGACCATGCCGGCGCGGGCGCCCGCGAGGTCGTACGCGAGCAGTCCGAGGGCCACGGTGGTCAGACCGGTACCGAACAGGGCGATCACCTGGGCACCGAACAGGTGCCGGTAGTCGCGGTTGGCGAACAGACGCATGGCAGGTTCCTTCCGTATCCATGCGGCGGGGCGCGGCCCCGGGGTGGTGGCCGCGCCCCGCGAGTACAGGCGGGGGTGTCTCTGGCGGGGAGGGCGAGCGCGATGTCGCGACGACACCGTCGACACTCCTGCCGGGCCCTGTTCAGGCGGGTCATGACATTCCTTCGGATACGGATGACTGTGACTGCGGGGTCAGTGGTGCGTGGTGGTGGGCACCGTGAACTCGGCCGTCCGGACGACGCCGCCGTGCTGGAAGTCCAGGTACAGGCGGTAGGTGGCGGCCGTGGGGGCGACCGCCATGAAGGCGATCTCGGGGCCCGGCGCGGTGGTGCCGTCACCGGGCTCGCCCTCCGGGTGGACGTGGAGGTAGCCCAGGTCGCCGACGCGCAGGGCCACCAGGTGCCCGTAGGCGGCCAGGTAGGGCTGGAGGTCGGTGACGGGCTGCCCGTCGCGGCTGACGGTGAAGGTCAGCCGGCTCGCCTCGCCGGGCAGGAGCGCGCCGTCGAGCGCGACGGTGTACTCGCCGATCCGCGCGGTCCCGGTGACCTCGGGGAGCGGCCTCGGGTCGTACGATCCGGCGACCGCCGCGTCGATCCCCAGCGTCAGGGTCCCCTCGTGTCCGACCGGGTGGACGTCGGCGAAGAAGCGCCAGTCCCCCGGCTCCAGGGCGAGCTCGACGCTCCAGGTGCCCTTCTCGTCCCGCACCGGGTGCACGTGCTGGAAGCCCGCGGTGTCGCGGCGGACGGCGATGAAGTGCAGTTCCTTCTCGTGCTCCGGCTGGAACTCGGTCACCACCTGCCCGTCGGAGCCGATCACCCGGAAGTGGACCGGCTGCACGCCCGCGGCGAGGATCGTCGAGTCGAGCTCAAGGGTGTACCCGTCCTCGGAGACCGAGAGACCACCGGGTCGGCCTCCGCCGTGGGCGGCGTGACCGGCGTGGGCATCGTGACCGGCGTGGCCGGTGTGGCCGGTGTGGTCGCCATGACCGGCGTGACCTCCGTGGCCGGTGTGGTCGTGGCCCGCGTGGTTGTTCATGACATCTCCCTTGGCGTGATGCGTCCGATGCGTCTTCCGACGGCCGTCCGTTCCGGCGACGATCACAACCATATACCCCAGGGGGGTATTCCGCTCGCCCGAAAATCAGCCGATCCGGGGCCCGCCCTTCTAGACTCGTACGCGAGGAAGCGTCGATGACGGGGAGCCGCCCGATGAGCACCGCCCGCGATCTGCTGACCATCGCGTTGGACGCGGCGCCGGACGGGTCGGTGCGCCAGGGCGAGTTGTCGCTCGCGCTGGCCGGTGCCGAGCTCGTCGACCTGCTCGCGGAGGGGGCGGTCACCCTCGACCGCGACGTGATCGTCCCGGCGGACGCGATCGGCCTGGACGACGCGCTTCTGGCCCAGGGGGCGGCGTCGCTCGTCCGGGAGGCACCGTACGAGTACGTCGACGACTGGCTGTGGCGGCGCGGGCGCGATCTGGCCGGGGCCTATGTGGCCGCCTTCACCATGGAGGGCCGGCTCATCCAGGAGCGGCGCCGCTGGGCACCGCTCACCACGGGCCGGGTCGTCGTGTCGGATTCGCCGGACCACCGGCGCGCCCAGGAGCGCCTGGACGCCGGCGAGCCGGTCCTCGTCGACCTCGCGACGGCCGCCGGGATCGAGGCGGGGCCCACCGTCGGGACGGCGCCGGAAGAGCCCGGTCGGACGGACGGCCCGGAGCGGACCGTCCTGGCCGCCGTCGAGGACGCGGTCACCGAGCTGGCGGCCGTACGGCAGCGGCGCACGATCGAGCAGGCGGCATTCGACAACGTCTGGCGCGCTCCGTAGCAGGGGTTACGCGGCGCCCCAGCCGGACTCCCGAAGGCCGAACGCGGCGACCAGGGCGCGCTCGGAATCGTCGGCGCGATGGGCGAGGGCCGCACGCGTGTAGTCGTCGGGCCGACTACCGGTGGCCTCAAGGCGGGCGTGTCGGCCACGAGACGACGGAAGGCGGCGAAGCGCGGGTCGGAGTCGCGGGCGTCGACGCGGGTCCGCTTGATGTGCGCGCACAGGGCCTGGGGAATGCTCTGGCCTTCCGGCCGGTCGCGGACGGCGGCGACGAGGGCGGCCTCCTGCGCGGTGTCCTCGTCGAAGACCAGGGCTTCCTTGGTGGGGAAGTACTTGAGCAGCGTCGTGGTCTACACGTCCACGGCGTCCGCGATGTCGCGGATGGTGACACGGTCGTAGCCGTGCTCCAGGAACAGGTCCAGGGCGGTGTCGGCCAGCGCCTGGCGAGTGGCGGCCCCGGCCCTGGCCCCGGCCTCAGCCTCGACCAGGGAGACGAACCAAGGAGACCGACCATGAGCGCCCCCACCCCCCGCATCGCGGTCATCGGAGCCAGGCCCGGCGGACTGACCTGCGCCCGGGGCCTCCAGCGGCACGGCATCCCGGTCACCGTCCACGACCTCGACGCCTCCCCCGCCGCCCGCGACCAGGGCGGCACCCTCGACATGCACCCGGCCACCGGCCAACACGCCCTGCGCGAGGCCGGGTTGTGGGACGCCTTCAGCGCGCTCTCCCGCCCCGAGGGCGAGCGGATGCGTCTCGTCGGCCGCGACGGGCGGATCGTGTTCGACGCCGCGCCGGCCGAGGGCGGCCAGGGCAACCCCGAGATCGATCGCGGGCAGCTCCGCGGCCTCCTCCTGGACTCCCTCGCCCCCGGCACCGTGCGCTGGGGCCACAAGCTCACCGACGCCGAACCGCTCGGCGCGGGCGGCCACCGCCTGTGCTTCGCCGACGGCTGCACCGCCGACGTCGATCTCGTCGTGGGCGCCGACGGCGCCTGGTCCCGCACCCGCCGCCTGCTGTCCGACGCGACACCCGTCTACACCGGCGTCACCTTCGTCGAGACCGGTTTCGACGACGCCGACCACCGCCACCCGGGGCTCGCCGCCCTCACCGGCGACGGCACGATGATGGCGCTCGACGACAGCCGAGGCTTCGTCGCCCAGCGCAACAGCGGCGGCCACATCCGTACGTACATCGGCATGCGCACCGGCGAGGACTGGCACCGGGGGGACGACGGTCCCGCCCTCCGCGAAGCGCTGCTGAAGGCGTTCACCGGCTGGAGCGACGACCTGCTCCGCTTCATCACCGACACGGACACCGGCTACGTCAACCGCCCGCTGTACGCCCTGCCCGTCCCGCACACCTGGCCCCACACCCCCGGCGTCACCCTCCTCGGCGACGCCGCCCACCTGATGTCCCCGTTCTCCGGCATGGGCGCCAACCTCGCGATGCGCGACGGCGCCGATCTCGCCGCCGCTCTCCTCGCACACCCCACCGTCGACGAGGCGATCACCGCCTACGAGGACATCCTCCTGCCCCGGTCCGCCGAAGCCGCCGAAGGCGCCGCCGAGGGCATCGCCGGAGCCTTCGCCCCCGACAGTGCCCGTCAGACCCTCGCCCACCTGACCCGGACGGCGTAAGGGCGGGGCTCAGCGGGACACCTGGTAGTGGGCGATGGCCCAGCCGTGGTCCGTGTGCTGGAGGAGGAGGCCGAGGCTGACGGTGAGGGTGGGGCGGTCGGTGAAGGAGAAGTCGACCGTCAGGTAGCCGAGGAGGAGGTCCTCGGCCAGACGCCGGGTTTCCAGGATGCGGTAGTCGGCGGTGAGGCCGAGGGGCTGCGCGTCGTAGTACGCGGCGACGCCGGGGCGACCGACCGTGTAGGGGTGCAGGCCCTGGAAGATGGCCTCCTCGGTGAAGTGCGCGGCGACCTGGTCCGGCTGGTGGCGGTCGACGGCGGTCTTCCAGCCGTCGAGCACGCTGTGCAGGATCTTTTCGTCGTCCGTGGTGGTCGTGGTGGCGCGGTGCATGGCGGGTCTCCTGGGGTGGGGGGCGGGTTCAGTGGCCGGCGCTCATGCCGCCGTCGACGTGGAGGATCTCGCCGGTGACGAAGGGCGCGTTCTCCAGGTAGAGGACGGCGTCGACGATGTCGGAGATCTCGCCCATGCGGCCGACCGGGTGCAGTCCGTCGAGGAACGCGTGGGTCTCGGGGGCGTGCATCGGGGTGCGGATCGTGCCCGGGGAGACCGCGTTGGCCCGGATGCCGCGACCCGCGTACTCGATTGCGAGGGACTTGGTGGCCGACTGGAGGCCGCCCTTGGTCAGCGAGGCGAGTACAGAGGGGACGCGGGCGTCGGCGTTGTCGACGAGGCTGGTGGTGACGTTGACGATGTGCCCGCCGCCCTGGGCGAGCATCTGGCCGACGGCGAGTTGGGTGAGGCGGAAGAAGCCGGTGAGGTTCACGCCGAGGACGGCGGCGTAGTCCTCCTCGGTGTAGTCGGTGAACGGCTTGGCGACGAAGACGCCGGCGTTGTTGACCAGCGTGTCGATGCGGCCGAAGCGCTCGACGGCGGCGGAGACCAGGCGGTCGGCGGTGGCCGGGTCGGCGATGTCGCCGGGGACGGTCAGGACGCCCGCGTCGTCGGCGGGAGCGATGGTGCGCGAGGTCGCGACGACGGCGTGACCCAGCTTGCGGTAGGCCTCGACCAGACCGGCGCCGATGCCCTGCGAGGCTCCGGTGACGACGGCGACCTTCTGTGGCGTGAGCATGCTCATGACAGGACTCCTGGGTGTGGGCGAGCACGGGTACGCGCTCGGGGGAGGATTCGTCGACGTCGGCTCCGGGTTTCCGGCCGCCGGCTTCCGGTCGACTCCTCGACAGTAGGCAGCGCGGCGGGCACCGGGCAACGCCGGACGGGCCCTCCCCCGGGACCGGATTCCTCCTTGCTGGAAGGCCTGGACTTCCAGGCCTGGTCAGCCCCTCCGCCCCTGCTCCGCGGGTCAGCTCGGCTCGCCGGGCTCCGGCCCGTACGGGTCCCCGGCCGGGAGCCAGACGTCCGGCGCCCGCAGCCCGAGGTCGCCGACCCCGTCGCAGAGCGCGTCGACCACGGCGAGCAACCCCGGACGCTCCTCGTCCGCGCGCCGCACCAGCGACCACGTCCAGTACACCTGCGGCGCCACCACCGGACGGTGCACCAGGTCCGGCGGGAGGGCGGCGGTCTGGCCCTTCGGCGAGTTCAGGACCGGCCGGCCGAGGCGGCGGACGTGGTCGAAGAACGCGGGGCCGGTCACCCCACCATCGGCGATCCGTTCCGGCACGGCACCGGTGTCCCGCGCCAGCTCCTCCGCGTAGTCGTTCCACGAGGACCAGGACGTGGCGTCCCCGTCCAGCAGTACGGCGGTGTCCTGGGCGCGCACCGGCCCCGTCGCGGACCCGGGGGCAACGGCGTACAGACGGTCCGCGCCGATCAGACGCGCCGTCAGGCCCAGCCGCTCCAGGTCCTCCCGGCGGACCCAGCACACCGCGAGGTCGAGGCTGCCGTCGGCGACCCGGGCCGCCTGGGTGTGGGACGGCGCGACCCACGCGTCGACGTTGACCCGGGCCGCCCCCGCCGTACGGGCGGCGAGATCGGTGGGCAGCCAGTTGACGTAGCCCAGCCGGACCGGCTGCGAGCCCGCCAGCCGCCCCGCCCGCAGCTTGAGGTCGTCGGCGCGGTCCAGCAGGGACCGTACATGCGGCAGCAGGGCCGTACCCGCCGGGGTCAGGGCCACGGAACGCCGGTCACGGTCGAACAGGGCGACCCCGAGATCCCGTTCGAGCGCCTTGATCTGCTGGGACAGGGAAGGACCCGCGATCAGCAGCCGGGCGGCCGCCCGGCCGAAGTTCAGCTCTTCCGCGACCGCGACGAAGTACCGCAACTGGCGAAGCTCCACGCCCCCGAGGGTAGGGCCGGTAGGAGGCTCCGCCTCTCAGCAGGGAGGACTCCGGTCGTGGCGCGGGCCCGGCGGCGGGCACACCATGGGAGCACGGCGGAGCGCCCCGTACCGGCGCCGCCCGGCACAGCACGTAGACCCGCGAAGGGAGCGGAGCACCATGAACGAGAACGAGTACCTGGTCGAGATCACCACCACCATCCCCGAAGGCACCCCCGCCGAGGAGGTCGACCGCCGCCGCGCCGCCGAGGCGGTACGCGCCCGCGAACTGGCCGCCACGGGTCATCTGGCCCGCCTGTGGCGCCCCGTCGGGGAGTTGCGCAGCATCGGCGTCTGGCGCGCCGCCGACGAGGCCGAACTCCACGACAAGGTGCTGGGAACGCTGCCGCTCCGCCCCTGGATGACGATCACCGTGACCGCGCTCGAAGCCCACCCCAACGACCCCGGCCGGACGCCCTGACGCCCTGACGGCCGGTCGGCGCGGTGGCGGTGGGGCTTTCGGTGGGGCGCCGTCGGCTCGGGCCGTCAGCCCTTCGGCCCGTCGCCCAGGACGGCTTCGACGTGCGCCGCGAGCGACGATCGCAGCTCCTCCGCCGTCATCCCCTGATCGTCGATCAGATACGCGACGAGATCGGCGCGGATCGCGGCCAGCAGGGCATGGGCGGTGAAGTCCGCGACATGGACGCCGGGCACGTCGTCCAGTGCCGCGCGAAGGGTCTCGTGCCACCAGCCGTAGTGCCCGGCCTCGTACGGGCTGCTGAGCCCGGCGTCCTCCGCGGCCGACATCAGATGCCGGTTCTCGATCTTGAAGCGCAGCGCGGCATCGAGGAGGTCGAGGACCCGCTGCCGTGGTGAGGACCCGGTGGCGTCCCGTACGGCTTGCTTCAGGGGTTCGTCACGGGAGGCGATGACGGCGGCGATCAGGCCGGCGCGGTCGCCGAAGCGGCGGAAAAGGGTGCCTTTGCCGACCCCCACGGCGGCGGCGATGTCGTCCATGGACACGCTACGAGGGCTGTCGCTTGGCGATGGCCCGGTCCATGCCGGCCAGCATCGTGGCGAACTCCAGCGTTATCTCGGTGGCCCAGCGGTCGCGCAGTTGCTCGAAGGTCAGCCGCCGGTGGGTGACGGGCCGACCGGTGACCTCGGCGATGAGCGCGGCGACATCGTCGTAGCTCAGGGACTGCGGCCCGGTCAGGACGAGGTCGGTGCCGGGCACCCGCTCGTCGGTCAGGGCGCGTACGGCGACGGCGGCGATGTCGTCCGCGTCGACGAACCCGACGCGCCCCTCCCCCGTGGCGGTCCGGATCGCACCGTCCTCGCGGATGCTGCGCGCGTGGGGCGTGCGGCCCACGAAGTTCTGCATGAACCACGAGGGCCGCAGCACCGCCCACTCCTCGAACAGACCGGGCAGCGCCGCGTGCACCTGCCCCACCGCCGGACCGCCCGCCGGGATCGCCGACGAGCCGAGCAGTACGGCACGGCGCACACCCGCGGCACGGGCCTGGCGCAGGAAGGGCAGCATGACCGTGGCGGGGTCCGAGGAGCCAATGGGCGGGACGAGGTAGACACGGTCGGCGTGGTCGAGCGCCTCGTCCCAGGTCGCGGGCGCGTCCCAGTCGAACCGGACCGGCCGCGCACCGCCCACGGGAGTCCGCTTATCGATCCACCGTCGAACAGAACGACGTTTTCCCTGTTGGCGACGGGTGGGCCGGCCATGCACACTGCACCGCATGGAGTTGATCGCGCGGGGCCGGGACGCCGATGTGTACGCCCTGGACGAGTCCAGGGTGCTGCGGCGGTACCGGCGTGGGGGGCCCACCGGTCTGGAGTCGCGGCTGATGACGCACCTCGCGGCATGCGGCTATCCGGTGCCACGGGTGTACGAAGTCACCGGCACCGACATGGTCCTTGAGCGGCTGGCCGGGCCGACGATGATGGACGCCCTGGCCCGGCGCCCGTGGCAGGTGGGCTCGCTCGGGCGTGAGCTCGGGCGGCTGCACGAGCGGCTGCACGCGCTGCCGGCACCGGAGTGGTTGCCGAAACGGTTCGGCACGGTGGGTGACGACCGGGTGCTGCATCTGGATCTGCACCCGGGCAACGTCATGCTGACCGGGCGGGGCCCGGTCGTCATCGACTGGTGCAACGCGGGCGCCGGTGATCCGGCCGCCGATGTCGCGATGACCATGGTGACCGTGGGCGGTGCGGACGTGCCGGGCCTCGCCGCCCGCCTCGGGCGGGGGCTGTTGCTGCGCGGCCTGCGCGGCGGCTGCCGGACCGATCCGGCGGCTCGCCTGCGCGAGGTGGCCGAGGCGAAGCTGGGCGACCCGAACCTGACGCCCACGGAGGCGGCGTGGCTGCGGCGGCACGCCGCCGGCGGCGGCGAAGGGGCGTAGGTCAGGCGGCGAACACCGCGTCGCGCACCCCGCTCCGCGACGTGACGGGACGGAGGGCCCGCAGCTCCCGCAGCCAGAGCTCATGGGACAGCAGGGAGAGGACCGCCCGGGACCCCTCCGGGGTCGGGGTGCGGTGCTGCGCGGTCAGGAACGCCTCCACCGAACGGGGGTCGAGGCGGCCGTCCCGGGTGAGGTCGGACGGAGCGAGGACGTCGCGGGCGAGGGCCGTCAGCGGACTGCCCCGCGTGAGGAGCGGTACCGGAGCGGGAGGTGCCAGCGGCGGCCGGGCGTCCCGCGCGCCGCGCCGAGGTACGCGGACCTCGACCCCCCAGGCCGCGCCGAGGTGGTCGAGTCGTCGTAGCTGCCCGTCGCGGAGGGGCGCGGACCGCTCACGGCCCTCGGCGTGCGCGCGCACGTACGCGCCGTACTCCGGCGTGTAGAGGGATTCCCGGAGCCGGGCAGGGACGCCCATGGGGCGCACGTGCCCCGGTCGCGTCCGCTCCGCGAGGGCGACGGAGAAGCCCGCCCGCACCGCGCCCCGCAGCAGGAGGGAGGTCTCGACGGCGGCGGGATCCGGGTCCGGCTGGCCGAGGTGCCAGATGGTGCGCGGCAGCAGGTCCGCCAGCTCCCTCGGGTCGGCCACGATCGGGTGCCGGACGACACGGACCCTGCGGTCGGTGAGCGGGCGGGGGCCGCTCGACGGCCTGCGGGCTCCTCTGCGTACCAAGTGGAAGGTGTGCAGGCGGGTATGGCCGAGCTCCGCCAGGTGGCGGGCCGCCGACACCGCGAGGTCGCCGGGGGTCCCGTCGTCAGGACCGATCACGCACACCCTGCCGTCGGCCGGCAGGACGCGACGCGTCTCCTCCCCGGGATCCGCCGCCCCGCCGCCGCCCCGGCGCCCCACCCGGACCCGCAGCCCGCTCGTCCCCGTGGCCACCGCGACGGCGCCCGCCGGCAGTGCGGTGATGCCGTCGAGGTGTGTCCGGTCGCCGCGCGGTGGGCCGAGCGTCAGGACGTCGTCGAGGGAGAGCTCGCGCGGGCGGGCGGGTACGTGGGAGAAGGCGAGCAGGCCCGGCAGTTCGGAGGCGAAGTGCACGGCGCCGTCCGGGGCCGAGTGGTGGTACAGGGTCTTGGCGCCCTGCCCGTCGGTGGCGAGGACCAGCCGGCCCGGGCCCCGGAGGTCGACGACGGCGACCGCGAACATGCCGTCCAGTTCGGCCGCGAACTCCGTTCCGTACGTGGCGTAGAGCGCGGGGAGCAGTGCGCCCGCTCCCGTGTCCGGCACGACGTGGCCCCGGCCGCGCATCCGCCGCCGCAGTTCGCGGTGGTTGTAGATCTCGCCGTCGAGGACGGCCACGACACCGGGCACGGAGGGGAGCCGGCAGGGCCGGCAGTCCGCCGAAGGGGTGCCGGCGGCGAGCCGGTTGCTGCCGAGCGCCCATCGCTCGCCGTGCAGCAGACCGGTGCCGCCCCGCCCGCCGTGCCGCTGCCGTCCCGCCGCCGCCGCGAGCTCGTCGGGCAGCACGGGCGCCCCGAAGGAGCCGAAGAGCCGTGCGTGATGGGGCGCTTGGCCGGTGCCCTCCAGGATCGTCACGGGGTCGGCAACCCGGTCAGCCGACGTGCGAGGCGGATTCCGCCCGCTCGGCGGAAGCCTGCCTGTCCGTCGCCGCCCCCGCGTCCGTCGTGTGGGGCTCCCGGATGTTCGCCGCCCGCCGTCCGACCACCTCCAGGAGCAGATACCCGATGACGGTCACAGCCGCTCCCGCGTAGATCATGTTGTGGTAGAGATCCTTCTCGTACCCGTGCCCATGGCTCCACATGTCGAGGGCGCCGCCCAGGGTCTGGAGCAGACCGCCACACAGCACGGCCCACAGCACGCGGGCCGTGGGGCTGTCCGCCGTGCGCCGCGCGAGCACGATGACCGCCATGGCGAGGACGGTCAACTGGCCGACGTAGATGCCGCCGTGGACGGTCAGCAGTTCGCTCGGCGGGATCGCCACCTCCGACAGGTGCTGGTTGTGCCAGAAGCTGTCGTAGAGAAAGCCGCCGAACTCCACGACGAGTGCCGCCGCCATGGTGATCCTGAGGGCCGTCGGGTTCCTCATCGTTCCTCCCGTGGATGGATGGTCCGCCCAGGGTGTCGCCGGCGGCCGCCGCGGACGCCCCCGGAGCGGACCGGCAGCTCGGAGTACCCGGACGGGCAGTGCCCCGCCCGGCCCGGTCGGCCCGTCCGACGGACCTTCTTCCGCACCGTCGCCGAGGAGTTGGCTGGCCCTCACCGATTACGTCAAGGGAGTGATGATGGCGGTCTTCCCGAGCGGCGAGTGGCTCGACGACTACGTCGAGCGCATCAACTCGTCTCCCGAGTTCGCGGATGCTGCACGGACCTTCGAAGCGGACATCTCCTACGTGTTCGAGGCCGAGCCGGAGCTCGGCCACCAGCGGGACGTCTGGGCGCGCGCCGGCGTGGGCGGCGGCAAGTGCCTGTGGTGGAAGTACGACGTGGGACCGGAGGAGGGCCGCGAGTCGCAGTTCGTGCTCCAGGGGCCGTACTCGCTGTGGAAGCAGATCATCCTCGGCGAGGTCGATCCGATGGAGTCCATGCTGGACGGGGACCTCGCGGTCACCGGACACCTGCCGACCCTGCTGCGCTACGTACGCGCCGCCAACGCCCTGGTGAACCTGGCCGCCTCCGGCACCACGTCCTTCGCGGACGAGGCCCAGGGGGCGGGCCTGGCGGCCGGGACGACCGCCCCGTGAGCGGCGGTACGCCCGCGCCGGCCGTCTCCTCCGAGGTGACGGCCGGCCCGTGGGACCTGCGGGTACGCGTCGAGGGCGAGGGCCCGCCGGTCGTCCTGCTGCACGGGCTGCTGACGGACGCGCGCGCCTGGGACGAGGTCGTGGCGCGGCTGCGCGACCGGTACCGGCTGATCCTGGTCGACGCCCCCGGCCACGGCGGCAGCCCCGCCCGGCCGGGGCCGTACACCCTGGAGGAGGAGGCCGACGTCGTCGCCACGACGCTGGCGGGGCTGGGTCTGACCGGACCGATGGTCTGGGCCGGGCACTCCATGGGCGGGATGAAGGCGCTCCGGGTCGCGCTGCGGCACCCGGAGCTCGTCTCGGCGCTCGTGCTCGTCTCCACCCAGCCGTACGAGGAACCGGAGCGCACGGCCCGCCCGTACTACGCGATGGTGGAGGCGGCCCGCACGTGGGGCATCGACGCGGACCTCGCCGAGGTCATCGGGCGGCTCAACTTCCACCCCGGCTTCCTCACGACACCGCGCGGGCGCGGGTGGCTGGAGCACTTCACCACCCTGTGCGGCGCGGACATCGAGCAGGCCTGCGACGCGGTGTTCGGGCGCGGGGACATCTCCGGGCGGCTGGCCGAGATCGACGTCCCGGCCCTCGTGCTGCACGGGGCCTCCGACATTCCCATCCGGATCGGAGTCACCAGGGCCTGGGCTCCGCTCCTGCCGCAGGCGCGGCTCGTGGAGGTCGCGCACTGCGGTCACACCCCGCAGTGCGAGCAGCCCGCGCTCGTCGCCGAACTTCTCGACAGCTTCTGCCGACAGGCCAGCGGGACCGCGTCCGTCCGCTGACGCCGTCCGACGACACCTGGGAGTCCCCTTGAGCGACCGGATCTACACCCTGCCCATCGAACAGACGAAATGGAAGGTGCCCAGCGGCAACACGACCGTCTTCACCTGGGACTACGACGAGGGCAGCGACCGCCTCCTCAGTCTGTACGAGAAGGGCAAGGCGAAGCAGTGGAACGCCTCCGACCGCATCGACTGGTCGATCGAGGTGGACCTCGACAGCCCCGACCTCGTGCCCGACGAGTACGTCCCCATCTTCGGGTCCCGGCTGTGGGACCGGCTCGGCACCGAGGACCGCCAGCGGGTCAAGCAGCATGTGACGTCCTGGCAGTTCTCGCAGTTCCTGCACGGTGAGCAGGGCGCGCTGATCTGCGCCTCCAAGATCGTGCAGACCGTCCCCGACCTGGACGCCAAGTTCTACGCGGCGACGCAGGTCGTCGACGAGGCGCGGCACGTCGAGGTCTTCTCCCGCTACCTGCGGGAGAAGGTCGGCTTCGCCTACCCGATCAACCGCAGTCTCCAGGCGCTCCTCGACGACACCATCCAGGACAGCCGCTGGGACCTGACCTACCTGGGCATGCAGGTGCTCATCGAGGGCCTCGCCCTGGCCGGGTTCGGGGTGACCCGGGACCAGACGCGCGAGCCGCTTGCCCGTGCGCTCAACGCGTACGTGATGCAGGACGAGGCCCGGCACGTCGCCTTCGGCCGGCTGGCGCTGCGCGAGTACTACAAGGAGCTCACCTCGGCGGAGCTGGCGGACCGGGAGGAGTTCTGCGTCGAGGCCTGCTACCTGCTGCGGGACCGGTTCCTCGGCGAGGAGATCTGGGAGCACCTGGACCTCGCGCCGGCCGAGGCCGTGGCCCACATCAACGGCAGCGAGGCGTTCCAGCTGTTCCGGTCGCTGCTGTTCACCCGCATCGTCCCGACCCTGAAGGACATCGGGATGATGGGGCCCAAGGTGCAGCGGGCCTTCGCCGAGATGGACGTCCTCGGCTACCAGGACATCGACCTGGAGGCGGTGATGGCGTACGACGAGGAGGCCGCGGACGCCATCGACGCGCAGCGGATCGCCCAGGTGAAGACGACCATCGACGTCGGCGCGGGCGCCGGCGCCGACGCGTGAGCGCGGAGGAGAGTGGGCCATGGCCATCGACAGGACCGCGTTCGACCGGCTCGCCGAAGTGGTCGCCGACCGCAAGGGCGACGGGCTCGTCGCGTACGCCCGGGAGCACGACGGCGGCCCGGAGGGGCTGCTGGACGACGTCTTCACCAACATGACGAACGCCTTCCTGCCGGAGAAGGCGGCGGGAGAGCGGGCCGACTTCCAGTACGTGCTGCGGCTGGGCGGCGACGAGGAGTACCTGTACTTCCTCTCCGTCGCCGACGGCACGTGCCGGTGGGGCCGGGGCACGGTCGCCGCGCCCAAGGTGACCATGCGGGTCAAGGTGCCCGACTTCCTGCGGCTCGTCACCGGGAAGCTGCACAGCATGCAGGCGTTCCTGACCGGACGCGTACGGATCTCCGGAGACACGTTCTACGCCTCCAAGTTCGAGAAGTGGTTCGAGCGTCCCTGACCGGGACGCGCGTCGCCGCGCACTGATCTCCTGCCGCCGGCAGAGGGCCGCCCCCGCCCTCTGCCGGCGGCAGGTGCGTGTCCGGGCTCAGCAGACCGGCAGGAACCCGTCGGCGGGCAGCAGGTGCGTGAGGACGTGGGCGAAGGCGCCGAGGGCCGCGAGTCCGGGGAGGCTGAAGACGATCCGGGCGAAGGACACGGGGGCGACCTCGGGCGGCAGTCCCGTCTCCAGCTGGGTGAGCCGGTGCTCCAGGAGGCAGCCCGCACCGCCGGGGACGAGCCAGGGGAACAGGCGCTCCGAGCCGCGGCCGACGAGCCGGCCGCCGCCGAGGGTCACGAGCAGGGCCCCGGCCACGGCGGGCACGCCGCAGGCCCGTACCGCCGCCGCGTCGGCGTCCAGCTCCCGGTGCAGCGCCATGCTGCCGAGCACCCGCTCGGCGACCGGTACGTGGAAGAACATCGAGCGGGCCAGGTAGAAGCAGAGGTAGCGCAGCGGATCGCGGCGCTCCGCGTGGCAGCGCTCGTGCCGGAGCACCGCTTCCAGTTGGCGCGGCGAGAGCCGCCGGACGAGACCGGTGCTGACGACGACGTACGTGCGCACCAGCCCCAGGGTGAGGGCGACCGGCCGGTCGTCGTGGAGGAGCGTGACCCGGTCGAGGAGACCGGCGCGTCGCACCACCGGGATCAGCGCCTCGAAGCACGCGCACCGCGACGACGACGCGTCCCTGAGCCGCCGGCGCAGGCGCAGAGCGGTGTCCAGCGCGCGGGCGGCCGCTCCCAGCGCCCCGGCGATGGGTCCGCTGAGGAACAGGCCGAGTGCGGCGATCCGGGGCAGCAGCCAGATGCCGCGTACGGTGTCCCAGCACAGGATCTCGGCGAGCGCCAGGTACTGGGACAGCAGCACGAGGAGGGCGCCGCCGCGCCTGAGCATCCCGTGGGATTCCGCCGACACCCTCCGCCCTTCCATCCGCCCTTCCGTCCGCATGACGCGTGACGCATGACGCATACCGCCCGGTGCCCACCTTGGCAGGCGGGCACCGGGCGGCTCCATGGGCGTCTCAGTCCTCGTCCGTCTCCGTGGACACCTCCTTGACGACGGCCGCGAGGTTCCGCTCCAGGGCCTCGGCGAAGGCGCTCATGGTGCTGTCGTCGAAGCGGTGGGCGCTGTACCCGATGGTGAACGTGAGCCTGCGGCCCACCACGTACCCCAGGACGTCGAGGTCGCGGAAGCGGGTGCCGGTCGCCGAGTGCTGCTCGCCGAAGGACATCCGCGGCACGCTGAGCAGGTCGGACCTGAGGAACACCTCGTCGACCTGGCCGACGTAGTTGAGGCCGACCGGGGCGGCCGGTCCTTCCACCAGCGCGGGCTCACGCAGCAGATGGCGCAACAGGCCGTATCCCGCGCCCTGTTGGGGCACCGCGGCCAGTTGGGCGTGGACCGCGTCGAGCCGTTCGGCCGCCGGGGCGTCCGGGTCGACCGTGACGAGCGTCGGGGTGATCGTGGAGAACCGGCCGACGGTCCTGGCGACGGAGAGACCGGGCAGCGGTATGTCCCTGCCGTGGCGTTCGAGGTCGACGAGGACGGCGCGCTCGCCCGACCCCGGGCCGTCCGCGACCGGCAGCGCGCCAACGAGCGCCACGAGCAGCGTGTCGAGGATGTCGGTGTCGCGGGCGGCGGGGATCTCCCTCAGGACGGCGTCGGTGAGGTCGTGGTCGAGCCGGAGGGTGAGCGTCCGCAGGCTCTCCAGGCGGTTGGGCCCGTCCTCACGGTCGTACCGCAGCCGCGTCCCGGGGTCGCGGTCGCGCCAGTACGTGAGCTCGGCCTGCGTCGCCGTGTCCTCGGCGTGCCGGCGCAGGGCCTCGGTCCACGCGGGGAAGGGCGTCGTCTTCGCCGGCAGTACGGCACGGTCGGCGCCTTCCTCGTACTGGAGGTACGCCGAGAGGAGGTCCTCCAGGAGCAGCCGGGCCGAGTAGTGGTCGACGGCGAGCCAGTGTCCGAGCACGAGCAGGCAGTGCGGCCGTTCCCCGAGGTCGAAGTAGGCCAGCCGGACGATCGGGCCCTCGGCGAGGTCCAGACTCCGCTGCAACCGGTCCGCGGTGCGGGTGACGGCCTCCTTCTGCTCGCGGGAGGTGAGGTCCGGGAACGCGTGGAACGACAGGGGCACCCCGTCCGGGTCCGGCTCGGCGACCGAGGCCGCCCATCCGTCGGCCGGCCCGTCCTGGGCGAAGCGCAGCCGCAGTCCGTCGTGGTGCTCCAGGATCCGGGCCGTGGCCTTGCGCAGGGCGTCCGCCTGGAGCGGCCGTTGCAGCGAGAGCAGGAAGGACGCGTCGTTCCAGTGGTGCCGCTCCGGGAGGTCCTGGGACAGGAACCAGAGCTGGTTGGGCGTCATACCGGTGGGTCCGCTGACGACGCCCTGGTCGGCGACGGTCCTGCCCCGCGTGGTGCGGAGGGCCTGCTCGGCGACGGTCGGGTGGTCGAACACGGTACGGAGTTCGAGGCCGAGCCCAGCGGAGTCCATGGCGGCGACGGCCCGGAGGGCGAGCAGGGAGTCGGCGCCGAGCTCGAACACGTTGTCGTGGACGCCCAGCTTCTCCAGGGCCAGGAGGTCGGTCCAGATGGTGGTGAGGGTGTGTTCCTCGGGGGTGGTGGGCGGGACGAAGGGACGGGCGGAGGCCTGACCGGGGTCGGGGAGAGCCTTACGGTCGACCTTGCCGTTGGCGGTCAGGGGGAGGGAGTCGAGGACGGTGATCGTGGGCGGGACCATGTAGGCGGGAAGCACCTTCGCCAGCTCGGCCCGCAGCAGGTCGGTGTCCAGGTCCGTGTCCGAGTCGGGCGCGGGAACGGCATAGGCCGCGAGGCGGCGCGGTCCGCCCGGGGTGCCGAGCGCATGCGCCACCGCGGTCTCCACGCCGGGCTGGCGCAGCAGGGCGGCCTCGATCTCGCCGAGCTCGATCCGGTAGCCGCCGATCTTGACCTGGAAGTCCTCGCGGCCAAGGAACTCGATCGTGCCGTCCGGGAGGTACCGCCCCAAGTCACCGGTCCGGTACAGGCGTTCGCCCGTGACGGGGTGGATGACGAACGACTTCGCCGTCCGCTCCTCATCACCCCAGTACCCGAGCGCGACACCGACTCCGCCGATGAACAGCTCCCCGGGCACGAGGTCGGGCCTCGGTCGCATCGACTCGTCGAGGACGTGGAAGGTCTGGTTCACCATCGGCCGGCCGTACGGAATGCTCCGCCACGACGGATCCACCTCCCCGACCGGGTACGCGATCGACCAGATCGACGCCTCCGTCGCACCGCCCAGGGATACGACCGCCAGGCCGTCCACCAGGTCCCGCGCACGATCCGGCAGGCCCAGCGGAATCCAGTCACCCGACAGCAGCGCCAACCGCAGCCCCACACCCTCCGCGCCACGGGTATGCACGTACTCGGTGAACAGCTCGAACAGCGCCGGAACCGAGTTCCACACCGTCACCCGCTCGTCGCGGACGAGGTCCACCCAGTGCGCGGGCTCGCGCAGCTTGTCCGCGTCCGGAAGGACCAGCGCACCACCCGCGGCAAGGACGCCGAAGATGTCCCACACCGACAGGTCGAAGCTGAGGGAGGAGAGTCCCAGGACGCGGTCGCCCTCACCCACCCGGAACCGCTCGTTCACATCGACGACCGTGTTCACGGCACCCCGATGGTCGATCATCACGCCCTTCGGCTCACCCGTCGAACCCGACGTGAAGATCACATACGCCAGGTCCGAAGCCGCCTGCACCCACGCCAGCGGCTCATCCGAGACCCCGGACCACTCCGCTTCCTCGTCCACCGACCACACGGAGACGTCCTGCGGCCAGGCGATCCGCCGCGCCAGGGAGCTCTGGGTCAGGACGAATCGCGTTCCGGTACGGGCGCAGAGCTTCTGAATCCGCTCCTCGGGCAGGTCGGGGTCGACGGGGACATAGGCTCCGCCCGCCGCCAGCACACCGAGCACCGCGACGACCTGCTCCCAGCCCTTCCGCGCACTGACCACGACCGGCTCACCGACCCCGACGCCGCCCTCGCGCAACCGTCGCCCGACCCGCAGCGCACGCGACGCCAGTTCGCCGAACGACATCCGGCCGCCGCCCGACCACACCACCGCATCCCGCTCCGGCACCCGCCGCGCCGCCGCGAACACCCGCTCATGCAGCAGCCCGCCCGGGACCACACCCCGCGTGTCGTTCACCTCGTCACGCACCACCACCTGCGCGGCGGGCAGCGGGACGAGGTCGGTGGCCTGCCAGTCCTCGTCGGCGCCGTCGACCAGGCGGCGGACGAGCTGCTCGTAGGCGGTGAACATGGCGTCGAGGAGGCCGGGTTCGAAGAGGTCGGCGCGGGCGTCCCAGGCGGTGACGAGTCCGTCGCCACGCTCGTACACCTGGTGGTCGAGGGAGACCTGGGGGGTCTGGGAGATCGCCTCCACCTGCCGGCCGAGTCCGGGGATGTCCTCGGGGACGGTCCGGCCGATGGCGCTGGTGAACACCACCGGCATCACCGCACGCTCGGCACCGAACTCCCGCGCCAGATCACGCAGAACACGCACACCCCCATACGCCCGATGCTCCAGCCCCTCCCACACCTGACGCTGCAATCCACGCACCCGCTCCACGAACCCCACCGGAGCCGACACATCCGCACCCACCAACAACACCGACGTGAAGTCACCCACCAGCCGGCCCACATCACCATGCAACGGCCAACGATCCGCCACCGTGAAATTCAACGTGAACCGCGACGACTTCGACCACACCCCCAACACCTCGGCATACACACCCGCCAACACCGCCGAAGGCGTCACACCCCAACCCGCAGCCCGCTCACGCAACCGCGCCCAACCACCCCCATCCAAAACGAACGACCGACGCACAAACCCCGAACCCGAACCCCCACCACCCGAAACCAACGGCAACTCAGGCGCCGGAGCAATACCACCCAACCGCCCACGCCAAAACTCCCGAGCACGCTCAAACCCCGCACTCCCCTCCACACCCTCCAACGCCCGCACATAATCACGGAACGAACAACCAATCTCCGGCAACACCACCCCCAAATCCGCATACAACAGACCCCACTCCTCAAGAAGAATCTGCACCGAACCCGCATCCGCCACCAACAAATCCAAACTCAAATGCACCCGCCACACACCACCCCCCAACACCTGCGCCCGCACCTCAAACAACGGCCACCGATCCGCCTCCCGCACCTCATGCGACAACCCATCCCGCACCTCAGCAACCCGCCCCAAAGCAACCGAAGCCTCAAGACCCGACAGATCCTCCACACCGATCACCACCGGCGGAACCGACTCCAAAATCTCCTGCCGGCCATCCCCCCGCACCACCGCACGCAACATCTCATGCCGCCCCACCAACACATTCAAAGCAGCCTCAGC